>JAIEPK010000364.1 GCA_019749875.1 Candidatus Binatia bacterium | reverse complement strand
TCGGCGTGGCCGCCTGCGGCCGTGTCGGGTCGCCACGACCGCCCGAGCTCGTGATCCCGCAGCCGCCGCCCACGGTGACGCTCGAGAACACCGCCGAGGGCGTCAAGATCAGCTGGAAGCGGCCGAAAGAATACGTCGGCGGCGATGCGCTCGACGACCTCGCCGGCTTCCGTGTGGAGCGCATCTGCCGCCCCGACGGCGTGCGCACGCTCGTCGCGACGGTGCCGGTGCAGGACCAGCAGCGCTTCCAGAAGACCGCCTCGTTCTCGACGGTCGACCCGGACGCGCCCACCGGCGAGGTCTGCCGCTACCACGTGATCGCGTTCACCTTCGACGAGTACACGAGCCCGCCGGCGGAGAGCGAGGACTTCATCCATTCGTTCCCGGGCAGCATGCCGTGAGCTTCCCGCAGGGATGACTCGCGCGCACGGACGTTCGCCGGACGGAGCGAACGCTACGCGAGCGGCTCCTCGCACTCGGTGCGCAGGAGGTCGTCGAGCGTCTCCCGGCGCGACATCAGCACGGCCCGCCCGTCCTTCCACCAGACCTGCGGCACGCGCCCGAGCGAGTTGTAGTTCGAGCTCATCGACGCGCCGTAGGCGCCGGCATCGCGCAGCAGGACGAGGTCGCCGATGCGCGGCGTCGGCAGCTCGCGCGGCTCGATCAGCTCGCTCGCGTCGCGCGTGAACACGTCGCCGGACTCGCACAGCGGTCCCGCGACCGCGAACGGTGCTGCCGGACCGGGCTCGGCGCTGGCCACCTCGATGCGGTGGAACGAGCCGTACATCGCCGGCCGCACGAGATCGCAGAAGCCGGCGTCGACCATGACGAAGTCCTGGCCTTTGCCCTTCTCGTTGGTGCGCGTGTGCTTGATGTCGGTGACGCGCGCCACCAGCGTCGCCGATGGTGCCACGAAGAAGCGGCCGGGCTCGATCTCGACCCGGACGTCGCGGGCGGCGCGCTCGCAGAAGAGCGTCCGCGACTCGCGCAAGATGCGCCCGAGCGGAGCCAGATCCGCGACGGCGTTCGGATCGCGGTACGAGTGCGGGATGCCGCCGCCGACGTTCACCGCGCTCACGTCCGGCAGCTTCGGCAGCAGGTCGGCCATGACGTACGCCAGACGCTGCAGGTTCGCGTACAGCTCGTCGATCTGCGGGCCGCTGCCGACGTGCGCATGCAGCAGCACGATCGACAGCCCGGCCGCCTTCGCGTCCGCCGCGACGCGCTCGACCTCGTCGATCCACACGCCGTGCTTCGAGCTCGGCCCGCCGGTGTCGCAGGCCTGGACGTGTCCATGCCCGAATCCGGGATTGACGCGCAGCCCGATCCCGCCGCGATATCCGGCGGCCGCCAGCTCGCGGATCTGTCCCGGCGAGCCGACGTTGGGCAGCACGCCCTCCTCGCGCACGACGTCGAGCGCGTTGTCGCGGAACACGTCGGCGGTGAGCATCACCACCGGGGGATTCGCACCCATCGCGAAGCCCGCGCGCTTCGCGCGCAGCACCTCGTTGCCCGACACCGCGTCGATCCAGATTCCGGCGCGCGCCATCTCCTTCAGGACCAGGTGCGCCGAGCACGCCTTCATGGCGTAGCGCGCCTGCAGGCCCGGTGCCGACGTCTGCTCCTTCACCAGAGCGATCCGCCGCGCGATCGCCGCTGCCTCGTAGAGATAGAAGGGCGTGCCCAGCTGGGCTGCGAGACGCTCGATGTCGGTGCGCGACGGGGGCTGGCTCATCCCGTGGTGAGTGCCACCCCGGACGATCGTGTTCAAGGCGCGCACGGATCGCGCGCCACGGCCTCGACGCCCGTCGAAAGACGCCGCCCGTCGCGTGCGCCCGTTCTGTGGCACGGTCCGGGGACCGCTGGTAGAGAGCCCGACGTGCGACTCCCCTTCACCAAGATGCACGGCATCGGCAACGACTACGTCTACGTCGACGCCTTCGCCCACCGCGTCGCCGATCCGGTGCGCGTCGCGCAGATCGTCTCGCCGCGCAAGACCGCGATCGGCTCCGACGGCCTGATCCTCATCTGTCCGTCCGACGTCGCCGACTGCCGCATGGAGATGTACAACGCCGACGGCAGCCGCGGCGAGATGTGCGGCAACGGCATCCGCTGCGTCGCCAAGTACGCCTTCGAGCATGGCCTCGCCCCGAAGGAGCGCATGGCGATCGAGACCGACGCCGGCATCAAGACCGTCGACTTGACGGTGCGCGCCGGCACCGTCGAGAGCGTGACGGTCGACATGGGCGAGCCGATCCTCGATGGACCGAAGATCCCGGTCCGCGCCGACGGACGCGTGATCGAGGCGCCGCTCGCCATCGACGGCACGACGTACACCGTCACCTGCGTCTCGATGGGCAACCCGCACGTGATCCTGTTCGTCGACGACACCGCAACGGCACCGGTCCACACGCTCGGGCCGCGCATCGAGACCGACCCGTTCTTCCCGAACAAGGTCAACGTGGAATTCATTCAGCTGCTCGAGAAGGCTCCGGCGAGCCGGCTGCGCATGCGCGTGTGGGAGCGCGGCTCCGGTGAGACGTCGGCGTGCGGAACGGGAGCGTGCGCGGCGGCGGTCGCGGCAGTGCTCACCGGACGCGGCCAGCGCCGCGTCGAGATCGAGCTGCTCGGCGGCAACCTGCAGATCGAATGGCGCGACAGCGACGGGCACGTGCTGATGACGGGGCCCGCGACCGAGGTGTTCTCGGGGGAGATCGAGGTATGAGCGGCGACACTTCCTGGATGCGCGGCTCGATGGTCGCGCTCGCGACGCCGTTCAAGGATGGCAAGGTCGACTACGCGGCTCTCGAGGCGCTGGTCGAGTGGCAGATCGCGAGCGGACAGACGGCGCTCGTGCCCTGCGGCTCGACCGGCGAGTCGGCGACGATGAACCACGCCGAGCACGCGGAGGTCGTCGCGGCGGTCATCAAGACTGCGGCGGGACGCGTCCCCGTGATCGCGGGCACCGGCTCGAACGCGACCGCCGAGGCGATCGAGCTCACGCGCGCGGCGGAGCGGGCCGGCGCGCAGGGCGCGCTGCTGATCTCGCCCTACTACAACAAGCCCACGCAGGACGGCATCGTCGAGCACTACCGCGCGGTCGCGAATGCGAGCGGGCTGCCGCTGCTCGTCTACAACATCCCCGGCCGCACCGGCTCGACGATCGAGCCGCAGACCCTGAAGCGCCTCGCGGACATCGATCGCGTCGTCGGCGTCAAGGAAGCGACCGGCTCGCTCGATCGCGTGATGGACACCATCGCCGCCTGCGGCGACCGCTTCGTCCTGCTCTCGGGCGAGGATTCCCTCACCGTCGCGATGATCGCGATGGGTGCACGTGGTGTGATCACGGCGGCAGGAAACGTGATCCCGAAGGAGATGGCGCAGCTGACCGAGGCCGCGCTCGCGGGACGCTACGACGAAGCCCGCCAGGTGTCGTACAAGGTGCTGCCCGTGATCCGCGCGCTGTTCACCGAGACCAATCCGATCCCGGTGAAGGCCGCGCTGTCGATGATGGGCCGCTGCCGCGACGAGCTGCGCCTGCCGCTGCTGCCGATGACCGCGGGTCCGCGCGAGCAGCTGCGCAAGGCCCTGGTCACCGCGGGCGTCCTGTCGTGAGCGCGGCGCGCGTTCCGGTGCTGATCGCCGGCGCGGCAGGTCGCATGGGCCGTATGCTGGTGACGCTCGCAGCGAGCGATCCGGCGCTTGAGCTCCGCGCCGGCTTCGAGGCGCCCGGACATCGCGATGCCGGCACCGACATTGGCCGCATCGCCGGCATCGCGGACGTCGGTGTTCCGCTCACCACGGAGATCCCCACCGGTCCGCTCGACGGCGCGGTGCTGATCGATTTCACCGCACCGGAGGCCTCGCTCGCGCACCTGCGCGCGGCGGCCGAGCGCCGCTTCGGCGTCGTCCTCGGTACGACCGGCTTCACCGCGGAGCAGCAGAAGCAGGTCGAGCAGCTCGCGAGCAAGGTCCCGTGCATGCAGGCACCGAACATGAGCCTCGGCGTCACCGTCCTGCTCGGCCTGGTCGAGCAGGCGGCGCGTCTCCTCGGCCAGGGCTTCGACATCGAGATCAGCGAGACGCACCACCGGCGGAAGAAGGACTCGCCCTCGGGGACCGCGCTCGCCCTTGCTCGCGCCGCTGCAGCCGGCCGCGATGCGAACCTCGAGCAGTGGGCGGTCTACGGGCGCGAAGGCATCGTCGGTGAGCGACCGACCGAGCAGATCGGCATCATGGCGCTGCGCGGCGGCGACGTGGTCGGCGACCACACGGTCTACTTCTACGGCACCGGCGAGCGCGTGGAGCTGTCGCACCGCGCGCAGAGTCGCGAGTCGTTCGCGGCGGGCGCGCTGCGCGCCGCCGCCTGGCTCGGCGGGCGACCGCCCGGGCTCTACTCGATGCGCGACGTGCTCGGTCTGCCGCGGCCGCAGTGAGCCGCGCGCACCGTTCTCTCCTGCGCGCTCAGTAGCGCGCGCCGCGGCCGCCCCCTCCTCCACCCGCACCACGGCCCTCGGCCATCGGCCGCGCCTCGTTGACGGTCAACGCCCGTCCGCTGAGCTCGCGGCCGTTCCACAGGTTGATGGCTTTCTGGCCTTCGGCCGCGGAGCCCATCTCGACGAAGCCGAAGCCGCGCGACTGTCCGGTCTCGCGATCGGTGATCACGCGTGCCGAGCTCACGGTCCCCGCTTCGGAGAATGCCTGCTGGAGGTCCTCGTTGGTGACGTTGTAGGGCAGATTGCCGACGAAAAGCCTCACCGTGTCGCTCCTGATCCGCGCGGCGAATGCCCGCGCCCGCAGCGGAGACCGCGTCCCTCGCGCCCCGCGACGCTCCGTTCGCCCGGTCGCGCCGGGGGCGGACATTAGACCTGATGCGTCCAACCTACAAGCACAGCTTGCACTGCGGCGAGTGAAAAAACTGGACACGCGACCGGTTGTAGGGTCGACCAAATTTCGATAAGGAACCGGCGCCCCGGGGTCCGACCGAGGCCTCCCGATCGGAGGTCGGGGTGGCGGAGCAGGCGGGGGGGGAGCGACGACGATGCCGCACCGCGCCTTCATAGGCGTCGGGTCCAATCTGGGCGACCGCAAGGCGAACATTGCCGAGGCCCTCGATCGGGTCGGCAAGCTCGCGGGCTCGCGGATCGTCCGGACCTCGTCGCTCTACGAGAGCGAGCCGCACGGCAACGCCAAGACCTGGTTCGTCAATGCCGCGTTCGAGCTCGAGACCGACTTCGCGGCCGCCGAGCTGCTCAAGAAGCTGAAGGCGATCGAGGAAGCGATGGGTCGCAAGCGCGTCGCCGGCAAGAAGTGGGGCTCGCGCGTCATCGACCTCGACATCCTGTTCTTCGACAGCGAGGTCGTGTCGTCGAAGACGCTCAAGATCCCGCACCCCGAGCTGGCAAAGCGACGCTTCGTCCTGCTGCCGCTCGCCGAGGTGGCTCCGCAGGTCTCGCATCCGGAGCTCGGGCAGTCGGTGTCGCAGATCCTGGCGAGCTGCAAGGACACCAAGCGCGTCGTGCTGCTGCCACCGAATTAGGGGGCACGCGCCCCCTCGCCCCGTTGGGCGGAGCCCAACGGGGTTCCACTCGCCGCGCTCGCTTCGCTCGGCGCTCGCCGCTGGCTCGCGTGCACGGGGCCTGCCGGTGGGTCGCCGCGCTCGACCGTCAGCAGTGCCCCTCCCGGCGCTCGCTTCGCTCCGGCCGGACCTAGCGTTCGGTGGCGAGGGCTTCGCGGGCTGCGGTGGCGGCCGCTCTGAAGGCGGTGACCTTCGCGGCGACGTCGGCTGCGGCGTCGGGGGCGGACAGGATCGCAGGGTCGGCGACGAGGTAGGCGTAGGCCTCGAGAGCCCTCTGGAAGGCCTTCAGCGACGCGCGCTCGGGGTAGCGGGACGCGGCGACGTGCTCGAACTCGCGGGCGCGCTGCAGGGGGTAGGTGAACTCGCCCCAGTCCTGGGCCGCGACGGTGCGGTCGTCTTCGGCGAGCGTCTGGAGCTTGTCCGCGTACAGGCCGAGGACCTCGAGGTGTCTCTCGAGAAGGCCGGGATAGCGGTGCGCGAAGCATCCCGCGACGACGAGGGACACCAGCACCACCGTCATGGCACGCAGGGCCGGAGCCGCCTTGACCGTCCGCACCCCGGCCCTTAGCATGACTTGGACTTCCGCAGGATCATGTCCGCACTGCCCCCGATCTACTTCGAGCGTCTGCTCGAGGACTCGCCGGATATCATCGTCGCGGTCGACAAGCATGGCGCGATCGTCTTCTTCAACGACGGCGCGCGCACCGCGCTGGGCTATCTCCCCGAAGAGGTCCTCGGCAAGCACGTCCGCATGTTCTATCCCAGCGAGGCCGACGCCCGCGCCGTCATGACGGCCATGCGGGACGACGCGATCGACTCGCCGGGCAAGGTCCGCAACTTCAAGACCACCTTCGTCACGCGCTCCGGCAACCGGCTGAACGTCGCCATCTCCGGTGCGCTGATCCACGACGAGCACGGCAACCAGATCGGCTCGATCGGCTTCGCGAAGGACCTCGCCGAGATCCAGCGTCAAGATCAATTGACCACGCTCGGCGAGATCGCGATCGGTGTCGCGCACGAGATCAACAACCCGCTGTTTGCCGTCCTGAACAACGTGTCGCTGATCGGTGCCGACATGCGCCGCATGCAGGACGACTCGCTGTACGACGTGCAGGCCGAGCGTCTCGACTCGATCGAGAGCAGCGTCAACAAGATCCAGCGCGCCGTCAATCGGCTCGCCGAGATGGCGGACGGCGGCACCTACGGCACGCGCGAGTACCTGCCGGGCGCGCAGATGACCGACCTGCGCAGCACCGGGCCGGAGACGCCGACGGCACCGCGCGTCTCGACGCGGCCGAGCATGGCCGGCGACGGACCGCTGAGCGGGCTGCGCGTGCTGGTCGCCGACGACGACCTCGCGGTATGCCACTCGGTGGCGGAGATCCTGCGCGGCGCGGGTGCTGCGGTGAACACCGTCGCATCCGGGCGCGAGGCCGAGGTCGAGCTGACGCATGCCCCGTACGACCTGGTGCTGAGCGACGTTGTGATGCCGGACGTCGACGGATACGACCTCTACATGCACGTCCGCGAGCACTACCCCGCGATTCCCGTCGTGCTGATGACGGCGTTCTTCTACGACCGCGACCACATCATCAAGCGCGCCAAGGTCGCCGGGCTCGACGGCGTGATCTTCAAGAAGCCGGTCGACGCCGAGCGTCTGATCGACACCGTGCGCGAGCGCTGCGGGCTCGGTGCCCGCTGATGGCGATCCGCATCAACCGCGTCTACACGCGCGGCGGCGACAAGGGCTCGACCCACCTCGTCGGCGGCGCCGAAGTGCCCAAGGACTCGCCGCGCATCGAGGCCTTCGGCACGGTCGACGAGCTGAACTCGATCCTCGGTCTGGCACGCACGTTCAACGAGCAGACGCTCGCCGCGGGTGCGAGCGGACGTGCGGCCGATGCCGCGCGCGAGCTCGAAGGCATCCTGATGGGATTGCAGAACGAGCTCTTCGACCTCGGCAGCCAGCTCGCGACGCCACCGGGCTCGGAGTACCCGGGCATGCTGGTGCTCGGCGACACCGAGGTCACTGCGCTCGAGAAGTGCATCGATCGCTGCCAGGAGGACCTGCAGCCGCTCGAGTCGTTCATCCTGCCGGGCGGCGGCACGGTCGCGGCGTTCCTGCACCAGGCGCGGACCGTCTGCCGGCGCGCCGAGCGGCGCGTGATCGAGCTGTCGCACGCCGAGACCATCGACCCGGGCGCGATCCGCTACCTGAACCGCCTGTCCGACCTGCTGTTCGTGCTGTCGCGCTGGATCGCACTGCACTCGGGCACGCCCGAGTACCTCTGGGAGCGCGGCCTCCGGCTCGGCAAGAAGCCGGCGCGCTAGGAGAGCAACCATGTCGTCCGAGCCCAGGCTCTACCTCCGGCAGCTCGAGGTGGGCCCGATGCAGAACTTCGTCTACCTGATCGGCGATCGCGAGAAGCGCGAGTGCGTGGTCGTGGACGCCGCCTGGGACATCGATGCGATCGTCGATTGCGCGCAGCGCGACGACATGAAGATCGTCGCGGGGCTGGTGACGCACTTCCATCCCGACCACCTCGGCGGGGCGATGATGGGCATGGAGATCCAGGGCGCGGCGGAGCTGATCGCGAAGCTGCCCGTCAAGATCCATCTCCACAAGAGCGAGGCGCCGTTTGCGAACCGCATCGCGGGCCTGTCGAGCTCGGACATGGTCCTGACCGAAGCCGGCGACGTCACGCGCGCGGGCGACCTGGAGATCAAGTTCCTGCACACCCCCGGTCACACGCCGGGCTCGCAGTGCTTCCTGGTCGACGGCAATCTCGTTTCCGGCGACACGCTGTTCATCGGCTCGTGCGGCCGCGTCGACCTGCCCGGCTCGAGCCCGGAGGACCTGTTCCACAGCCTGAACGACACGCTGAAGGTCCTGCCGCCCGAGACGGTGCTCTTTCCCGGCCACAACTACTCGGACCGCACGACGTCCACCATCGGCGACGAGCGCCGGCGGAACCCGTACATGCGCTTCGAGCGGCTGCAGGACTTCCTGTCGGTGATGGGATACTGATCTCAACCGCGGCTGCGGCGAAGCCGCGGCCAATTCCGCTCCCCCGCTCGCCTGACGGCTCGGCCACTCGGCTTCGCCTTCGCGGGTGGGCCGCTGCCGGGCGGACGCCGCACGGTCTGACCCGCGCCCGGCGATTTCGAGGCTCGAGTCCACTCGCCCACTCGTCTTCGGCCGCACAGCGGGCTGCTGCCGCAGTGCTTGAGCCCACCGAGCGGCACCGCTACGGAATCGGGCGCAACAGGAGGGATCACGATGGCCACGCAGAAGATCTACGAGCTCGGCGACATGCCTCCCCTGGGGACGGTTCCCGAGGAGATGTACGCGCAGCTCATTCGCCAGGACCGCTTCGGCGAGCCCATGAAGGGCTTCCAGATCGAGCGCGTGCCCGTGCCCGAGCTGCGGCCCGACGACGTGCTGGTGTACGTCATGGCGGCCGGCATCAACTACAACAACGTGTGGGCCTCGCTGGGCTCGCCGGTGGACGTGATCAAGGCGCGCGAGCGCGAGGGCGACAAGACCGGCTTCCACATCGGCGGCAGCGACGCCTCGGGCATCGTCTACGCGGTCGGCTCGGACGTGAAGAACGTCAAGGTCGGCGACCGCGTCGTCATGCACTGCGGCACGTGGGACCGCAACGACCCGGTCGCGAAGTCGGGCGGCGACCCCATGTTCGGCCCGAGCTTCCGCATCTGGGGCTACGAGACCAACTGGGGAAGCTTCGCGCAGTTCACCCGGGTGCAGGCGCACCAGTGCCTGCCGAAGCCGAAGCACCTGACGTGGGAAGCGTCGGCCGCCTACATGCTCGTCGGCGCGACGGCGTACCGCATGCTGATGGGCTGGCCGCCGCACCAGGTCGAGGAAGGCGACGTCGTCCTGGTGTGGGGCGGCGCCGGCGGGCTCGGCTGCCAGGCGATCCAGATCGTGGCGGCGCGCGGCGGCATTCCGGTCGCGGTGATCTCCGGTGAGGAGAAGCACGACTTCTGCGTCAAGCTCGGCGCCAAGGGCACCATCAATCGCAAGAAGTTCGACCACTGGGGCATGATGCCGCACTGGAAGGACACCGACGCGTACAACACCTGGCTGAAGGGCGCGCGCGCCTTCGGCTCGGCGATCTGGGACGTGGTCGGCTCGCGCAAGAGCCCGCGCCTCGTGTTCGAGCACCCGGGCGAGGACACCGTGCCGACGTCGGTGTTCGTCTGCGACACCGGCGGCATGGTCGTCATCTGCGCCGGCACCACCGGCTACAACGCGGTCGCGGATCTCCGCTACCTGTGGATGCGCCAGAAGCGCCTGCAGGGCTCGCACTTCGCGAACGACGTGCAGTCGGCGGCGCTCAACGACCTGGTGATCCAGAAGAAGGTCGATCCGTGCCTGTCGGAGACCGGCGAGTTCAAGGACATCCCGCGCGTGCACCAGGCGATGTACGAGAACCGCCACCCGCACGGGAACATGGCGTGCCTGGTCGGCGCGCCGCGCACCGGCCTCGGCATCGGCGAGTGATGAGCCGGCGGTAGGTCGTTCGCGCACTGCGACCGACCTACCGCCGCGTTCCCCTCAGCTGCCCGGCACGCAGCTGCCGGCCACGCAGCGGCCTTCGACGAGCGTCGCCGGCCCGCACTGCAAGAGGAAGCTCGCGAGGCTCTCGGTGTTCGAGAGCGTTCGCTCGGAGCAAGTCCCGCCGCCGTCGCAGCAGAAGCGCGTCTCGGCGAAGGTCGCGGGCGTGCAGGCACCGGCGCACGGCTGCCCCGGCACGCACGACGGGTCGGGGGACACGCAGCTCGCGCCGATGTGGGGCGTCGCGCCGGCGAGGAAGCACTGGTCCGCCTGCGCGATGTCCGCGAGAGCCATGCACGCTTGCTGGCCGATCGCGCAGCACAGCGACGGGAAGGCGAACCCGCACGTCGCGTCGCAGTACGGCCCCCCATCGCAGTGCTCGCCCGGCTCGACCGCACCGTTGCCGCAACCCGTTGCAGCCGACGGCGTGACGCTCGGGGTCGCGCTGGGTGCGGGCGTGACGGTGGCCACCGGGAGCGTGCTTTCGACCCGAGCCGCGACGTACGCCGAGATGGCGTCGATCGCCGCCTCGACGGTGGGCGGACATGCGTCGCCGCCGTCCGCCTGCGCGAACCGCCGCACGAGCTTGGCCTCCGCAGCGGCGAGACAGGCCGGGGCGGCGACGACTCCTCCCCGTCGCAAGGCCTGCGACCAGCAGCGCAGCGCCCCCGAGGTCGACGCCGCGATCGCGTCGAGCTTCGTGATCCGGCAGCGCTCGTCGGAGGAGCGCTGCGTCGCTGCCGCTCCCGGTCGCGGCCACGTCAGCAGAACGAGCAAGCAGATCGCAGCCGCAGGTCGCATGGCACCCTCCCGTATCGGCGCGTCGTGCGCGGCCGGAGCGTACTGGCGTCGGCACGAAAAAGTCAACGCCATCCGAGCCCGGTGTCACGGATTTCCGGCCCGCGGCCGGGCCGGATCAGCTGCCGCCGCTGCCGAGCGTCAGGCGCACGTCGACGTCGCTGATGTCGGGGATCTCCTCGACGAGATAGGCGCGCAGCCGCTTCTTGATGCGCTCCTCGAGCTGGCGCACGCGCTCGCGGCTGATGCCGTACTTCTCGCCGATCTCCTGCAGCGTCAGCGGCTCCTCGGCGACCATGCGCAGGTCGAAGATGACCTTTTCCTTGTCGCGCAGCGTCTTGCCGAACTCGTGAATCTTCTCGGTGATGAGCGCACGGACCTCGGCCTCGCCGACGCGCGCCTCGGTGTCGTCGCTGCCCTTCGAGAGAAAATCGAGCATCGACGCGTCGCCGTCCTCGCCGATCGGGGCGTCGACCGAGACGTCGCGGCCAGACAACCGCTGCTCCATCTCGATCACCTCGGAGCGCTTGACGGACAGGCGCTCGGCGATCAGGTCCGGATCGGGGCGGAAGCCCTCGCGCTCGAGGCGGTCCTTCTCGCGCTGCAGGTTGAAGAACAGCTTGCGCTGCGCCTGGGTGGTGCCGAGCTTCACCAGCCGCCAGTTGTTCATCACGTAGCGGATCACGTAGGCGCGGATCCACCAGATCGCGTACGACGGGAAGCGCACGCCGCGGTAGGGATCGAAGTTCTTGACGGCCTCCAGCAGGCCGATGTTGCCCTCCTGCACGAGGTCGAGCAGGTTCTTGAACGCCTGCTGGTACTGGCGCGCGATCATCACCACGAGACGCAGGTTCGCGGTCACCAGTCGCGCTGCCGCGGCACGGTCGCCTTCCTCCCGCCAGCGCACCGCGAGCTCGTGCTCCTCGGTCGGATCGAGCAGCGGATGGCGCCGCACCTCGGCGAGATAGCGCTGCAGCGGGTCGGTCGGGACCAGCGCTCCGGCGGCCTCGCGCGGCTCGGTCTCGTCGCCCGCGGGCGCGGCAGCCGCGCGCTCGTCGCCGTCCGCGTCGTCGGGCTCGATGGTCTCGGCGTCGATGATCTCCGGCTCGCCCTCGACCGGCTCGACGACCTCGGGCTCGATCTCCTCCGCGTCGTCGCTCGCGCCCACGGCGTCGTCCGCGACGACCGGCTCCACGCGCACCGGAGTACGAGGCCGCTCGCGGCCCGGCTTCGCGCTCCGCTTCTGCTTCACAGCGACAGACCGTCGCGCGGGCTTCGCTGGTACGCGCTCTCGAGCTGCTGCACGGCCTCGGCGGCCTTGTCGGCGCGGTCGGGCACGTGGACCATGGTGCGGACGTAGAAGTCACCGCGCGCACCGCCGTGCAGGTCGGGCACTCCCTTGCCGCGCAAGCGCAGGCGGCGTCCGCTCTGCGTGCCGGCGGGAATCTTGAGCGACACCTCGCCATCGGGTGTCGGGACCTTGATCGAGGCGCCGAGCAGCGCCTCGCCGACGGTGACCGGGACCTCGAGCGTCAAGTCGTTGCCTTCGCGCTCGAGAAGAGGATGCTCGTTCACCTCGACGACGATGTAGATGTCGCCGGCGGGCGCACCATGGCTGCCGGCGCCGCCCTTGCCGGCGACGCGGACGCGCGAGCCGGTCTCGACTCCGGCAGGAATCTTGACGTTGAGGCGAACGTTCTCGTCGATCACGCCGTCGCCGCCGCAGCGCGCGCACGCCTTGTTGCCGCCGACCACGCCCGTGCCGCCGCAGGTCGGGCACGCCTCGGGCCGGCGCAGCGAGATCGCCCTGCTGGTGCCGCGCACGGCCTCCATGAACTCGATGCGGATCGGCACCTCGAGATCCGACCCGCGCTGCGGCGACGGCGCCGATCGGCCGAACACGCCGCCGAAGAGATCCTCGAAGCCATGGAACCCGCCGCCGCCCGAGGTACCGCCGCCACGGAAGACGTCCTCGAATCCCGACGGCTGCCCGCGGCGCCCGCCGAAGCCGCCACGCCCCTGCCCGGCCGCTTCCTGCCAGCGACGGAACTCGCGCGCCTTGGCCGGGTCGAAGCCGGCCTGCAGCGCGTCGTCGCCGAACTCGTCGTAGTTCTTGCGCTGGGTCTCGTCGGCGAGCACGTCGTGCGCACGCGAGAGCTCCTTGAAGCGCTCCTCCGCGGCCTTGTCGCCGGGATTGACGTCCGGGTGGTACTTGCGGGCGAGCTTGCGGTACGCCTTCTTGATCTGGTCGGGCGTCGCGTCGCGGGCGACGCCGAGGACGGCGTAGAGATCGCGGTCCTTGCCCGAAGCCCGGCCGGAGCTGCCGTCGCTATCGCGTCTGGCCATCCGTCACGACCGGCGTGGTGCCGCGCTTACTGCTCCGGATAGCGGGCGCTCACCTTGTTCGCGGCGATCTCGCGCAGCGCGCTGACGACTTCCTTGTTGTGCGTCTCGACGAGCGGACGCGAGCCCTTCAGCAGCTGCTTCGCCCGGCGCGCCGCGAGGAGCACGAGCTCGAAGCGGCTGGAGATGTTCTCGAGGCAATCCTCGACCGTTACGCGGGCCATATCACTCCATCCCTGTGGGCTGTGGTTCCGGACGAAAGCGGACCGGAACTGCCACCTTAACCAAAACCCCCCGAGAAACAAAGGGTCTTCACCCGCCGGGTGGAGGCCGGCGCTCGGCCGCTCAGTTCAACGCGTGTGGATCGCTGCGCGCGAGCAGGTCGACGACCTCCTCGCGGTGCGCCACGGCGGAATCACGCAGCTGGTGCACCAGCGCCGCGTCCTCGGGGTGCTCGTCGTCCCAGCGGGTCCACAGGCCCGACAGGCGGCGCAGCAGCGCACGGTAGTCCTCGAGCGTCGTCACCAGACGCTCCCAGGCGTTGCGACCGCCGCGGATCGGGCCCGCGCCGTCGTCACGCAGATGCCGCCCCAGCGCGACCAGGCGCTCGGCGATGCGCCGCGCGTTGGCATCCTCCTCCTCGACCAGCTTGCGCAGCCGGTCGGCGACCTGCGGATAGGGCGCTTCCTCGACGTGTGCCTCGAGCTGCCGCGCCAGACGGCGATACTCGCCGTGCAGACCCTGGAGCTCGCCGGCGACCCGTTCCTGCTCGCTCTGGAAGAAGGACATCGCGGGCTCTTCAATCGAGTCGGGGCACGCCTGTCAACCGGCCGCTACGCGTCGGGCAGCGCCCCACCCGCGGCGGGCGACACCAAGTGCAGGAAGAGCTCGACGTTCCCCTTCTTCGCTCCCGTGATCGGCGACGCACAGCTGCCGGTGACCGAGAGCCCAAGGTCGGTCGCCGCGGCCGCGACCGCCGCCACCGCGCGCTCGCGCGCCTCCGCGTCGCGCACCACGCCGCCTTTTCCCACCGCCTCGCGGCCGACCTCGAACTGCGGCTTGACCAGCGCCACGATCGCCGCCGGGCGCTCGAGCTGTGCGAGCGTCGGCTCGAGCAGCAGCCGCAGCGAGATGAACGATGCATCGATCACCGCGAGGCGCGGCGCTGGATCCAGCGTCCGCGGCGGCAGGGTGCGCATGTTGGTGCGCTCGTGGACCCGCACGCGCGGGTCGGTGCGGATCTTCCACGCGAGCTGCCCGTAGCCGACGTCGACGGCGTGCACGAGCGCCGCACCGCGCTGCAGCAGGCAGTCGGTGAAGCCCCCCGTCGAGGCACCGACGTCGACGCAGACGAGGCCGGTGGGATCGATGCCGAACGCATCGAGCGCGCCGGCGAGCTTGACGCCGCCGCGCGACACGTATGCGTGGTCGGCGCCGGTCACGACGATCTCCGCGTCGGCGCGAACGCGCTTGCCGGCGTGACGCGCGCGCTCGCCGTCGACGAGCACAAGCCCGGCCATGATCAGGCGCTGCGCCCGCTCACGGCTCTCGGCGAGGCCGCGCGCGAACAGGGTGACGTCAAGCCGCTCGCCCGACGACATGGCGTACCAGCGCCGCGAGCGCCGTCGCGCGGCTGCCGAAGGGACGCAGCGCCGTGCAGGCGTCGTCCGCCACGCGCTGCGCGCGCCGGCGCGCGCCGTCGATGCCGAGCAGTCCG
>JAIEPK010000239.1 GCA_019749875.1 Candidatus Binatia bacterium | reverse complement strand
GAGCGCGGACGCTCCTCTCGGCCGCGCCGTGCGGCGAGAGGAGCGTCCGCGGCGGACGGGACGCGTCACTGCGCAGCTGCTGCGGCGCCGCCATTCACCTGCAGGATGGCGCGAATGTTCTTCTTCTTCGCGGGCGAGACGCGGCAGTAGATGAGCCGGTCCGACGCTGCGCCGAGCTCCAGCAGGCATGCGCCTCCGGTGCCCGTGCTCGCGCACACCGCGGGTCCGAAGACGCTGCCGGCCGCGACGTCGATCAGGTCGACCTTGAGGTCGACGGCGGTGTTGCCGACGTTGACCGCCTGGCACGTGATCAGGTCGTTCTGGTGCACCAGCAGGGGGGCCGTGACGAGGTCCGCGGCGCGCGCGCCGCGGGGGGCGGCGAGCGTGACGAGGGTTGCGGCCAGCAGGATGCTCTTCTTCGTGATCATGACGTCCTCGCATTCCTTTGCGGGCGACGTGCCTGGAGGGATTGCCAGGGACCGTCCCGCTCGAGCGGAGGGCGTGCGATGGGAACGCACAGTGTGCGATGCCGCGATCGAGCGGCCCGGACGCGCCACCGCCGTCCGTCGTCGCGAAGAGACCTGCGACGGCGCGACCCCGCGTCCTTGCACGCTGGCAACGGTAGCGCCGAGGGCGCACTCTGAAAGCCGGCAGGAGGGACACTCGTGACGCTTCTCGTGATCGTCCTCGGCATCGCCGCCATCGCGATCTCCGGCTTCCGCATCGCTCAGGAGTACGAGCGCGGCGTGGTCTTCCGGCTCGGCCGCTACATGGGGCTGCGCGGTCCCGGCCTTTACTGGATCATCCCGCTCGGCATCGACCGCGCGTGGACGATCGACACCCGCACGCGGACCGTGTCCGCGGAGCAGCAGGAGACGATCACGCGCGACAGCGTCACCGTCAAGCTCAACGCGGTGCTCTGGTACCGCGTGATCGATCCGGCGAAGTCGGTGATCGCCGTCGCGGACGCGCCGGCGGCGGTCTACCAGCTCGCGCTGACGAGCCTGCGCAACTCGATCGGCCAGCACGACCTCGACGAGGTCCTGCAGGAGCGCGACAAGATCAACGAGGTGCTGCGCCAGAGCATCGCCGGCTCGACCGGCGCCTGGGGCGTCGAGATCGAGCGCTACGAGATGAAGGACGTCGAGCTGCCGGAAGCGATGCAGGAGGTCATGGCGATGCAGGCGCAGGCGATCCGCGAGAAGCGCGCACGCATCATCAAGGCCGAGGCCGAGCTCGAGGCGTCGCGCAAGCTCGCCGAGGCGGCGCAGCAGATGGCGAACAACCCCGTTGCGGTGGAGCTGCGGCGCATGCAGATGGTCACCGAGGTGGGTGCGGAGAACAACAGCACGACGGTGATGATGATCCCGTCGGACTTCGTGACGATGGCGAAGGGCTTCACCGAGTATCTGCGCGAGCACGCGCCGCGTGCGGCGGAGAGTGTGCCGTGATGCCGCGACGCCTGGCCGAGCCGTCGTGCTGACGCTCGCCGCGCTGCTGGTCGCGACCAGCGGTGCGATCGTCGCGGCGTTCGGCGCCCTGCACACGCTGTTCACGTTCCGCGGGCGCCGGCTCCTGCCGCGTGACGATGCGCTGCGGATGCGGATGGAGGAAGTGTCACCGGTGATCACGCGCGAGACGACGATGTGGCGGGCATGGCTCGGCTTCAACGCGAGCAACGGCCTCGGGCTCGTGCTCTTCGGCGTGCTCTACGCCGATCTGGCGCTCGCGCACGCCGCGCTGCTGTTCGGATCGGCGTTCCTGCTGACGGTCGGCTTCGGCGCGCTGTGCGCGTGGCTCGTGCTGGCGAAGCTCTACTTCTTCTCGGTGCCGCGGCGCGGGGTCGCGCTGGCCACCGTGCTGGATGTGCTCGGCGCACTGGCGGGGATGCCATGATCCGGCCGCGCTACGTCATCGCCGTCCCCGATCTGGCACGCTCGGCGCACTTCTACGGCGAGGTGCTCGGCTTCGAGGTGCGCGAGGTCGGTGATCCGGGCTGGCGCTTCTTCGTGCGCGAGGGCTGCGTGATCATGGCGGGCGAGTGCCCGGACGCGCTGCCGCCGGCGGAGCTCGGCGACCACTCGTACTTCGCCTACCTCGAGGTGGACGACGTCGACCGCTGGCACGTGGATCTCGTCGCGAAGGGCGTCGAGCTGATCAAGCCGCTGCGCACGGAGTCGTGGGGCATGCGCGAGTTCGGGATCCGCACGGCGGACGGGCACCGGATCATGCTCGGCGCCGCCGCTCGGGGTGGCTGAGCCGAGGGACGATGGCGCGGGGCGACGACACGTCGGGTCGCGACACGGTCGACGACGAGCGGACCACGGGCCCCGGATCGGCGGCCGCGCTGACTGCCGAGCAGCGCGCGTCCTTCGCCGAGCGCGGCTGGCTCCGGCTGTGTGAGGCCTTTCCGCGCGCGGCCGCGCTCCAGCTCCAGGAGCGCCTGTGGGACGAGCTGCGCGAGGTGCACGGCATCGTGCGCGAGCGCCGCGAGACGTTCCACCAGCCGCGCGCGACGCTCCGGTGCGCGAAGCGCGATCCGCTGCAGCACGTGATCGCGAGCGAGGTCCTGCTCGGCGCGATCGGCGAGCTGCTGGACGCGTTGCCGTGGCGGGTGCCGTCGAACTGGGGCATCGTGCTGACCACCTTCCCCGACCGCACGTCCGCCGCATGGGACGTGCCGGCGAGCGGCTGGCACTACGACTTCGACCTGCTCGAGAACGCGCCGGCGCCGCGCGGGCTGCAGGTCTTCACGTTCCTCGGCTCGGTCGTCGCGCGCGGCGGCGGGACGCTGGTCGTCGAGGGCTCGCATCGACTCGCCGCGCGCTTCGTCGAGTCGCTGTCCGCAGACGACCGGACCCTCGACCACCAGACGCTGCGCCGGCGCTTCCTGCGCCACGACCCGTGGCTGCGCGCCTTGACCGGGCGCGAGCCCGCGACCGGGGATCGGGTCGCGCAGCTCATGGGCTCGCGTCACGTACGCGACGGCAGCGCGCTGCGTGTCGTCGAGCTCACCGGCGAGCCCGGCGACGCGATCCTCTGCCATCCGCTGCTGCTGCACGTCGCGTCGCGCAACGCCGCGGAGCAGCCACGCTTCATGCGCTCGCAGCGCATCTGCTGCGAGCGATCACCGAGCGGGCCGGCGCAGGTGGACCGCGCTGCGCTCAGGACGAGAAGGTGATCGTCGCCGCGAGATCGCTGCCGCCCGGGCCGGTGAAGTAGCCAGCGGTCGAGGTCTGGCCGCGCAGGAAGCTGCCGTGCAGCGACACCTGCCCCTGCGCGCCCGACGCGGAGACCGGCGTCCATGCGAGCGCGATCCCGAGGACGACGGTCGTGCGGAGTGCCTCGACGGAGGTTCGCATGACCGCCCATCGGCGAGACGGCCCGGCCGGAGTCAGCGCGACAGGCCGTCGCATCCACGATAGGCTCGCGGGGATGCTGCTCCGTGCGCTGCTCGCGTTCGTCGCGCTGCCCGGCGTGGTCGCGTTCGTGGTGCCGCTGCTGATCGCGGCGACCGGGCCCGTACACCGACCGACGTTCCGGCCCGGCGGGGGGCTGGCTCTCGCCGGCGGCGCGCTCTTGCTGTGGTGCGCCCGCGACTTCCTCGTCGCGGGGCAGGGCACGCTGGCACCGTGGGATCCGCCGCGACGCCTGGTCGTGGTCGGGGCGTACCGTCACGTGCGGAATCCGATGTACGTCGGCGTCCTGACGTTGCTCGCCGGCTGGGCGATGCTCTTCGTGTCCTGGCGGCTTCTCGCCTATGCCGTCGTCGTGGCCGGCGCGTTCCACGTCCGCGTGGTCCGTCGCGAGGAGCCATGGCTCGCGGCGCGGTTCGGTGCCGACTGGCAGCGCTATCGCGCGCACGTGCGACGCTGGTGGCCGCGCCTCGTCCCGTGGACGGATGGAGACAGGCGCTCCTACGCGATCGTCGCCGCGCGTCCCGGGGACGTGGCGGCCATCCCGGCGATCGAGCTCGCGGCGGCACGACTCCTCGCGGGATATGCGCCGGAGTCGGTCCTGGGCGAGTCGTCGAGCGTCGACGATCTGCGCCGGGCGCAGGCCGAGGAGCGGCTGCTGGTGGCGCTCGACGGCGACGCTCCGGTCGGGTTCGCGCTGATCGAGCGCATCGCCGCACGGCGAACGCACCTCGCCGAGATCGACGTCTTGCCGTCGCACGGGCGACGGGGCATCGGCGCGGCGCTGGTGCACGCGGTGTGCGCCGCCGCGGCGGGTCGCGGCGACGCCGAGGTCACGCTGACGACGTTCCGCGACGTGCCGTGGAACATGCCATTCTACGCGCGTCTCGGCTTCGTCGAGATCCCGCGCGCGGAGTGTGACGAGGTGCTCGAGGCGATCCTCCGCGACGAGGCGGCACGGGGGCTGGAGCCGCAGCGGCGCGTCGCGATGCGGCTCTGCCTGCGCCCGGCGGAGCAGCGGATCCCCGGCGTCGGCGCAGCATAGCGGGAGGAGCAGCGCGTGGTGTCGAACGCGCCCGACCAGGTCGTGTCGTGCGTGGGTCCGATGCTGCCGGGCGAGATCAGGGGAGTGCGGTCGTGCCCTCGCAGTAGATGCTGCCCCGGAGCCCTGCAACGAAGCTCGTGACGGCGTCCGCCGCCGCCGACTGCGCGCTCGCGTCGAGGCACACGGGACAGGCGCCGCTCGCGATCGCGTTCGCGCTCGCCGCGTCGAAGCTCTTCCGGCACGAGGTCGCCTTCCTGAACTTGCACGCATCGGCGTCGAAGCGCGTGCCGTCGGCGAGGGCGCTCGCCTGCTTGCGGTCGCACTTGACGAGGCACGAAGCGTAGCGCCTGAGCGCACGCGCGACGGAGCGCTCGCACGACGCCACCGAGGTGTCGGGCGGCACGAAGCCGGTGTCGTCGCCGCCGAACGCGACGGTGCCCGCACAGTACGGCATTCCGTTGGTCTCCTCGACGAACTCCATCACGCGATCGGCGAGGTCGCCCTGCGCGGTCGCGTCGAGGCAGGCAGGGCAGCCGGTCACCGCGGCGGCCGCGCCAGCGAACGTCTCCCGGCACGCGCTCGGCGCTCCTTCCTCGCACGCGTCCTCGTCGAACGGCTGGCTCTGCAGGCGCGCGCTCGCCTGCGTCACGTGGCAGTTTCGCGTGCAGTCGGACAGCGCTGCGAGGCGCCGCGCGATCTTGTTCTCGCAGCTCGCGATGGTGGTGTCCGGCGGGACGAAGCCGTTGCGCGTCGGTGTGGGGGATGGGGTGGGAGTCGGCGTCGGGGTGCGCGTCGGCGTCGGCGACGGTGTGAGCGTGGGCGTCGGTGTCGGTGTCGGCGTGCGCGACGGTGACGGCGTCGGCGTCGGCGTCGGGGTGCGCGACGGCGTCGGCGTCGGCGTGCGTGACGGCGTCGGCGTCGGGGTGCGTGACGGCGTCGGTGTCGGTGTCGGCGTCGTGAGCGGCAGCGACGACTCGCCGAAGTATTCGTGGCTGTCGGCGTTGGCGATCGCGCGCGTCGGATTGTTGATCGCGAGGTTCTTCGCCGCGGTCTGACCGTAGGCGAAGTCGTCGGTGCCCGCGACGTCGATGAAGTGCGACGCCTCGTGGATCAGCGTGCCGGCCTTCGAATCGGTGCCTGTCGCAGGTGCGGTCCAGAACGCGCCGCAGAGCGTGATCGTGTGCGTCGCGTCGTCCGGATAGACGTACGCGTACGTCCCGGTGTCGGTGCACGTGCAGTCGAAGACCACTGCACCGTCCGAGAGCAGCCCGAGGATCTTCGTGAAGTGCGTTCGGACGGTCGCGTAGCGCGTGGCATCGTAGGTCCCGAACCACGTGACGTAGTGGGTGTCGTTGATGCCGGCGCTCAGGTAGGCGAGGCCGTCGGTCGAGTACGTGACGGCGTTGGCGCGTGCAGTGGTCAGCTGCGTCTGCCGCGTGGTGGTGCAGCCGACGAACGACGTGCCCGCGGCCTCGGGTCCCGGCAGGAGCAGCGTCGCGGGGCGCGGGTGCGCCGCGACGCGCAGGACGACGGTGTTCGATACGAGCGACTCCGGCGCGGCGCTGCCGGGTGCGAACAGGTCGCTCGACGTGACGTCGTACGTGACGGCGTAGCTGCCGGTCACGGAGAAGTCGTACGCGTCGGTGAGGTCGACATCCCAGGTCACGCTCTCGCCGGCGCCGAGGAAGACGTAGTCCCGTTCCGTGGGAGCGCCGCGCTTGACGCGGATTCCGGTGTAGGAGACCGGCCTGCCGTCGCGCTCCACGGCGAAGATCTCGCTCGTGATGCCGTCCTCGGGCGTGAGCCAGCGCAGCAGGCTCGCGGGCGTGCCGCCGGTGTTGGTCAGCGTCAGCTGCACGACCACCGCATCGCTCTCGGCGAACGACGTCCGCTGCACGTCCAGGCTCGCCATCAGGGTGTCGTCCTGGGCGCGGGCCGTCGCCGCGAGCAGCGTCAGCGCCAGGACCGCCGTCACGAGCAGCTTCATCCGGCGGCACCCTCGATCACGATCTGGAGCGGCTCGGACGTCAAGCGTCCCTCGCTTGGTGGGGAGTGGCGTTCCGGCAGCCAGAGCTGCGGCGACGTCACCTCGTAGGCGACGGTGTAGCGTCCGGGCGCCTCGAGCGCGTAGAGCTTCGCCAGGTCGACGTCGGCCGTCACCTTCGCGCCGGGCTCGAGCGTCACGTAGTCGGCTTCGGTCGGCTCCGGCCGCTTCGTCATGCGGCCGACGTAGCGCACGTCGGCCCCGTCGTGCGTCACCGCGAACAGCGGTGCGGTGACGCCGTCGAGCGGCGTGCGCCAGCGCAGGATCGAGATCGGCTGCCGCCCGGGATTCGCGATCGTCACGTGCACGATCACGGGATCGCCGGGGGCGAAGGTCGTACGGTCGACGGCGAGCTGAGTGGTCGCGTGCATCTCCGGAGACTGCGGCGGCTCCGCCGCCGAACAGGACGCCGTCACCGGGACGACGATTGGCGCCGCGAGCAGCGCGTGGGCGAGCGCGAGCAGCAAAGGTCTGCTCGCGCGTGCTCGGAGGGGCCACAGCATCGTCGTGCTCACCGGTGGGCTCGTCGGCCTCGTGGACGCATCGCACGGCGCCCGGCCTCGTTCGGCATACCGTGGCTCGGCCGCTTCCGGAAGAGCGCATCGCGCGCAGCGGAGGGCGAAGCGCGCTCCTTGACCGTGCGCGCGCTCGATCGCGGCCCGCGCGGCGTTGCGCACTCGCAACGCGCGTGGTGGCGCCGCAACGCGACGAGCGGCGGCGACGACGTGTCGGAGCCCGGAAACCGAGGTCGAGCCCAGAGTTCGAGTCGGCCTGCGAATTGCGTGACCACGCAGCGTACGCGATGCGACGGTCGCACCGCACGCGAGAGAGTTCGCGCGATGCAACGCAGCCTGCTGACGATCGCGGACGGGCCGGCCCCGTGGACCAGGGGCCGGTGAGGAGAGAGACGATGGGGGCGTTCCGTACTCTGCTGACGCTGATCTTCGTGGCGATCGCGGGCTACACCACGGTCACGATCGCGCGCCACGGCATGGGCCTCATGCCGATCTTCTTCGGCGACATCGCGACCATGGCGTGGCCCGGACAGTTCAACTTCGACTTCCTGTGCATGCTCACGCTGTCGGGCCTCTGGGTCTCGTGGCGGCATCGGTTCTCGCCCGCGGGCCTCGCGCTCGGTCTGCTGGCGCTGTTCGGCGGCGCCTTCTTCCTGTCCGCCTACCTGCTGGTGGTCACCTCGCGGACCAGCGACGTCCGTGTGCTGCTGCTCGGCGAAGGCCGGGCCTGAGAATCGCCGATCGTCGATTCGCGGAGCTTCGCTCCGTGCGCGCATCGCTGTAGAAGCGGCGGCGCATGCTGACGCTCTACTACGCCCCGCACAGCTGCGCGCTTGCGACGCACCTCGCGCTCGAGCACGCCGGCGCGCCCTACGACCTCGTGCGCGTCGACCTCGCGAACCGGCAGCAGCGCTCGCACGAGTACCTGAAGCTCAACCCGAAGGGCCGCGTGCCGGCGCTGGTCACGCCGCGCGGCGTCCTGACCGAGACCCCGGCGCTGCTGCAGTTCGTCGCGCAGTCGTGGCCGCAGGCGAAGCTCGCACCGCTCGACGATCCGTTCCTGCTCGCCGAGGCGAACGCGTTCGCGAGCTACCTCTGCTCGACGGTGCACGTGGCGCACGCGCACCGCATGCGCGGCGCACGCTGGGCGGACGATCCGGGCGCCTGGGAGGCGATGCAGCGCAAGGTTCCGCAGTCGGTCGGCGACGCGTTCGCGCTGGTCGAGGAGGGCTACCTGCGCGGACCGTACGTGCTCGGCGACACGCTGTCGGCGTACGACTACTACCTGCTGACGCTCGCGCGCTGGCTCGAGGCCGACGGCGTCGACCTCACCCGTCTGCCGCGCGTGGTCGAGCACCGCCGTCGCATGCTCGAGCTGCCGCTCGTGCAGCGCGTGATCGCGCAGGAGGAGGGCGCTTGACGCCGCTGCACGTCGGCGTCGCGGGCGTCTCCGCCGAGGGCGCGGCCCTCTGCTACCGCACGCTGTGCACCGAGGGGCCGGCCTTCTTCGGACCGTACGCGCATCCCGAGGTGACGCTGCACACGCCGTCGTTCGCCGAGCACGTCGCGTGTCTCGAGCGCGGCGACTGGGCCGGTGTGGGTGCGCTGCTGCTCGCGTCGGCGCGCAAGCTCGCCGCGGTCGGTGCGGACTTCGTGATCTGTCCGGACAACACGGCGCACCAGGCGCTGCCGTTCGTCGAGCCGTCGTCGCCCATCCCGTGGCTGCACATCGCGGAGGTGGTCGCGGCCGAGGCCGCCGCGCACGGCTACCGGAAGCTCGGCCTGACCGGAACGCGCTGGCTGACCGAGAGCGAGGTCTATCCCGACAAGCTCGCGGCGCACGGCATCGCATGGCTCCGGCCCGACGTCGCGCAGCGCGAGCGTCTCGGACGCATCATCATGGACGAGCTGGTGCACGGGATCCGGAAGCCCGACAGCGTGGCCGAGATCGTCGCCATCGTCGCGGACCTGGCACGGCGCGGCTGCGACGCGGTGGTCCTCGGCTGCACCGAGCTGCCGCTGGTGATCGACGAGACCCTCTCGCCGCTGCCGCCGCTCGACTCGACGCGCCTCCTCGCGCGCGCCGCCCTGCGTCGCGCCGCAACGCACGAGGCCGTGAGACCGGCCGCGTCGCGGTGATCCGCCGCCGGCCGGGTGCCGCCCGCGTCGTCGCCGGCTGCGGGAGGTGATAGGAACCGGGCGCGATGTTCGAGCACCGGCACGAGGGGCTGCTCCCGGCGCGCGAGTTCGCGCGGCGCTTGCTGCGGCACGCGGGCCTCGCGTCGGCGGTGATCTTCGGCTCGCTGCTGTTCGGCGTCTGCGGCTACGTCTGGTTCGAGGGGCTCACCTGGGTCGACGGCTTCCTGAACGCGGCGATGATCCTCGGCGGCATGGGGCCGGTCGCGACGATCCAGACGACGGGCGGCAAGATCTTCGCCGGTCTCTACGCGCTCTACTCGGGGCTGGTCTTCCTGGTCGCCGCCGGCATCCTCCTCGCACCGCTCTTCCACCGCGTCATGCACCGGTTCCACCTCGGCGACGAGGAGCGCGCGCGACCGCGTGCAGGGGGCGGGAGCTGAGCCTGCGCCGCGCCGCGCTGCTGTCGGCGGTATGCTTGACCGCGCGCTTCGCGCACGCGGCGTGCGAGCCGTACGTGGCGGAGCAGCCGCGCTGGGCGAGCGCGAGCTTCCGTCCGCACCGCGACGGGCTGCAGCAATGTCCGGTGAGCGAGGAGGTCTATGGCGCGGTGATCGGAGCGTGGCTGTCGGCGCGCGCCGGCGAGGCACCTGCCGTGGCGTCCCTGTCGCTCGGTCGCGCGGTCGACTTTCCGTGGCTGTCCCAGGCGATCGCCGACGCGGCGCTGGCGAGCCCGGACTGGGCGGAGCGGGCGCGTCGCGCGAGGCCCGGACACCGTGCCGCGCTCGCTGCGCCGATCCTGCGCTCGACGGCGCTGCGCGAGCGCCTCGCGCTGCCGTTTTCGGGCTCCGCGTACGAGGTGCGCGACGTGGCCTACGAGAAGGTCCTGTTCGGCAAGGCGAGCGAGCACGCGACGCACGTTCCGGCCGGCCAGGGCGACGTCCTGGTGCCCTTCGATGCGATGCTGTGGCTGCGGCTGGTGCCGCGCGGATCGCGGGCTGGGGCCGCGAACACCGACGTGCACGGCGCGCCGTCGCTGGCGCCTCGGGACGTGCAGCGATAGACGCGCCCATGGACGACGCGGAGCTCTGGCAGCGCTTCTCGACGCAGGACCTGACGCACGTCGAGTGGAACCACCGAGCGCACGTGCGCACCGCGTACCTGCACGTCACGCGCTGGCCGCTCGACGAGGCGCACCTGCGCATGCGTGCCGGCATCATTCGCCTGAACCACCGGCATGGCCTCGTCGAGAGCCCCGAGCGCGGCTACTTCGAGACGCTGACGCGCGTCTGGCTCGTGCTCGTCGCGGCCGCGGCGCGGCGCTGCGTGCCGCCGCCGTCGAGCTCGCTGGAGCTGCTCGAGCGGTGTCCCGAGCTGCTCGACCGCAACCTGCCGCTGGCGCACTACTCGAAGGAGCAGCTCATGGGCACGCACGCGCGCGCGGTGTTCGTCGAGCCGGATCTGCGGCCGCTGCCGGACTGAGGTGATCCACCCGAGTCGCGGGAGGCGCGGGGTCGACACGGCCCCGGAGGTTCTTCAGGGTATCCGCGGCTGCGCAGCCGGACGACGGCGCGTCGCCGGCCCGGGTCGAAAAAAAATCTCTCCGCCGTCGAATCAGGACCGTCGCATTCGACCATCACGCAAGGAGGCCAGCCACGATGACGAGCAACCCGTATCTCACCTTCGACGGCAACGCGGAGGAGGCATTCCTTTTCTACAGGTCCGTGTTCGGCGGCGACTTCGCGCTGCTGGTGCGCATCAAGGACATGGGCGGCGGCCCGCCGGGCGCGAGTGCCGCCGACCTGGAGCGCATCGCGCACGTGTCGCTGCCGCTCGGCAGCTCCGGGATGCTGATGGCGAGCGACATGCCGTCCGTCGGCCACCAGCTCGTCGTCGGCAACAACGTCCACATCTCGCTCCATCCCGACAGCGCCGCCGAGGCGCAGCGTCTGTACGACGGGCTGTCTGCCGGTGGCAAGATCGAGATGCCGCTCGGCCCGACGCCCTGGGCTGAGCGCTACGCGTCGTTCGCCGACCGCTTCGGCGTGCACTGGATGGTCAACTACGCGGGCGCGGTCCAGTTCCAGCAGCCGGCACACTGAGGAGCGGCATGGGCGACGGACGGGCACACTCCGAGTTCCTGGTCCTCTCGCGCGGCCAGTGGGACCCGGCGCTGTCGCGCGAGGAGATCCAGAGCGCGATCGACGCGTTCTACGTCTGGCACGACCGGCTGGTCGGCGAGGGCAGGATGCGTCCGGGCTCGCGCCTCGCGCACGAGGGCCGGACGGTCTTCAAGGAGGGCCTCGTCACCGACGGCCCGTACGGCGAGACGAAGGAAGTGATCGGCGGCTTCTGGACGATCGTCGCGGCCGATCTCGACGAGGCGGCCCGCATCGGCGCGGAGAATCCCTGCCTGCGCTGCGGGCTCTTCTTCGAGCTGCGGCCGCTCGAGCCGGTGAAGGCGAGTGCATTCGCACCGATGACCGAGATGCTGGAGCGCGACGCCGCGCGCTGATTGTGTCGCGCGAGCATCGTGCGACGAGCGGCCGCGGCGTCCGGCTGCAATCGCCGGGCCCGGTCGTCTCGTCCCCTCCGGAACGATCCGAGATCGCGAACCGGAGGCAAAATGAGAATCGGCATCACGAACATCGGGGGGATGGCTGCGCTCGCGACACTCGTCATGGGAATCCACGCGGCGCCTGCCGCGGCGACGGCGCAGCTCGACCTCACCGACGGGGTCCTGACCTACGCCGCCTTCACCGGCACGGCGAACCGCGTGAGCGTCGGTGTGAGCGACGGCACCTACATCGTCGACGATCCGGCGGAGTCGTCGATCCTTCTCTCGGCCGGAGCGGCCGCGGCCGGCTGCGCCGCCTTCGACAACAACACGGTGACCTGCCCGGCGGCAGCAATCACATCGCTCAAGGTGCTCCCGAACGATCTGACGGACGTCGTCGACCTGTCGCGGTCCGGTGTTCCGGCGGTGGTGGACGGCGGCATCAGCGACGACCAGATCACCGGCACGCCGTTCGCCGACGTGTTCCTCTGGAACCCCGGCGGCGCGACCGACACCATCGACGGCGGCGACGGCGTCGACCAGCTGCTCTTCAACGGCTCGAACGCGAACGAGACCATGACCATCCTGCCCGCCGGTGACGGCTTCGAGCTGCTGCGTGACATCGCGAACGTGCACATGGTCGTCGACCGCGTCGAGGAACTGCAGCTGTCGACGCTCGGCGGCACCGACCTCGTGCGCACCGCACCGCTGGTCGCAACCACGCAGACGCTCGCCGACGGCGACGACGGGGTGTTCACGGACCGGGTCGAGATCGATGCCGGTGGCCTCTGCGTGACGCGCACCGGCGACGTGTTCTCGATCGAGGCGCGGCAGCCGATCGGCCTCGTGCGCTTCACCGACGTGCTGGTGCAGAATTCCCTCTGCATCGACGATCCGTGCGCGACCGCCGCGCCGACTGCCGGCTGCACCGTGAACGGCGTCAAGAACCAGCTCTGCCAGGGCAGCGACGGCAACGACGTCATCGTCGGCACCAAGGCCCGAGACGTCATCAAGGCGGGACGCGGAAACGACCGCGTGCGCGCGCTCGACGGCGACGACGTCGTCTGCGGCGAGGAGGGCGACGACGTGCTCAGCGGCGGCTCGGGCGACGACCGGCTCTTCGGCGGCGACGGCAAGGACGTGCTCAAGGGCGATGCCGGCCACGATCTGCTGGCGGGCCAGCGCGACGGCGACTCGCTGTCCGGCGGCGGCGGTGACGACGAGGTCCACGGTGGCTCGGGCGACGACCGCGTGCGCGGCCTCGGCGGCAACGACGTTCTGCGCGGCGGCGCGGGCATCGACCGCATCGACGGCGGGCCCGGGCTCGACTCGTGCAGCGACGTCGAGGCGCAGCCGCCGTTCCCGCGCTGCGAGGTGCCGTGACGATGCGCGTGCTGCGACGCTCCGGTCGCATCGTGCGGATGCTGGATCGCCGGACGAGACGATCGTCCGGCGATCCGCTATCCCAGCCGGCGCGCCGGCGCGCCGGGCACGCGGCGCGGAACGGAGCGCTCGTGTACGCACGCATCGGAACCTTCGACGTCCCCGCCGCGACCATCGATCAGGTGGTCGAGCTGTTCCGCACCGACGCGGTGCCGCTGTTCCGCACCTGCGAGGGCTTCCTCGGCTACCGCGCGTACGTCGACCGCGCGCGCGGCCGCCTGATCGGCATCTCGCTGTGGGCGACGCGCGCGGCGCTCGAGGCGAGCACGGAGAAGGCGCGCGGGGCGATCGCGCGCGGCGCGGCGCTCGGCGCGCAGCTGGTCGGCGAGCCGCAGATCCTCGAGCAGGCGTTCGACGAGCCCGGCGCCTGACCGCACCGGCCGCCGGCGCGGCGCTACCGGGAAGACGGATGCGCAGTTGCATCGCGCGGCCGGAAGCGCTTCGCCGTGTCCATGCAGCACCTGCCCATCAGCGCGTGGACCGAAGCACCGCCCGACGACCTGCGGCCGGCGCTCGACGGTGATCGCACGGCCGACGTCTGCGTGGTCGGCGCGGGCTTCACCGGGCTGTCCGCGGCGCTCGCGCTGCGGCGTGCGGGTGCCGACGTGGTGCTGCTCGAGCGCGACTTCGCCGGCTTCGGCGCGAGCGGGCGCAACGCCGGCCACCTCACGCCGACCATCGGCAAGGACGTGCCGACCCTGCTGATGCTGTACGGCGAGCGTCGCACGGCGGAGCTGCTCGAGTTCGCCGAGCACGCGGTCGGCTGCGTCGAGGCGCTGATCGCCGAGCACGCGATCGACTGCGACTACTGGCCGACCGGCAACGTCATGGCGGCGGTCTCGCCGGCGCAGGAGAAGCGTCTCCGCAAGGCGGCGGAGACCGCGCGTCGCGCGGGCGCGCAGGTCGAGTACCTCGACCGCGCCGAGATGCGGCGCCGCGGGCTGCCGACCGCGTTCATCGCCGGGGCCTGGGAGAAGCGTGGCGGCACGCTCGATCCCGGCAAGCTGGTGCGCGGGCTGCGGCGCGTGGTGCTGGACGCCGGCGTGCCGCTGCACGAGAGCACGCCGGTGCTCGAGATCGTCGAGGGCACGAAGCCGCGCGTGCGCACGGTGCGCGGATCGGTCACCGCCGACACGGTGATCCTCGCGACCAACGCGTACACGGTCGAGCTCGGCCACCTGCGCTCGACGCTGGTCCCGCTGCACGACACGCTCTTCGAGAGCGCACCGCTCGGCGACGCGGATCTGGCGCGGATCGGCTGGCCCGGACGCGAGGGCATCTACACCGCGCACGAGTCGCTCGAGAGCTATCGCTTGACGGCGCGCGGCACGATCGTCGGCGGCTCCAAGGCCGTGCGCTACCCGTACGGCGGGCGGCCGACCGGCGACAGCACGCCTGCGACGATCGCAGCCAACGTGCAGGCCTTTCGCGACCGCTTCCCGGAGATCGACGGCATTCCGGTCGCGCACACGTGGGGCGGCTGGATCGACATGACGATCCACTTCCTGCCGGTGCTCGGTACGACCGGCGAGCAAGGCAACGTCCACTACGCGGCGGGCTTCAACGGCCACGGCGTCGCGCAGGCGTGCGCGATGGGCCCGGTCCTCGCCGACCGCGTGCTCGGCCGCCCGAACGCCCTCGCCGCGCGCTTCGCGCCGTT
>JAIEPK010000436.1 GCA_019749875.1 Candidatus Binatia bacterium | reverse complement strand
CCTCCCGCGCTCGCCCCGTCGCCTTCGGGGACTCCGGCCGGGCGGGGGCCGTGTCGCCGGGTCCGCGCGGCGTGCTGCTCGGCATGACGCTGGTCGGGCCCGGTGTCGGCGAGATGATCCACGCCGCGACCATCGCCGTGGTCGGCGAGATTCCGCTCGAGCGCCTGTGGCACGCCGTGCCCTCCTACCCCACGATGAGCGAGGTGTGGCTGCGCCTCCTGGAGGAGCTCGGCATGTGACCGCCGCCTCGCCTGCTGCGTGCCGCGTGCCAGCGCCACGCCGGCGGCGCACCGTCGACGCTCGCCGGTGCGATCAGCGCACGACTTTCTTCACCGCCGCCGGGTGTGCGGATTCCATCTCGCGCGCGATGCGCTCGATCACCGCACGCTCGTCGGCGGACACGCGGCTGCCGATGCCGAGGATCCCGCCCGAGGCGTCGGCGATCGCGTTGGCGAACGCGAGCAGAGTGACCTTCGCCTTCTCGCGCGCCTCGTCCGGCATCGCCGCCAGCAGGTTGCCGATCAGCCGCAGCGTGTCCTCGAAGAAGCCGTCGAGCGGCTTCTTGTCGAGCCAGCTCACGAGCTGACGGTACGCCGGCGTCGACTCCTCGACGCCGCGCAGGCGCGCCGCCTCGAGGATCCCCGCGCGCTCGGGTGCGCTCACCGAGCCGTCGATCCACGCCACTTGCAGCAGCGGCACCAGGTGGACCAGGGTCACCGTCTCGCGGGTGTAGCCCAGGTCGTGCAGCGCCTTGAGCACCTCGTCGTCCGCGATCCCGGTCGCCTCGCCGAGCTGATGCTGCTCCGCGAGCTCGCGGGCACGGGCGCGCATCTTCTCGATGAGCTCATGCTCGCGGCGCTGGAAGTACTCGGACTCGTAGCTGCGCCGCCGCTCGTCCCAGAGGTCTCGCTCCGCCATGGGCCTTGTCCTCGCATCGACGCGTTCCCGGAGCAAGCACGGGAGCGCGGCGCGGTTCACTCCTCGGGCGGGTGCGGCGGGAGGGGCGCGTTCGGCGGACGAACGCCGTTCAGCGCGCCGATGAACGGCAGGTAGGTGCGCGTGTGGCGGTTGCGCAGATCGTCGATCGCGATGCCCATGAGCAGGAACACGGCGATCACGCCGGAGATCAGGACGGCGCGCGTCATGTTGGTGCCGTAGCGCAGGTGCATGAAGTACGTGACGACCAGAGTCGCCTTGGTCACCGCGATGATCAGCGCGACCACGATGTTGAAGTGGCCGAGGTCGATGTGCGCGGACACCACCGTCACCGCGGTCAGCACCATCAGCGCCCCGAAGACCGCGAGGTACGTCGGGACCGAGATGCTGTGCTGCTCCCCCGTCACCGAGGTGCTGTCTTTCTGCTCCGACATGGCGACCTCAGTGCCGACCGATCAGGTAGAGGAGCGGGAACAGGAAGATCCAGACGAGATCGACGAAGTGCCAGTAGAGGCCCGTCATCTCGACCGGCGAGTAGTAGCCCGCGTTGAACCAGTCGCGATTGGCCAGGAGCACCAGCGCCGCGAGGATGCCGATGCCGATGATCATGTGCAGCGCGTGCAAACCGGTCATCGCGAAGTACAGGCAGAGGAACAGCTGGTGCTGCGGCGCGTCCGGGCCGTGGTAGGTGAACAGCTCGCCCGGGACCAGCCCCTCGTGGAACTTGTGCGTGTACTCGTAGGCCTTCACGCACAGGAAGACGATTCCCAGGATCATCGTGGCGACGAGCCACGCCATCTGCGCCCGCTTGGTGCCGTGCTGGGCTGCGTGCACGGCGAACACCATCGTCAAGCTGCTGCCGATGAGCACGACGGTGTTGAAGGCGCCGAGCGTCAAGGACAGGTGATTGCTCGCCGCCTCGAACGCGTCCGGGTAGAGGAAGAAGTAGTAGAAGTAGGTCGCGAAGACCGCGCCGAAGAACAGCACCTCCTGGCCGAGGAAGAGCCACATCCCGAGCGTGGACGTCTGGTACTGCTGCTCCGCGTCGTCGAACTGGTGCGCGTGATACGGGACCACGCCGGAAGCCGCGTCATGCAACTTTCTTCACCTCCACCGGCTCGCGGTAGTCGTACGGCTCGCTGGTCACGACCGGCGTGTGATCGAAGTTCTCGGTCGGCGGCGGCGACGACGTTTGCCACTCGAGGCCGACGGCCCCCCAGTGGTTGGCCTCCGCCTTCGGCCCGTAGCGCATCGACCAGATCAGGTAGAGCACCGGCAGCAGGTAGCCGATGCCGAGGATCGACGCGCCGGCGGTCGAGAACACGTTCAGCACCTGGAACTCGTCCGGATACACGTGGTAGCGGCGCGGCATCCCGAGGAAGCCGAGCACGAACTGCGGAAAGAACGTCAGGTTGAAGCCGACGAAGACGATGATCGCAGCGATCTTCGCGAGCGTCTCGTTGTAGAGCCGCCCGGTCATCTTCGGCCACCAGAAGTGGATCGCGCCGAGATAGCCCATCAGCGCACCGCCGACCATGATGTAGTGGAAGTGCGCGACCACGAAGTACGTGTCGTGCAGGTGGACGTCGGTCGCGAGCGTCGACAGGAAGAGCCCCGTCAGACCGCCGATCGTGAACAGACCGATGAAGCCCAGGGCGTAGACCATCGGCGCCTGCAGGCGCACCGATCCCCGATACAACGTCGCGGTCCAGTTGAAGACCTTGATCGCGGACGGGATCGCCACGAAGAAGCTCAGCAGCGAGAAGATCAGGCTCGCGTTCGCCGACTGGCCGGACACGAACATGTGGTGTCCCCAGACCAGGAAGCCGATCAGCGCGATCGCGATGCTCGACGCGGCGATGAAGGAGTAGCCGAAGATGCGGTTGCGCGAGAAGCAGGTGATGATCTCGCTGATCACGCCCATCGACGGCAGGATCATGATGTAGACGGCCGGGTGCGAGTAGAACCAGAACAGGTGCTGGAACAGGATCGGGTCGCCGCCCAGCGCCGGATCGAAGAGCCCGATGTGGAACGCGCGCTCGATCATCATCAGCAGCAGCGTGATCGCGATCACCGGCGTGCCGAGGATGAAGATGATGCTGGTCGCGTACATCGCCCAGACGAACAGCGGCAGGCGGTTCCACGTCAGGCCCGGCGCGCGCATGCGGTGGATCGTCGCGATGAAGTTGACGCCCGTGAGGATCGACGCGAAGCCGGTGATGAACGCGCCGAACGCGCCCGAGAGCACGTTCGAGTTCGACGACATCGTGCTGTAGGGCGTGTAGAAGGTCCAGCCGGTGTCGATGCCGCCCGCGAGCAGCGCCCACGCGGCGAACAGCGCGCCGATGTTGAAGATGTACCAGCTCGCGAGGTTCAGGCGCGGGAACGCGAGATCGCGCGCGCCGATCATCAGCGGCAGCACGAAGTTGCCGATCACGGCCGGGATCGACGGGATCAGGAACAGGAAGATCATCACGACGCCGTGCATCGTGAAGAGCTTGTTGTAGGTGTCGTCGCGGACCAGATCTCCCGCCGGCGTCAGCAGGTCGAGACGGATCATGAGCGCCGCGAGACCGCCGAGCGCGAAGAAGACCGTGATCGACGCGAGGTACAGGAGCCCGATCCGCTTGTGGTCCTTCGTGAAGAGCCACGAGCGCACGCCGTAATCGGCGTTCAGATAGTTGACCGAGGCGTCGTGCGCCTCGTGTACGACGGTCTCCGTCATCGTCCACCCCGTTCCGGCGCATCACCTGCGGCGCCGCGTACGGTTCTGCTCGATTGAACGAGGGGGCACGCGCCCCCGCGCCCCGTCAAGCGTAGCTCGACGGGGGCCCACTCGGAGCGCTCCCTCTGGTCGGTGACGCGCATCAGCCCTGCCCTCCGTGCACCGGCAGCATGGCGTGCGTCTTTCCGGGTTCGGTCGCATCGGCGGGAATCGTCTTCGGCGCCGGCAGCGACTTGATGTAGGTCATGAGCTCGAGCAGCCCTTCCTCGCTGACCAGGCCCTTGAAGGTCGGCATGATCGGCTGGTAGCCCGCCACGACGGCGGCCTGCGGGTTGAGGATGGACTCGCGCAGGTAGGTATCGTCGGCGACCACGGTACGGCCGTCGGCGAGCGTGACCTGCTTGTTGAACAGGCCCGCGAGCGCCGGTCCGCGCGCGCCGGTCTCGCCCTGGTGGCAGCTCTGGCAGCCGAGCTGCTCGAACAGCGCCTGGCCGGAGGCGACCATGTCGCCGCCCGAGCCCTTGGTGCCCGACAGCCACGCCTGGAACTCGGCGGGCTCCATCACCACCACGCGACCGATCATGCGCGCGTGCTGCGTACCGCAGAACTCGGCGCAGAAGAGATGGTACTCGCCGACCTTGTCGGCCTGGAACCACATCGACGTGTAGCGCCCGGGCACGGCGTCCTGCTTCACCCGGAAGGCCGGCACGTAGAAGCTGTGGATCACGTCCTCCGACGTCATGAGAAGCTTGACGGGGCGTCCGACCGGAATGTGCAGCTCGTTGATCTCGCGCCGGCCCTCGACGTGCTGCAGCTTCCACATCCACTGCTTGCCGACGACGTAGACCTGCATCGCATCATCGGGCGGCGTGTGCATGGTCACGAAGATGCGCGCACCCCAGCCGAAGATGATCATCACCAGGATGAACGGGATCACCGTCCACGTGATCTCGAGCGCCAGGAACCCCTCGCCCGACGGGACCACCTGGCGATCCTTGCTCTGGCGGAAGTGGATCGCGAACGCGATCACCGCGACCGCGATCAGCACCGAGAAGAAGGCACTCAGCGCGACCAGGAAGAAGTAGAGCGCGTCGACCTGGCCGGCGATGGTGGAAGCCTGCTCGGGGAGCAGCGAGAAACGTCCGATCATGAGGCGCTGGTCCCGTGTCGTGCCGCACGCCGCCGCGATTCACGGCGCAGGGCACCACCAATGAAGACGACGAGGCCGAGCAACGTCAGCACGCCGCCGACCCGCACCGAGTTGAGCGCAATCGCGGAGTAGCGCCCCATCGAAGGGTCGTAGTGGAAGCAGAACAGCAGAACCTGATCGACGAGCGTGCCGATCTTGCCCTGGGCGCTCTCGACGAGGCCGAGGCGCAGGTCCCGCGGCGAGTAATCGATGCCGAACAGGTAGCGCGAGACGTGACCTTCGGGGGTCAGCAGGACGACGCCCGCGGGATGCGCGAACTCGCCCCGCTTCTCGTCGTACTGGTAGCGGAAGCCGACGGCGGAGGTCAGCGCGCGGATCTGCTCGACGTCCCCGGTCAAGAAGTGCCAGCCGTGCTCGGCGCCGCGCCGCTCGTAGCGCTCGAGGGTGTCCTTCTTCTTGACGGTGGCCTTGTCCGGCGTGTCGCGCGGATCGAAGCTCACGGTGACGATCTCGAAGTCCTGCCCGGGCTCCAGACGGAGCGGCTTGAGCGAGCTCGCGAGCCCGTTCAGGTGCAGGCCGCAGAGCATCGGGCAGGAGAAGTACGCCAGCGACAGGACCACCGGTCTGGTGCCGAAGAAGTCGCCCAGCCGGACGTCCTTGCCGCTCTCGTCGCGGAAGTGCAGGTCGAGCGGGATCTGCTGATCGAGCTTCTGATCGAAGCCGACCTCGCGCAGCGCCTCGGGCCGGTCGTTGGCGGTGATCGTCGCCTCGCCGGGACGGATCTCGGTGCGTCCGGGCTGCGCGGCGAAGGTGTCGTCCGCGTGCGCGGCCGTCACCGTACCGTGCGCGAGCAACATCGCGCCGGCGAGCACCAGCGCGCCGAAGCGTCTGGTCACTCGAGGAAGGCTGCTCACGGCTGTGCTCCCGGAGCCGCCCCGCTCGGAGCCGCAGCGGCCGCCGGCGGCGGCGCCTGGATGCCGCGCTCGACCAGCAGCCCCATCGCACGCTCGATCGGAATGCGCACCACGCCCGACTTCTGGTCGACCCAGCCGTAGCTGGTCAGCACCTGCTGCTCGGCCTTGCGGTGATCGTAGATGTCGAGCGCAGGGTCGACCTGCAGGCGCGGCGCGGGCGGCTCGGTGCGGCCGTAGCTCGCGGCGAGCGGGCTCGGCGGCGGGTAGTCCTTCTCCTGGCTGCGGATCATCAGCGGGCGCAGCACCGCGACGGCGATGACGCCGATGAACGTCAGGACGATGAACACGATGCCCGCACCCCAGAGCAGCCGGCTGCGGACGGCGTCCGCCTCGTGGCCGGCGCGAACCGCGGCCTCGAGCGCGACCGGATCGACCTCGTGGCTGGACCCGCTCATGCCTCCACCTCCGGCAGCGACGGATCGTTGAGCGCCAGCACCGGATTCTGAGCGAGGCGTCCGACGAAGAACCACAGCCAGACGCCGCCGATGCCGATGACGGCGGTGAAATCGAGCCAGTGCGGCAGCGCACTGGTCGGATGCAGCGACGGCGCCACGAGCCAGTAGAGATCGACGAAGCGCATGAACAGCAGCCACAGCGCGACCAGCGCGAGCTTGCTGCCCGTGCGCTTGATCTTGCGCTGCAGCAGCACCGCGAACGGCACCGCGAAGTGCAGGAAGATCAGCGAGTAGCCGATGACCTTCCACCCGCCCTGCGAGCGCGTGAAGTACCAGGCCGTCTCCTCCGGCAGGTTTCCCGACCAGATGATCAGCAGCTGCGAGAACGACAAGTAGGCCCAGATCATCGTGAACGCGAGCATGAAGTTGCCGAGGTCGTGGTACTGCGCGGGTCCGAAGAAGCGCGCCACCGACTCCCGCCGCGACAGCACGGTCGACACCGCGACGCAGAACGCGAACGCGGCGAGACCCTGCCCGGCCATGAGCAGCAAGCCGAAGACGGTCGAGAACCAGTGCGGCTCGAGCGACATCACCCAGTCGACCACGGCGAACGTGACCGTGATGCCGTACAGCACGAGGCCGCCGCGGCTCATCAGCTCCATGCGCACGATGCCGCGCGGGTCGAGCTCGCGATCCTGCTCGAGCGACCAGCGGCGCAGCAGCGACGCGACCGCGAACCACACCACGAAGTAGAGCACCGCCCGCACCAGGAAGAACGGCACGTTCAGGTAGGCTTGCTTCGCCTGCAGGACGGCGTCCTTGGCGACCACGTCGGCGTGCGTCCACTCGTAGAGATGGTGCGTGCCGAGCGCGACCGGGATGAACAGCACCGCCAGCACCGGGATCGTGCCGATCGACGACTCCAGCATGCGGCGGATCACCGCACCCCAGGCACCGCCGGCGATGTGGTGGATCATCAGGATCGCCATCGAGCCGAGCGCGATGCCGAACCAGTACATGAAGCCGAGCAGATACGAGCGGAAGAACTGGTCGGGCGTCACGAAGAAGCCGACCGCGGTCAGCGCCAGCCCCGCCACACCCGCGATCAGCGCGTTGCGCTGCAGGCGCAGGATCGGATGCTCCGCGTCCAGGGTCACGTTGCTTGCCACGACTTCCACGTCAGTGCCCCGCCGCGCCCTGGTCGAGTGCCGCGCGCTGGTCGGCGGGCACGTCGCCGATCGTCGCGTTCTGGCTCAGCTGCAGCGCGCGGATGTAGGCGATGATCGCCCAGCGATCGTCGACCGGAACCTGCGCGCGGTAGTTCAGCATGATGCCGAAGCCGTTGGTGATCACGTCGAAGTAGTAACCCGCCGGCGCCTCGCGCAGCCGCTGGATGTGGAACGACGGCGGCCGGCGCAGACCGCGCTGGACGATCATGCCGTTGCCGGATCCGGTGCGGTCGTGGCAGGGGCTGCAGTAGATGTCGAAGCGCTCCTGACCGCGCGCGAGCAGCTGCGGCGTGAGCTTGACGGGCGGCACCGCCACCGGCTGCCCGTTCTCCTTGCCTTCGTAGTACGCGGTGTTCTCGTGGAACGAGCCGTGCACCACCGTGCCGGGAACGAGCGGGCGATTGGCGCGCCCGTCGGGGAAGAACGAGCTCGCCTGATCGGCGTCGTACTTGGGCTGATCCTGCATGTCCTGACGGCAGCCCGCGAGCAGCGCGGGCAGCAGCAGGACGCCGACGAGAAGTCCGCGCGCGCGCAGGGCACGCCGGACGGATGCACGCTCAGTGCTCAACTTCCGCCACCGATCGCGGCACCAGCCGCTCCAGGAACCGACGCGTCAGCTCGCGGTCGAACATCGGATCGGTCGCCTCGATGCAGAGGAAGAACCGATCGCGGCTCGCGAGCGCGAAGCGCGGCACGTTGAACACCGGGTGATACGGCATCGGCAGCCCGTTCAGCGCGAGCATGCCGAACACCGCGAAGATCGCCGCGGTGAGGACCGTGGTCTCGAACGTGATCGGCATGAACGAGATGATGCTGTTCAGGGGTCGTCCGCCGACGTTGATCGGGTACTCGATGACCGAGGTCCAGTACTGCAGGGCGTAGCCGGCGCACATGCCGATGACGCCGCCCGCGAGGACCAGCTTCGGCAGGTGGTTGCCGTGGATGCCGAGCTCGTGCGCGACCTCCTCGATCGGGTACGGCGTGTACGCGTCCATGCGACGGTAGCCGCCGGCGCGCGCCTGACGGATCGCGGCGATCAGCTCGTTGGGATCGCTGAACTCCGCCATCAGGCCGTAGATGGGCGGACGCGAGCTTGCGGGGCGCGAGCTCATCGCGAAGCCTCCGGAGCCTCGTGCAGCTCCTCCTTCAGCTCGGCGCCGGGCACAAGCGTCCGCATCTCGAAGATCGAGATCATCGGCAGCACGCGGATGAAGAGGAACAGCAGCGTCAAGAAGAGACCCATGGTGCCGATGAAGGTCGACCAGTCCCAGAAGGTCGGTACGAACCGGAACCACGACGACGGCAGGAAGTCGCGCGACAGGCTGGTCACGACGATGACGTAGCGCTCGAGCCACATGCCGACGTTGACCACCAGCGAGATCACCCACAGCGCCGCCAGGTTCGCGCGGACCTTCTTGAACCACAGCATCTGCGGGATGATGATGTTGCACAGGATCAGCGCCCAGTACGCTGGCGCGAAGTGCCCGAAGATGCGCGCGTACACCATGTAGCGCTCGTAGGTGTTGCCGCTGTACCAGCCCATGAACGCTTCCATCATGTAGCCGTAGGCCACGATGAGGCCGGTCGCGAGCATCACGCGCGCCATGTTGTCGAGGTGCTTGAGCGTGATGAAGTCTTCGAGGTCGTAGTACTTGCGGATCGGGATCGACAGCGTGACCACCATCGCGAAGCCCGAGAAGATCGCGCCCGCGACGAAGTACGGCGGGAAGATGGTCGCGTGCCAGCCCGGAATGACGGAGACCGCGAAGTCGAAGCTGACGATCGTGTGCACCGACACGACGAGCGGCGTCGAGAGACCGGCGAGCAGCAGGTAGGCCGTCTCGTAGCGCTCCCAGTGCCGCGCCGAGCCGCGCCAGCCGAGGGCGAGGATGCCGTAGATCGTCCGCCCGAAGAAGTTCTGCGAGCGGTCGCGCAAGGTCGCGAGGTCGGGGATCAGGCCCGTGAACCAGAACAGGAACGACACGCTCGCGTACGTCGACACCGCGAACACGTCGAACAGCAGCGGGCTCCGAAAGTTCGGCCACATGCCCATCGTGTTCGGGTACGGCAGCAGCCAGTACGCGAGCCACGGACGGCCGAGGTGCATCAGCGGGTAGAGGCCCGCGCAGCTCACCGCGAAGAGCGTCATCGCTTCCGCGAAGCGGTTGATCGACGTCCGCCACTTCTGGCGCAACAGCAGCAGGATCGCCGAGATCAACGTGCCCGCGTGCGCGATGCCGACCCACCAGACGAAGTTGACGATGTCGAATGCCCAGCCGACCGGGATGTTCAGTCCCCAGATGCCCGTGCCGTAGGCCAGCAGCATGCTGACGGACATGATGAAGACCATCAGCAGCATCAGCGCGATGCCGAGGCCGATGAACCAGCCCTTCGGCGTCTCGCGCGTCAGGACGACCTGACTGATGCGGTCGGTGACCGTCTCGAAGGTCTGGCCCGGACCGATGATCTCGGGCGGGACTTGTGAGACGCCGTAGTACTCGCGGCCGGTCTCGACACTCATGCGACCGGCTCCTTCTCGCCCAGCGCCGGGTTCGGATTGCGCACGATCGCAAGGTACGTCGTGCGCGGCCGCGTGTTGATCTCGCCGAGCACGGCGTAGTTGCGCTGCTCCGCCTTGAGCTTCGCGACCCGGCTGTGCTCGTCGTTGATGTCACCGAACACCAGCGCGTCGGTGGGGCACGTCTGCTGGCAGGCGGTGACGATCTCGCCGTCCTTGACCTTGCGATCCTCGCGCTTGGCCGCGATGCGCGCATGGTTGATGCGCTGCACGCAGTAGGTGCACTTCTCCATGACGCCGCGCGAGCGCACGGTCACGTCGGGGTTGCGCTGCAGCTCGAGGCTCTTGTCGCTGTAGTTCGTGAAGCGGTAGAAGTTGAACCGACGAACTTTGTACGGACAGTTGTTCGAGCAGTAGCGCGTGCCGACGCAACGGTTGTAGACCATCACGTTGAGGCCTTCCTCGTCGTGCACCGTCGCGTTCACCGGACACACGGTCTCGCACGGGGCGAGCTCGCAGTGCTGGCAGAACATCGGCTGGTAGGCGACCTCGGGATCCTCGGGCTCGCCGACGTAATAGCGGTCGACGCGGATCCACTGCATCTCGCGACCGTTCGCGACCTGCTCCTTGCCGACCACCGCGATGTTGTTCTCGGCGACGCAGGCGATCACGCAGGCGTTGCAGCCGATGCACGCGTTCATGTCGACCGCCATGCCCCACGCGTAACCCGTGTAGGGCCACGCCGGGTACATGGTCGCATCGGAGGGTGGATCCTCCCCCATCTCCCGGAAGACGTGCGGGTGCGCCCGATACTCCTCGAGGTTCGCCGCACGCACGATGTTGCGGCCCTCGAGGCTGCCGTGGTGCTGCGTGCAGGCGAGCTGGTAGGTGTCGCCGGTCTTCGCGAGCACGAGCCCGAGCGCCTGATCGGGAGCCGCGGTCGTGCGCAGCCGGTAGGCGTCGAAGCCGGTGCCCGTGCCGACGCGGCCGGCGCGCGTGCGCCCGTAGCCGAGCGTGACGGTGACCACGCCGTCGGCCTGTCCCGGCGCGATCCACACCGCCCCCTGGACCTTGCGCCCGCCGAGCTCGAGCTCGACCACGTCGGTATTCACGATGCCGAGGCGCTCCGCGTCGTGCGGCGACAGCTCGACGGCGTTGTCCCAGGTGAGCTTGCTGAGCGGCTTCGGCAGCTCCTGCAGCCAGCCCAGGTTCGAGAAGCGCCCGTCGAGGATGGTCGGGTCGGGCCGGAAGACGATCTCGAGATCGCTGCTGCCGCCCGCAGCCGCGGCCTTCGGCAGCGCGCTCGCGAGATCCGCGCGCAGCGCGACGCGCTTGATCGCGGCGGCAGAGTCGGCGACCACGCCGTCGTTCAGCGAGCGCGTCCAAAACACTTCGAAGCCGGCGTCACCGCGCTTCTTCTTCCAGAAGTCGCGCACGATGTCGTAGCCCTTGGCGCCGCCCTGCCCGGCGACCATCGCCAGCAGCTCGTGCGCGCTGCGACCGCTGTAGAGCGGTGCGATCAGCGGCTGCATCACGCTCGCGGTGCCGTCGAAGGCGCGACCGTCGCTCCACGACTCGAGGTAGTGGGCCTCCGGCAGGTGCCACTGGCAGAGGCGCGAGGTCTCGTCGTCGAACAGCGACAGGTGGGCGCGCATCGCGACCTTCTCGAGCGCGGCTGCGAAGTCGAGGTCGGCCGGGGCATCGTAGACCGGATTGCCGCCGATGATCAGCAGCAGCTCGACCTTGCCCGCCTGCATGTCCTTGACGAGTGCGGCGAGCGAGTCGCGCTGCACCTCGGGACGCGCGACCACGGGCTCCGTGTAGATCACCGTCTTGCCGACGTTGCCGAGGGCCGCGTTGATCGCGTGCGCGACGGCGTGCACCTCGGCCGGCTGCTGGTCGCCGGCGATCACGATGCTGCGTCCGGCGTGCGCCTTCAGGTCCGCGACGGCGGCCGCCACCCACGCCGCCGCCGCGTCCTTGGCGTCTGCACCGGCGACCGAGATTCCGATACCCGCTGCGAGCGCGCGCGCGACGCCGGGGATCCGGCTCGCACGCAGCGCGAGGCGCTGATCGGCCTTGACGCCCGTGTTCGATGGCGTGGGCTCGACGACGTAGAGCCGATTCATGTCGCGCGAGCCGCCGGTCAGCCGGCGCTTGCCGATGAAGTCGCGCGCGTAGCGCACGTGCCCGCCGCCCGACGACAGGAAGTCGGCGTCGAGCGACACCACGACGTCCGCCTGATCGAAGCGGTAGAGGGTCTCGACGTCGTCACCGAAGGCGAGGCGGGCACCCGCGACCGCGTTGTCGCGGGCGAGCGGCTCGTACTGGTGCCAGCGCGCGCCCGGGTACTTCTGCAGCAGCGCGTCGATCTGCGCGGCCAGCGTGGGCGAGCCGACGGTCTGCGTCAGGATGCGAAGTCCGGCGCCACCGCGCTCGGTCTGGGCCTGCATCGCGGCGGTCAGCGCGGCCTGGAACGCCTCCCAGCTCAGGATCTCGTCGACGCGTCGCACGACCTGCGAGCGATCGGGATCGTAGAGCCCGAGGATCGACGCCTGCGTGATCGCGTCGGTGGCACCCATGCTCGCGGGATGCTGCGGGTTGCCCTCGATCTTGGTCGGACGGCCGACGTGGCTCTCGACCAGCAGGCCGGTGACCGTACCGAGCAGCGGCATGGCGGTCGCGAAGTAGACCGGATCGCCCGGCACCAGCTCCTCGGGCGGCTTGACGTACGGAACGACCTTCTCGGGCGGCTGCGTGGTGCAGGCGCCGAGCCCGGCGAGTGCCAGCGACGCCCCCATCAGCTTCATGAACTGGCGCCGGTCGACGTGCTCGAGCGCCTCGACCTGACGAGGAAACTCCGCCTTCAGATAGGCGAAGAAGTCCTCGCTGCCGGCGAGCTCGTCGAGGCTTCGCCAGTAGTCGCGACCGGTCTTCCCCGCGACCTTCTCGCGGATGCGTTCGAAGTCCAGACGTTCCATCAGCCGCGTCTCCTGATGCTCACCGGTGGCACGCGGAGCACGTGACGCGCGTGTGGACGTCGTACTCCTCCTTGAGCTTCCTGCCGAGATCCAGCTGATCCGAGGGAGGCTGGTAGTCCATGCTGAAGATGAACTGCCGCGGACGCAGGTACTTCTCGGGCTGCCGGTGGCAGTCGAGGCACCACTGCATCTGCATCGTCGGCTTCTGCCAGAGCACGTTCATCAGATCGACGCGCCCGTGGCAGGTCTCGCAGCCGACGCCCTTGTTCACGTGGATGCTGTGATTGAAGTAGACGTACTGCGGCAGGTCGTAGACCTTCGTCCACTCGATCGACTCGTCGGTCCGCCAGCTGCGTCGCACCGGCTCGAGGAACTCGCTGTTGGTCCAGATCTGCGAGTGGCAGTTCATGCACGTCTTGGTCGCCGGCATGCCTGCGTATGCGAGCTTCTCGACCGTCGTGTGACAGTAGCGACAGTCGATGCCCAGCTCGCCCGCGTGGTGCTTGTGGCTGAACTGGATCGGCTGCTCCTTCGCGACCCCTTGCTGGGTCACGTACGGAGAGCTGTTGACCAGATAGAGCCCGTAGACGAGCCCGGCGACAACGAACAGCCCGCCGAAGATGGTGAACCTCGACAGAACGTTCGTACTACGGTGGAAGACCTGCACGCCTGTACCTTGTCAGCTGCCCCGCGCCGCGCGCCTCGAGGCGCTCGCGCCCCCGGCACATCGACCGATCCCGAGGGTCAGCCCGCCCCCGAGTCGCGGCCCACTGTAGCGCCGCGCGTCGTAAGAACAAGCCCCCTCAAACGTATTCGAAGCATCAGTGCCACTCATGGAACGTCGTGCGACGCCGTCCTCGCTGCCGTCGACGATTCCGCTCCGGTGGGGCACCGCGTGGTGTTCGACCACCATCCGGGCTAGGGTCGGGATCGTTAAGCTCGCACAGCGAGCCGACCGAAGACGAGAGCGGCAACCGTGCTCGCTGCGGCCGCAGCGGATCGAACGGCACGCCGGGGGGAGAATCCATGGCCGCACGGCCGATCGCATCGGGGATCGTCAGCTTCGGCTTGGTGGCCGTTCCGGTGAAGCTCTACCCGGCGACGCGCTCGAAGTCGCTGTCCTTCAACATGCTGCACAAGAAGGACCGCGCGCGCCTCAAGCAGCAGTACGTGTGCTCGGCGTGCGGCGACGTCGTCGAGCGCGACGACACCGTGCGCGGCTACGAGTACGCGAAGGGCGAGTACGCCGTGCTCACCGAGGACGAGCTCGCGACGCTCGAGCAGAAGAGCGACCAGTCGATCGAGATCGAGCAGTTCGTGCCGATCGAGAAGGTCGACCCGGTGTACTTCGACAAGGCCTACCTGCTCGGCCCGGACAAGGGCGGCCACAAGCCGTACCACCTGCTCGCCGCGGCGATGCGCGAGAGCGGCAAGTGCGCGGTGGCGAAGTTCTCGGCCCGCGGCAAGCAGCAGCTCGTCCTGCTGCGCCAGTCCGACCAGGGCCTGGTTCTGCACACGCTCTACTACGCCGACGAGGTGCGCAGCTTCGCCGACGTCGACCTCGGCGACGAGGTCGCGAGCAAGCCGGCCGAGATCGACCTCGCCGTCAAGCTCATCGATCAGCTCGCGACCGACCGCTTCGACGCGACGCTCTACGAGGACGAGTACCGCAAGGCCGCGCTCGCGATGATCGAGCAGAAGATCGAGGGCAAGGACGTCGTGAGCCTGCCCACGCGCGCGCCGCGCGCGCAGGTCATCGATCTCATGGACGCGCTCAAGCAGAGCCTCGCCACGCAGCGGCCGAAGGCGAAGCCCGCGGTCGCGCGCACCGGGCGCGACGACG
>JAIEPK010000099.1 GCA_019749875.1 Candidatus Binatia bacterium | reverse complement strand
CGGCGCGACGCCAGCGATGGCGCTCGAGCAGCTCGAGCAGCGCCGCCCGCTCGGTCGCATCCGCGCCCGCGCGAGCCGGCGCCTGAGCGACGACGGTGTCGAAGCGCCGATCGGGGTGAAGCTGGCCGAGCGCCGACGTCCACCCGGCGGGCCAGCCGAGCGTCGCGGCGACGATCGCGGCACGCTCGACCAGGTTCGCGAGCTCACGCACGTTGCCCGGCCACGGATACGCTCGCAGCGCCATCAGCTGCGCCGCGGACGGTCCGATGAAGGACGGTACGCCGCTCGCCCCGCGCGCGGCGACGTCGCGCGCGAGGTGCGCGAGCAACGCCGGCAGATCGTCGACCCGCTCACGCAACGGCGGCACCACGATGCGCAGCACGTCGAGCCGGTAGAACAGGTCGCGGCGGAACCGGCGCTCGCGCACCATCGTCTGCAGCTCGGCGTTCGACGCCGCCACGACGCGCACGTCCGCACGCCGTGTGCGCGTCGCGCCGACCGGACGGTACTCGCTCTCTTGCAGCAGCCGCAGCAGCTTGCCCTGCAGCGCCGGCGGCAGATCTTCGATCTCGTCCAGGAACAGCGTGCCGCGCTCCGCGTGCTCGACCAGCCCCGGATGATCGCGATGTGCGCCGGTGAAGGCGCCACGCGCGTGGCCGAAGAGCTCACTTTCGACCAGGTGCTCCGGCAGCGCACCGCAGTTGATCGCGACGAACGGGCCGGACGCGCGCTCGCTCTGCGCGTGCAGGGCGCGCGCGACCAGCTCCTTGCCGACCCCCGTCTCGCCCTCGATCAGAACGCAGGCACGGCTGGGCGCGTAGCGCTGCAGCAGCACGCGCACCGCCTGCATCGCGGCGCTCTCGCCGACCAGCGCGTCACCGGCCCGCCCACGCGACGAGGGCGCGTGCTCGTCGAGCAGCGACCCGACGCGCGCGAGCACCTGCTCGACCATGCGTTCGGACTTGACCACGTAGTCGACGGCACCCGCCTTGAGCGCATCGACGGCACTCGTGGCGGTATCGTCGGCGGTGAGGACCACGACGGACGGCGCGGCACCGCCCGCCACGATCGCACGCAAGAGCTCGATGCCGTCGCCGTCGGGCAAGCCGCGATCGAGCAGGATCAACGCGAAGCGTTCCTCCTGCAGGAGCTGCTGCGCGACACCCACACCGGTCGCGATTCGCACGACCGCTGCGCTCGGCGGCCGTGCGAGCGCGTCGGCGAGCAGCCGCGCAAGTCCGCAGTCGTCCTCGACGAGCAGCACGCGCGGCGCGTGCGGCCGCCGCGCGAGCACCTCGCCGGCCGCGCCCTCCCCGATCCTCACGTTCGACGCTCCGTTCGCGCTCGCATCGTCCCCTCCGCGCGCAGGCACGCCTACCAGCACCGCGGCCACGGCGCTGCTGCACGCATGACAAGACCTGCGCAGCGATCGACGCCGGCATCGGTGCCTTGCGGTGACGCGTGCGTCTTGTAGAAGACCGCGCGGTGGTCGAGGGGATGCGATCTGGTTTGACGGGCGGCGGCGGGCGCGGCGCAGCGCGTGCACTCGCGCGGCGCGCGAAACGGGCGGGCCGATCGCTCGCGACCGGCCCGGCCTCGTTCCCCCCTGGCCACGGGACCGGCCCCATGCCGGTCTCCGCGACCCCCTCGCACGGTCGGTCGAGCAAACAGCGCACCACGCCGGCTGCGCGCAACGGCGTCGCCATCACCTCGCTGCGCGCGCAGGTCCGGCGCGTCGTGCGCCGTGTTGCGCTGCGCGAGTTGCACGCGCGTAGCGGAGTGCTTCACGGTTGATGCGCGATGCCGACCGATCCCGGAGCCGATCGCTGGTACAAGAGCACCCTGCTCGTGTCGGGCCTGGTGCTTCTGGTTCTGGGAGTGGGCAACTGGGTGACCGGAACGATCCGGCTGCGCGAGCACGAGGCCATCGTGCGCACGCCGATGCCGACTCCTCATGGAGTTGCACATCCGCACGGCGGCCCCGGCGGCTCGAGCGCGGAAGAGATCGAGATCGCGCGCGGTCGCATGGATTTCTATCACGTGGTCGCGAGCGGCGGACGCCTGATGACCCTCGGGGGCTTCGTCCTGGTCACGTTTGCGCTTGCACGCCGCCTGCGGCCGCAGGCAAAACGAAACGCGGGTAGGGAAGCGAGAATGAATGCTGCACCTGACAGACCTCATGCTGGCTCCCGATCTCTCCCGCGGCGCCGGCGCTGAGGGCTTCCTGCCACGGCCGGCGCTGGAGCTGCTGACCCGCGTCGCTCCGACCAGCCTGCCGCTGCTCTGCACCGCCTGCTTCGGGGCCGCGTTCCGACGCGTCGGCGACCACGTGCATCGCGCGAGCGGCCGCGACGAGCTGGTCTACGTCGATCTGCGGCGCAACGCGGGGACGCTGCCGGCGGGCCTGCCCGATGGCGAACGGGCGGCGCACACCACGCTCGCGCTCGACGGTATCGAGCATCTCGATGGCGCGATGCAGGACGTGCTGGCAGCCCTGCTCGCGCGCGCCCCGTTCCGCGTCCTCAGCGCGACCGATCTCGCCCTCGAGACGTTGCGCCCGCGCTGGCGTGCGGACCTGCTCGCTCACCTCAGCACGATCACGCTCACGGTCCCGGCTCTGGCGCGGCGCGGCAGCGCGATCGCCGAGGTCGCGCGTCAGCGCTTGACGCAGCTCGGCCGCGAGCTCGGCTGTGCCGTGCCGGCCCTCACTCCCGACGCGGAGGCGGCGCTCGCCGCGCATCCCTGGCCGGGGGACGTCGCCGAGCTCGACGCCGTCCTCGCGCGCACGCTGCTCGCGAGCAGCGCACCGATGATCGACGGCGTGCAGCTGCGCTGGCAGCCGGACGATGCGGCCTCGCCAGCCGATGCGCCGACGATCCCGATCCGGCGCCGGGACGCGGCGTCGGAGGACGACACCGCGGTCGGCGCGCCGGCTCTCGACCAGCATCCCGCGGCGCATGCGGGCTTCGAGCGGTCTCCGGACGATGCGCCGTCGTCCGACGAGGCGCTGATCGCGACGCTGCCGGCGCCAGGGCTGTTCCGCAAGCGACGCGACGACGGCACGCCCGCTCCGCTTCCGTCGCGGAGCGGGCCACCGGCCGCCCACACGACCGTGCCCACGAACGGCGGCACGCCGCCGATGCCGACCCTCGAGGCGCTGGCCGTGGAGCTCGCGCATCAGCTCAAGAACCCGCTGGTCACGATCAAGACCTTCGTGGGCAGCATCGAGTCGCTGCGCGACGATCCGCACGAGCTGGGCCAGTTCCGCGCCCTCACCGACGAGGCGGTGACGCGCATGGACGAGATCCTCGACGGTCTGCTCGCCTTCGCGCGCCTGCACGCGCCGGCGCTCGAGCCGCTCGACGTCCTGGCGCTGCTGCGCGACGCCCTGCGCGCCGCCTGGCGCGCCCTGTCGAGCAAGCAGGTCGAGCTCGACGCTCCGGACGGTGCCGTGCTGCACGCCCGGGCCGATCGCGAGCACCTGCGCTTCGCGCTGGCGACGCTGACACGACACGTCGCGGAGACCATCGAGCCGCGCGGCCGGCTCACCGTCGGCGTTCAAGAGCCCTCGATGCTGCGGCTCGAATACCGCGAGTCCGGAGCGATCACGCACCTGCGCGGCGCGGCGCAAGACGGTGCTTCGGGTTTGCCTCTGGCCCTGTTGCTGGTTAGAGGCGCGCTGGCGCGCGTGGGAGGCGACGTGGAGATCGCGCTCGAGAGCAACGTGGTGTCGATCCGGCTGCATCTGTCGCCACCGTGATCGGCCGGGGGGCAGGCCCGCGAGGGCCGGGGGAGCGGGCACGATGGCGAACGGCCAGGGACCGGCGTTCGTGATGCCGGATGGCGATCGCGAGGGCGAGCTGCGACGCCGGGTGCTCGTCGTCGACGACGAGGCCGGCGTGCGCGAGTCCCTGCGCCTCGTGCTGCGTGACAAGTACGACGTCTCGGTCGCCGAGAGCGGGGACGAGGCGCTGCGCCGGATCGGCGGCGAGGGCTTCGACGCGGTCCTGCTCGATCTGGTGATGCCGGGAATCGACGGGCTCACCGTGCTCGAGCGCATCAAAGGCCAGCGTCCCGAGCTGCCGGTGGTGATCGTCACCGCGACGCGCACGGTGAAGACCGCGGTCACGGCGATCAAGCTCGGCGCGTTCGACTACATCGAGAAGCCGTTCGACCTCGACGAGCTGCGCATCGTGCTCGCGAACGCCACGCGGACCTCGGCCCTGCAGCGCGAAGTGAACGAGCTTCGTGCCGAGGTCGGACGCCGCTACCAGCTCGGCAACATCGTCGGGCGCTCCGAAGCGATGCAGGAGGTCTTCCGCACGGTGTCGCAGGTGGCACCGCTCAAGACCACGGTGCTGATCACCGGCGAGAGCGGCACCGGCAAGGAGCTGATCGCGAAGGCGCTCCACTACCAGAGCCCGCGCGCGAGCCGCACGCTGACCGCGATCAACTGCGCGGCGATCCCCGAGCACCTGCTCGAAAGCGAGCTGTTCGGTCACGAGCGGGGTGCGTTCACCAGCGCAGACGCACGCAAGCTCGGCCAGTTCGAGCTCGCGCACCAGAGCACGATCTTCCTCGACGAGATCGCCGAGATGCAGCCCGCGATGCAGGCGAAGCTGCTGCGCGTGATCGAGACCGGGCAGTTCATGCGGGTCGGTGGCACCAAGCCGATCGACGTCGACGTGCGCATCGTCGCTGCGACCAACCAGGACCTCACCCAGGCCATCGCCGCGGGAACGTTCCGCGCCGACCTGTACTACCGCCTGAACGTCGTGACGCTGCACCTGCCGCCGCTGCGCGAGCGCCGTCAGGACCTCACCCTGCTCATCAAGCACTTCACGGTGGCGAAGGCCGCGGAGCTCGGCATCAAGGAGCGCGCCTTCACCCCCGAGGCGATCGACCATCTGGTGCGCTATCGCTGGCCGGGCAACGTGCGCGAGCTCGAGAACCTGATCGAGCGGCTGCTCGTCCTGGCCGACTTCGGGCCGGTACGCCCGGAAGAGCTGCCCGAGGTGATCCGCCAGAGCCAGACGGCAATGCCGACGGGCAACATGCGCGGCGAGGTGCTGCTCGGAATCCGCACGCTGTCGGACGCCGTCGACGAGTTCGAGCGCGAGATCATCGTCGAGGCGCTGCATCAGGCGGAGTTCAACCAGACGCGCGCCGCGGAGCGTCTGGGCACCACGCGTCGCATCCTCAAGTACCGCATGGACAAGCTCGGCATTCGCGAAAAGTGAGCGCAGGGCGGCGATCGCGCGAGCCGAGCAACGCCGGTCGGCCCCGCCTCCTGATGCGTGAAGCCCGTCAGCCCGGCGGCGGGCGCGCGACCAGGTTCCACAGCACGATCGAGCACAGGGTCGTCAGCGCGACGAACACCCAGACGAACCAGCGCGGGTCGTAGGCGAACAGATGGGCCTCGAGCAGGCGCGCCAGCACGTACGCCACCGCCGCGCCGACGAGCGCGCAGCCGATCCACGGCGCGAAGCTCACGCCGGCGACCAGCAGGCTGCCCTGGCAGGCGCACGCGCACGTGGTGAGCGCCAGGATGCTCATGACCCGTCCGCCTGCCCTTCGCGATCGCGCTCGCACCGAGCAGTGGCATGAGCGACCCGCGCACGCCTTGCAAGCGCACGACCGGGCCCACGTCGGCCTCACACCCGCTCGATCCGGACACGCCGACGGGAGCGACCATCCGGACGACCGTCGCCGCCGTCGCCGCCATGGCACTCGCCTTCGCTCTGCACCTCGAGGTGCCGGCGCTCGCGGTGGTGTTCGTCCTGGCGCGCGGCAGCGCGGGCGCGCTGACGATGCTCGGCGGAGCACTCGCCGGCTCGGCGCTCGGGCTGGTGCTGCTCGCCCTGTTCGATCAGAGCCGCGTCGCCTTCTCGGCACTGCTGCTCGCGCTCACCACGATCGGCACGTACGGCGCGCTCGGGCGCCGCTTCGCCTACGGATGGGTCCAAGCGCTGCTGAGCCTGCTCGTCCTCGTCGGGCAGTCGCTCGACGTGCCCGATACGGCCGTCCAGCATGCCTTCTACGATCTCGCCGACGTGCTCGTTGCCGCGCTGTGCGCGTTCGTCGCCGGCGCCGCACCACCGTCCGCCCTGCCCGCTCGGCTCCAGGATGCCCTCGCATCTCGCCTGCGCGGGCTCGGACGGCTCGCCGAGCACGCGGGGGCCGCACCGAACACTACGGTTCTCGCTGGGGCCGCGCCGGACACCGCGGTCCTCGCGCTCGAGCGGAGCGCCGCTCGGACGCGCACGCTGCTCGCCGGGTCGTGGCCGACACGACTCGCCTCGCGCGCCCGCTTTCGGGCGCTCGCCGTGGCGAACGATCTCGTCGACCGCATCCAACACCAGGTGCTGGTCCAGCTGGCCGTCGCGCGGCTCGTGCGCTCTCGGCCCTCCGCACACGTCGTCGGCAGCGTCGCCCTCACGCTCGAACCGCTCGCCGCACTGGTCGAGGCGCGACGCGGACCGCTCGACGACGATCGCGCGACGCGGGTCATGGGCGCGCGGTCGACCGCACGCGCCCTGCACCGGGCGTCCCGCGCCGACGAGACGATCCCGGGCGCAGCCGGTCGACGGGTGCGGCTGCTCGCGGCGCGACTCGCTCTCCTGTCGCCGTTTCTTGCCGCCGACACGCGCTCGGTTCCCCGCCTCGCCACGAGGCGCGCGCCGTGGCGGCTCCGCCCCGCGTTCGACCGCTACCGGCTGCGTCACGCGGTGAAGTCCGCGGTGTCGTACCTGCTCGTGCTCTGGGCATGGATCGCGGCCGACTGGGGCGCGATCGTGCCGGCCCTCGTCGTGGCGGTCCTGGTCGCCACCCTCGCGACACCGGTCGGAGCGACGCTGCGCAAGGCGCTGCTGCGGGTCGCAGGCGTCCTCGTCGGCGGGCTCGCCGGGCTCCTCGTCGCCGTCGTCCTGCTCCCATTCGTCACCGAGCTGCCCGCGATCTGCCTCGTGGCCGGCATCTTCGTGTTCGGCTTCCTGTGGGTGCAGCAGCACCACGAGCGCCTGTCTTTCGCCGCCCTGCAGGCGGCGATCGCCTTCATCTTGACGCTCGTCCACGGCACGGCGCCGTCGCCGACCTGGCATGAACCGCTCGAGAGCCTGATCGGCCTCGCCTTCGGCATCGTGGTCGTGGTGGGCATCATGCACGCGGCCTGGCCGATCGACGCGACGACGTCGGCGCATGCGGCGCTCGCGGAGCTCCTCGAGCTCGCGGGGCGGCGTCTCGAGCGGCTGCTCGGCGACGCGACGCACCGATCGGTCGCGTCTCGCCGCGACGACGACAGCGCTCGAGCGGCGCGCGAGCACGCGGTCGGCTCCCTTCACGAGGTGGAGCTCTACGGCACGCAATTCGGTCGCCCGATGGAGGACCTGGCGCGCCTCGCACGCCCGATCCTCGAGCTCGATGCCCTGGTTTCGGTGCTCGAGTCGGCACGCGAGCGCACGATGCACAGGCATGACCCGACCGCCGCGAGCCGCCGCGCGTACGCGGCGGCCCTGTGCACCGACTGCCGCCTCGTTGCCGCGGAGCTGCGCGCTCTCCCGGGCGAGCGCCTGCCGAGCGAGGAATGCGAACGCGCCCTGACGTCAGCACGGTACATGCTCGGACGTGCGCCGCTCGGTGGTTTCCAGATCGATCCGGCCGGCGACGTCGCGACCACGCTGATCGATGCCCTGCTGCGCGACGTGGTGCGCGCCCTCGACGACGGCCCGGCGCCGGCCCGTCGCGCTGCTTGACGCTCGCCTTCAGGGCAGCAGGTCTGCCTGCGCCGCCGCCGGCGCACGGCCGAGGTCGGCGTCGATCGTGACTTCGGCGTTGGCGCCCGAGCGCAGCGGAACGTCGTACGGCTGCTCGAGAAACGTCACGCGGACCGGAAAGCGTTGCGCGAGGCGCACCCAGTCGAGGGTCTGGCTGACGCGCGCCAGCCCGTAGCCGGTGGTCTCACCGTCGACCTGGTAGATGCCCGCGCTGATCCCCTCCACCACCCCCGGGAAGATGCGGCCGGGGTACATGTCGACCGAGATCCACGCTCGCTGACCGGGACGGACGTCGCGCAGGTAGGTCTCCATGAAGTTCGCGCTGACCCACCAGGTCTTGTCCTCGACCAGCGCGAACAGCTCCTGCCCGCGCTTGACGTACGTCCCGACGCGCACGAGGAAGTTCGTCACCGAGCCGTCGGCGGGAGCCGGCACCTCGGTGTAGGAGAGGCTCAGCTCCGCCGCCCACAGCTCGGCGCGAGCGAGCTCGACTTCCGCCTCGGCGGCGCGCACCGCGGCGAGGTCGCTGTCGAGCTTCTCGCGCGACACGAACTGGTCCCGCGCGAGCCGCTCGCTGCGCTGCAGGATCTGACGCGTGTTGAACACCTCCGCCTCGGCGCGTCCGACCTTGCCTTGCGCGCGCGCCACGACCGCCTCGTACGGCCCGCGCTCGATCCGGAACAGGATCTCGCCCTTGCGGACGTGCTGGTTGTCCTTGACGAAGAGCTCGGTGATCGGCCCGTCGATCTGCGCCGCGATCCCGACGACGTTGGCGCGCACGTACGCGTCGCGGCTGTGCGGATAGCGGTGCTGCTCTTGCCAGGCCCGCCGCACCGCCCAGGCCGCTGCGGCGACCAGCGCCACCACGACGGCCACGCGCACCAGCCGGATCCCGGCATGTCGCATGGCCCCGCTCATCCCTTCACCGCCGCCACGTCCTCGCCGATCGCCCTTAGCAGGACCGCATGGCTGGTGAACAGGTCCGTACGCGCATTCACGCTGGCGGCGCGTGCCACGGCCAGCTGCGCGAGACCGTTGAGCAGCTCGACGACGTCGCCCACGCCGTCGCGGTAGCTGGCGAGCGCCGCGCGGTACGATTCGCGCGCGCTCGCCAGCCACACGGCGCTCGCACGGAGCCGCGCGAGCGCCGTGCGAAAGTCGTAGTACGCGCTCCAGACCTCTCCGATGACCACCTGGGTGCGATCCCGCAGCTCGTCGCCGCTCGCCGCGCGACGGGACTCGGCCGCCTGCAGCTCGTTCCAGCGCTGGAAGCCCTGAAAGAGCGGCACGTTGACCTCGAGACCGTAGCGGTACTGATCGTAGGCGCCGTCGTTCGGTCCGCCGAGCTGCGGTACTTGACGGTTGTAGCTCGCCGCCGCGACCAGCTCCGGGAGGAACGCCGCGCGTGCGCCCGCCACCTGAGCCTCCTCGCGCAGGACCTGCGCGCGTGCGGCGCCGAGCTCCGGACGCAGCGATTGCGCGCGGGCGATCAGCGCGTCGACGTCCTCCTCGACCAGGTCGAGCGGCAGATCGCGCGGCGGATCCGCGATCTCGAAGCGCGTGTTCGCGGGCCAGCCGACGGCGGTCGCGAGCGCCCCGCGCGCGTTCTCGACCGCCCCACGATCGGTGGCGAGGTCGAGCTCGATGCGCGCCACGCCGGCACGGGCCTGATACACGTCGACGATCGTCCCGCTGCCGACCTTCAGCCGCTCGTCCGCCGCGCGCAACACGAGCTGTGCATCGGCGAGGCTCTCCTCGTCGGCCGCGACCAACGCGCGACGGCCCACGAGCGCATAGTACGCCGCGGCGACGCGCAGCAGGACGTCCTGGACGTTCTGGTCGTAGCGCCAGTTGGCCGCGAACACGAGCTGGCGCGCCGACTCGACCGCGGCGTCGCGCTTGCCGAAGTCGAACAGCAGGTAGTCGATCGCGATGCCGGGCTCGCGCACGGCATTGACCGGGGGCTGCTTGCCCGCAACCTCCGCCGCGCGAACGTCGACCACCGAGACGTTGCCGTATACCCGCGGCAGATAGCGGCCGCGCTCGACGTTCCACTGCGCAGCGGCAGTCTGCGCGTCTTGCCACACGCGTCGCGTGCTCGGATTGCCGAGCAGCGCATCGTCAAGCAGCTCGTCGAGGCGCAGCCGGCTGCCGGGAGCCGGCACCTGGACGGGCGAAAGGAGCAGCGCCTCGTCGGCCGGCGACGCGGCGCGCGCGGCATCCGGCCCCGGGCGCCAGGCCTTGCCGAGCTCCGCGTGCGGGGGAGCCTCGAAGATCTCGGGGCGCAGACCGAGCGTCGCGCAGCCGGCGAGCGAAGGCACTTGAAAACCGACCGCGAGCCATGCGATCCATGCCCACCTTTCCCGACCGCTGCGGGTTCGACGCGTCGCAGGGTGCCTCATCGCCCGGTTCGTTCCGACGGGCTGCGTTATCAGGCGCGAGGGCGCCGACCAAGCGTTCGGAACCGGCGTACGAGAGCGTCCGTGCGTCGTCGTGCGTACGTTTTTGAACGCGCAAATCTGTACGCACCCCTTGCGCTTCGCCATGCGCAGGGCGTGGTGCGCGGCCGCGATGCGAGCAACCGCGGAGCGCGGCATCGGCCGAAAGCTGTGCCACCGGCTGGCACGTGCAGTGCATCGCACGTGCCGCCGCCATGAGCCCCAAACCCAAGATTCTCATCGTCGACGACGAAGAAGGCCCCCGCGAATCCCTCAAGATCATCCTCAAGCACGAATTCGAGGTGGTGACGCTGGGGCGGGGATCCGAGGCGGTCGAGATGCTGCGCGACGGGGGGTTCGACCTGATCCTGCTCGACATCACGATGCCCGAGGATCTGTCGGGCATCGACACGCTGCAGGCGATCCGCGCGGCAGCGATCGACGTCGAAGCGATCGTGATCAGCGGCCAGGGCGCGACCGATCCGATCATGGCGTGCGTCAACCTCGGCGCGCACCGGTACATCAAGAAGCCGTATCGTGCGGACGAGGTGCTCGGCGCCGTACGCTCGGCGATCGCCCAACGCACCGCGCGGCTGCGCGCGCAGGCGATGCGCGAGCGGCTCCTCGGCAGCCTGTCGCACGAGCTGCGCACGCCGCTCAACGCGATCGTCGGCTACACCGAGATCCTGCACGACGAGGTGCGCGAGAGGCTCGACGACGACCATCGCCACGCGCTCGCGCGCATCCAGCACAGCTCGGAGCGGCTGCTCGCCTACTGGGAGTCGCTGTTCTTCTTGGGCGAGCTCGACTCGGGAAGCATTATCGTGAAGCCGGGCGAGGTCCGCATGCGGTCTCTGCTCGAGCGGCTCGTGTCACGTGTCGGCCACGGCAGCGAGGACGGGCCGACCATCCGTGTGTGCTGCCCTGACGACCTCGTCGCACACACCCATCCGGATTCTCTGGCGCGGCTGCTGTCGGTGCTGCTCTACGAGTGCACCGACGAGGACGCCGGCCCGATCGACATCACGGCGGCACGGAGTCCGACCGGTCTCTCGCTCACGATCGAGCACGATCCGACGCCGTTCGACGATCCGACGTCGAGTGATCTGAACGAGGGGGCGGGCGTGACCGAGCTCGCGCGCGAGATCATCGCCCGTGCCTCCGAGCTGCTGCACGCGACCGTCAGCCGCGAGGCCTCCGGCGACGGTCGCATCGTGGTCCGCGTCTCTCTCCCACAGCGCGATCCGGCACCCGGTCCGAGGCCGCGCTTCTCCTCTGGATTCTCGTCCGGCGCTCTCGCGGCGTCGCCACGCTGAGGTTCCCGTGTTCTTCGTCCACTGCGATCGCTGTCACAGCACGCTCCGCGCCGGATCCCTCGACGCCAACGACCTCGATCCGGAGGCGACTGCCGACCTGGAGAGCTTTCACGCGCAGCACGCGGCATGCTCGCTGCGGCTGTTCGAGCCCACCGGTCGCGCGATGGCGAGCGGCCCCTGGCACGAGCCGATGACGGAGCGCTGGCTGGAGGTCCGCGATCGCGACGGGCTCGGCGTCGCGATCGGGTCGCGCACGTCGATCGAGGAGCCGCTCAACTGGCGCATCGAGCGCATGGGCTTCGAGGAAGAGGTCGAGGTGGCGCTCGATCGCGAGCTGTTCTGGGACGCCGTCGAACGCACGCTGCATCCCCTGCCCGTGCCGCAGCGTCAGATCAGCGCGTGGGCCAATCACGTCGACAATCACCTTCGCACGCTCGGACCGGCGGACTGGGTGATCCTCTACGACGATACGCGCTGCCCCGACCAGAGCGCCGGCTGTCTGACCTTGACGGCACGGAGCCCGGTCGAGAGCACGATGCGCGGTTTCGGTTTCGCGCCGGAGGTCGTGCAGCGTCTCGCCGCGCTGTTCAACGACATGGAGTTCCCACCGGTGCGCATCACGCGCAAGATCACGATGCGTCCGACCCGGCGTGCGACCCGGTATCCGATCGGTGCGCACCTTGACTCGCCGGACCCCCTCGTTTAATCCCGCCTGATCGCCCGGTCCGGCTTCGTGTGGACCGGCGAGGCGGGCCATGCGCAGCCAGGGACTCGACGCCCACCGATCCGACCGTGCTTCGCACGGCTGGCAGCCGATCGGCCGCGACGCAGCCATCGCGGCGCTGGAGGCGGAAGGCGAAGCGCTCGACGCCCTGCGCGCACTCGCGCGCGATCTGCGCGACGCCGGCAAGGGCCGCACGATCACCTACTCGCGCAAGGCCTTCTTCCCGGTCACGAACCTGTGCCGCGACCGCTGCGCGTACTGCACGTTCCGCCGGGACGAGGGTGAGGACGGCGCGTGGACGATGCAGCCCGACGAGATCCGTGCCTGGGCAGAGCGCGCACGCGACCTCGACTGCATCGAGGCGCTGATGTGCCTCGGCGACAAGCCGGAGGCGGCGTTCGCGGGCCATCGGGCATTTCTCGCGAGCCGCGGGCACGCGTCGACGATCGGTTACGTCGCCGAAGCCTGCCGCATCGCGCTCGACGCGGGGCTCCTGCCGCACTCGAATCCCGGCCTCATGACGCCCGCCGATCTGGCGCTGCTCCGTCCGCTCAACGTGAGCCTCGGTCTCATGCTCGAGACGGTGAGCCCGGCCCTCCGTCGCAAAGGTCACGCGCACTACTACGCGCCGGACAAGGAACCCGAGCTGCGGCTGAACGTCCTGCGCGACGCCGGCGAGCTGCGCATCCCGTTCACCACCGGCATCCTGATCGGCATCGGGGAGTCGCTCGCCGATCGCGTCGACAGCCTGATCGCCATCGCCGGCTTGCACCAGCGCTACGGCCATGTGCAGGAAGTGATCGTGCAGAACTTCCGCGCCAAACCCGAGATCCCGATGGCCACGTGTGACGAGCCCGACACGCTCGACCTCGCACGCACCGTCGCCGTCGCGCGTCTCGTGCTCGGCCCGGACGTCAGCGTTCAGGTCCCGCCGAACCTCTCGCCGGAAGGGCTCGCGTACCTGCTCGACAGCGGCATCGACGACCTCGGTGGAATTTCCCCCTTGACGCCGGACTACGTGAACCCGGAAGCCCCGTGGCCGCACCTCGCAGCGCTCGCGCGCGACTGCGCACGCGCGGGATACCGTCTCGCGGAGCGCCTGCCGATCTATCCCGCGTACGTCGATCGCGCGGAGTTCCTCGACGACGGTCTGCGCGAGCGCGTGCTCGCGGCTCGGGCGACGATCGATGCGCGCAACGCCGAGGGGGTCGCGGCATGAACGTGGTCACGGACGAAGTTCGACGGCTGCTTCCGGACGGCACGCCGGTCGAGCGGTTGGTCGCCGCGGCGACGCCCGAGGTCGCCGGGATCCTTTCGCGCGCCGCCGAGCGACGCGTTCCGTCGCGCGACGAGCTCGCGATCCTGCTCGAGACGTCGGGTGCGGATCTGCGCGCCTTGGTCGCCGTCGCCAACCACGTGCGCCGCGAAGACGTCGGCGACATCGTGACCTACGTCGTCAACCGCAACGTCAACTTCACCAACGTCTGCTTCGTGAATTGCCAGTTCTGTGCGTTCAAGCGCCAGCGCTGGGAGAGCGACGCCTACAACCACGGCACCGACGCGGTGCTGGCAAAGGTGGGCGACGCAGTCGAGCGCGGCGCGACCGAGATCTGCATGCAGGGCGGCATCAACCCGCAGATGGGTGCCTTCACGTACCGCGACATGCTGCTCGCCATCAAAGGCGCATTCCCGCAGATCCACATGCACGCCTTCTCGCCGATGGAGGTCATGTACGGCTCGCGGCGCACCAACATGCCGTACGGCGAGTACCTGTCGATGCTCCGCGACGCGGGCCTGGGCAGCATCCCCGGCACCGCCGCCGAGATCCTCGACGACGAGGTGCGCGAGATCCTGTCGCACAAGAAGGTCGACGTCGCGACGTGGATCGAGATCATCACCACCGCACACAAGGTCGGCGTGCCGAGCACCGCGACGATCATGTACGGCCACGTCGAGACGACGGCGCACGTCGCGGCCCACCTCGAGCTGGTGCGGCGCCTGCAGCACGAGACCGGCGGCTTCACCGAGTTCGTTCCGCTGCGCTTCATCCATCAGAACACGGCCCTCTACCAGCGCGGTCTCGTGCAGCCGACGGCAAGCGGAGCGCCCGATTTTCGCATGTACGCCGCCTGCCGGCTCTTCTTCCGCGGCACCATCGACAACCTGCAGACGTCGTGGGTGAAGCTCGGCCACGAGCTCGCCGCTCTGTCGCTCGCTGCCGGTGTGAACGACTTCGGCGGCACGCTGATGGAAGAAAGCATCTCGCGCGAAGCCGGCGCCGACGCGGGCGAGTACACGTCGGTCGACGAGATCGAGCGGCTCATCCGCTCGATGGGCCGCACGCCCCGCCAACGCACGACGCTGGACAAGGACGTTCCCGCGCTCGCGAGCGCGCCCGCCGCGCGCCATGCCGCCGTGCACGCG
>JAIEPK010000568.1 GCA_019749875.1 Candidatus Binatia bacterium | reverse complement strand
AGCGCCGCGCGGCAGCGGCCGCGCGGCCGACGCTCGCGCGAGGAAGCGGCGCGCACACGGCAGCGGATCCTCGACCGTGCCGAGCGTCTGTTCGCGAAGAAGGGCTACCGTGCGGTCTCGACACGCGAGCTCGCACGGGCGTGCGGCGTGCACCCGTACACGATCCAGCATCACTTCGGCTCCAAGCCGAAGCTCTACGAGGCCGTGCTGTGCCGCTGGGACGAGCCGATCCGCGCCATGACCCGGCGACACACGCTGGCGGCGGAGAGCGCCGGTGACGCGTCTTCCACTCCGGTCACCGGCGAGATGATCGACGAGCTGCTCGACTTCCTGCTCGCGAAGCGGGACTGGATCACGCTCAACATGCGGAGCCGCCTCGGCGAGGGCCTGCCGCGCGGAGTCGCGAGCGCGGACCCGGGCTGGATCCGCTTCCTCTCCGACACGCGTCCGAGCCCCGCGCGGCGCGCGGCCGCCGACGTCGAGAACAGCCTGCTGCTGATCACGATCGAGGGCATCCTGCACCAGCACGTGACGTCGCAGCAGCGCTACCGCGAGCTGCTCGGGCGCGATCTCGGCGACCCCGAGCTGCGGAAGGTGGTGAAGCAGCACCTCGCAGCCGTGATCCGCGCGATCGTCGAGGGGCTGCGCGACGACGGCTGAGAGAGCGCCTCCGTCGCCTGCCGCCGCGGCGCGCGGCGATCACGCGCGGCGAGAAGGGCGCGGGCAGTGCCGCGATCGCGGCCCCGAGCCCGGCAAGGAAACGTTTGACTGCCGGCGCGACCTTTGGCCTTGATCGCTCCCGTGCACGACGGCACCGACGATCCTGACCGCGTCCGCACCGAGCGCGACCTCTACCTCCGCCTCCTCCAGCTCGGCCTGCACGCGGACATCGAGCCGCTGCTGCGCGATGCACTGGCGCTGATCGTCGAAGCGATCGGCGCCCGGCTCGCTTACGTCGAGCTGCAGCCCGATGCGAGCGGAGCGCGCGCGATGCGCTGGTTCGCCGCGCACGGCCTCGCCGACGACGACGTCGAGCGCGTGCGCAGCGTGATCTCCTCGGGGATCATCGCCGAGGCTCTCGCGACCGGCTCGACCATCTGCACGCCTTCGGCGCTGCTCGACCCGCGCTTCGCGCAGCGCGGCAGCGTTCGCGTCCGTCAGATCGAGGCGGTGCTGTGCGCGCCGATCGAGACCAGCACGCCGCTCGGTGTCCTGTACCTGCAGGGACACTCCGGCGCGGGCCCGTTTCCCGACGGCGCACGGGCCACCGTCGAGCTGTTCGCACGCTGCCTCGCGCTGCTCGCCGACCGTCTGGTGACCCGCTACCGCTACGGCAACGATCCCACGCGCGACGTGCGCGAGCGCCTGCACTGCGACGGCGTGATCGGCCGTAGTCGCGCGCTCGCCGCGGTGCTCGAGGAGGTCGCGCAGGTGGCGCCGCTCGACGTCAGCGTGCTGCTCACCGGCGAGTCCGGCACCGGCAAGAGCCAGATCGCACGCGTCATCCACGACAACAGCCCGCGCGCCGGAGGTCCGTTCGTCGAGCTGAATTGCGGTGCCCTGCCGGAGTCGCTGGTCGAGAGCGAGCTGTTCGGCGCATTGCCGGGATCGCATTCGACCGCGGTCCGGCGCACCGAGGGCAAGGTCGCCGCCGCGCAGCGCGGCACGCTCTTTCTCGACGAGATCGCCGACCTGGCACCGACGGCGCAGGCGAAGCTGCTGCAGCTGCTGCAGTCGCGCCGCTACTACCCGCTCGGCGCCACGCGCCCGGTCGACGCGGACGTCCGCGTGATCGCCGCGAGCAACGTCGACCTCGACGCGGCGGTCGCCGACAAGCGCTTTCGCGACGACCTCTACTACCGCCTCAACGTCCTGCCGCTGCGCATGCCGTCGCTGAGCGAGCGCCGCGACGACGTCCCTGCCCTGGTGACGTTCTTCCGCGACGCCGCAGCGAAGCGCCATCGCCTCGCCCGCCTCGAGCCGTCGAACGACGCGGTTCGGGCCGCCGAGCTCGCCGAGTGGCCGGGCAACGTGCGCCAGCTCGCCAACGCCGTCGAGGCCGCGCTGATCCGCGCTTGCGGGGCCGGTGCACCGCGCATCGACAAGCAGCATCTCTTTCCGGCCACGCCCGGCGGATCGTGCCCCGCGGAGCCGCTGACCTTCCAGGAAGGCACGCGCCGCTTCCAGGCGGCGTTCGTGCGCGAGGCGCTCGAGGCCGCCGACTGGAACGTCGCACAGGTCGCACAGCGGCTCGACGTCGCGCGCTCGCACCTCTACACGCTGATCCGCGTGTTCGACCTGAAGCGGCCGTAGCGTTCCGGCGCCCGGACGGCCGGCGCGCCGTCTCGCGATCGGCCGCGCTCGCGCTCACCCGCCGGCCGGCTCCTCGCTCATCCGCCCGACATGACGCAGCCGGTGACGGCGGCGCCCGGCTGCTGAACGCACGGCGGCGGCTTGCTCGACGCATCGGCCGGATTCGTGCCGGCATCGAGCTCGTCGCGGTCGAGCGCTCCGTCCTCGTCGCGGTCGACGCCGACGCGCTCGCCGGAGCCCGGCGGCACGCACGTGAACGTGATCTCCTGCCCGGCGATCTTGCTCTGCTGGCGCAGCGCGCGCTTGGTGATCGGCGGCTCGGCGATCCGGTCGGAGCGGAACTGGCCGCCCGGGAGCCGGAGCCAGCCACGCGCCTCGCCGGCGAGCGTGCCCTTCGCGACCAGATCGCACTCTCCCGCGGCCGCGCGCGCGACCAGCAGATCGATGCGCGCGTCGACCGCCGCGTCGGACTTGCGGTTGCGCGTCACCTGCTGGCCGACGACCGGTGCCAGATCCGAGTCGTAGGCGAGCACGAACTGCTCGAGGTTCTGGCGCTGCGTGTCGGTGAGGCCGAACACCGTCGCGTGCAGGAAGCGCCCGACGGTGTCGATGCTGCCGTCGTGGAGAAACCCGAAGCCGCGGATCTGGTCGCCCTGGAACGTGTGATCCGACGGCCCGATGAACGCGACGTCCGGGAAGCCGAACATGCCGACCTTGGTGTAGGCGTTGCGCAGGTGCGCGACCTTGAAGAGCTGCGTCTCGTTCTCGAAGCTCGCCTTGCCGCTGGTGCCGAAGAAGCCCTGCGCGGGGTCGAGCGTGTGGCAGCCGTTGCAGCTGCGCACCGTGTCGGTCAGCTGGCTCGGGTCCATGTAGAGATCGCGCCCGGCCTGCTGCGCGGCGGTCAGCACGCCGTCGAGCGCGCGGATCGGGTTCGGCGGATACTGCACCGTCAAGATGAAGTCGGTGAACGCCTGCATGTCCGCGTCGGCGAGCTCCGTGGCGCGCCCGACCAGACCGACGAACGCCGGGTTGAAACGCTTGAACGCACGCTCCTCGTCGAGCGCGTCGCTGGTCGTGGCGCCGGGGTCGTTCGCGCCGCTGCGGTCGCCGCGCCAGTGCATCGGTCCGGAGTGCGCCATGCCGCGCAGGCTCTGCGTGGTCATCGGGCCTTTCAACGGATGGAACCCCGGACGCGGGACCTCGATCTCGAACTCGAACGGGTTCAAGTTCGGCAGCACGTCGTCGTCGGGGTTGCCGAGGTCCCAGGCGAGGCTGTCGTTGTCGCCGAACACGTGACAGCTCGAGCACGATGCCTCGCCGTTGCTCGAGGTGAAGCGCGCGTCGTACAGCATCGGCCGGCCCGCCACGACGGCATCCGGCTCCGGGTTGAACAGCGGCAGGTGGCCGATCTCGGTCGCCGCCGCGGTGTCGATGACCGACAGCGCGTTGTCGAAGCGCGTCAGCACGTAGAGCCGGCCGCGCGCCTCGTCGAGCGCGATCCCGGTCGGACCGCCGCCGGTGACCGGGATGAAGAGCCTCGTGCTCGGCACGAACGAGTCGTCCTCGATCTGGCGCGTCTTGTAGACGCCGATGCGCGACGAGCCGAAGCCGGCGACGTAGAGCATTCTCCCGTTGCCCGACACCGCGAGACCGACCGGCGTGGCGAGGCTCTTGCGCTTGGTCTTGCCGTCGCTCGGCACCACCGCGTAGTCGATGTGCTTGTTGAGGTGCCGCGGCAGGACGCTCGCGCCGTCGATCACCGTGATCCTCGCCTCGTGCAGGTGCGAGCGCACCGTCGAGCTGTCGAACGCGAGCCCGGGGCCCTCGAAGCGCACCTCGTTCCGCGCCTCCGTGTTCGACACGTAGAGCGTGCCGCTCACCGGGTTCACCGCCATGTCGAAGAGGACCGTGCCGACGCCGGCGTGCGCGACGGTCTGTACCGGCGGCGTCGCCAGCGCGTCGATCTCGAACACGTCGAGGTCGGGCAGCGAGAACTTGACGGCATTGTTCCAGTTGCGGCCGAGCTCGTCCTGCCACTGGGCGGCGACGGCGTCGTACTTGACGATCAGCCCGACTTCCGGCTGCGGCGCGTTCGCGTGGTTGACGTTCGGCGCCGGCAGCCCGCCCGGCACCTGCAGGCCGCCGACGTTGCACGGCGGTGCTGCCGCACCGCCGTTGCACACCGCGCCCTCGCTCACGGTGGTGGTGCGGTTGCCGGACTGGAAGACCGCCGCGTAGACGATCGCGCCGTCGGGGCTCGCCGCGAGCGCGCGCGGCGTGTCGCCGAACAGGCTCAGGATCGTGAGCGGCGTGCCGCCGAGCTTGGCGCCGAGTGCGGTGGCGTCGAACACCCAGACGTCGGCGCGGCCGACGCCCGGCGTGGTGAGCTGCGGATCGCCCGGCCGGTTCTGCCCGCGGTGAGCCGCGGTGACGAACGCTCGCGCGCGTCCCGGTCCGGCGAACACGATGTCGCGCGGCTCGTCGCCGACCAGCAAGGTGCGCGTGACGCGCGGCGGGCTCGACGACACGTCGACGATCGAGATGCTGTCCGAGAGGTGGTTCACCACCCAGACCTCGCCGTTGCTGCGCGCCGCCACCGCGACCGGCTCGAGGCCGACCGCGACCGACGCCTCGTGCACCGGACTGCCGCTCGCGAGCGAGAAGATCTCGAGGCGGTCATCGGGCGTGTTGGCGGCGAACAGCCGCGACCCGTCGGGCGACAGCGCGAGCGGGCGCACCTGCCCCGACTCGAAGTTGACGAAGTCGGCACGCACCGGCCCGGCCGCGAGCCAGACGACGAGGGACGGCAGCAACGCCCACCACCACGCGAATCCACGACGCACCATGAGCACCTCTCCTGCGCGGTCTTCGACCATCGCCGCACATCGCATGACGCGCGCTCGCCCACGCAGTCGCCCTGGCACGACGCGTACGGTCCGGCCCTTGAATCATCCCCGCATGTCGTAGCGACCGTCTCCGCTACCCTCGGCATGCCCGCTCGGCTACCAGCAGGGGCTCGGCACGCAGCACTCGACCGGAACACGGAGAGAATGGGATGGATCTCGAGACCTGGAGCACCCTCGGCTGGCAGGCGTGGGTCACCCTCGGCGTCATCGTCGGCATCTTCGCGGTGCTGGTCTTCAAGGACCTCGACACGGACGTGGTGCTGACCGGCGGCATCACCATCCTGCTCGTGACCGGGGTGCTCAGCGCCAAGGAGGCGCTGGGCGGGCTCGCCAACGAGGGCATCGTGACGATCGCGGTGCTCTACGTCGTGGTCGCGGGCCTCGAGTCGACCGGCGGCAACACGCTGATCACCGAGCGCTTCCTCTCGAAGCCGCGCTCGGTCACCGGTGCGCTGACCAAGATGATGTTCCCGGTGACGTTCGTCAGCGCGTTCATGAACAACACGCCGGTGGTCGCGATGTTCCTGCCGGCGGTGAACGACTGGGCGAAGCAGAACAAGATCGCGGTCTCGAAGCTGATGATCCCGCTGAGCTACGCGGCGGTGCTGAGCGGCGTCGTGACGATGATCTCGACCGCGACCAACCTGCTGGTGAACGGCATGCTGATCAACGCCACCGGCAAGGGCTTCGCGATGTTCGACCTCACCTGGATCGGCATCCCGATCACCATCGCCGGCGTGCTCTTCGTGGTCGCGTTCAACAGGTGGCTGCTGCCCGACCGCCGGGCCGCGATCGAGCAGTTCGGCGACACCCGCGAGTACACCACCGAGATGATCGTCGAGCCCGGCGGCCCGCTGGTCGGGAAGACCATCGACGACGCCGGCCTGCGCTCGCTGCCGAACACCTTCCTCGCCGAGATCGAGCGCGAGGGCGACATCATCCCCGCCGTCGCGCCCGAGGCGCGGCTGCGCGCCAGCGACCGCCTGGTGTTCGCAGGCGTGGTGGAACCCGTGGTCGACCTGCAGAAGATCCGCGGTCTCAAGCCGGCGACCGACCAGATCTTCAAGCTCGACGCGCCGCGCGCCCGGCGCGTCCTGGTGGAGGCCGTGGTGTCGCCGCGCTGTCCGCTGATCGGCCAGACCGTGCGCGACGGCGGCTTCCGCTCGATCTACAACGCCGTGATCATCGCCATCGCGCGCAGCGGACACCGCCTCAAGAAGAAGATCGGCGACATCGTCCTGCAGGAGGGCGACACGCTGCTGCTCGAGGCGCACCCCGCGTTCGCCGACCAGCAACGCAACTCGCACCACTTCTACCTCGTCAGCAAGGTCCCGAACTCGTCGCCGGTGGCGTACGACCGCGCGTACCTGGCACTCGGCATCCTCGCCGCGATGATCGCGCTCGCGAGCTTCACCGAGCTCGGCATGCTGAAGGCCGCGATGCTCGCCTCGGGTGCGATGATCCTCACGCGCTGCTGCACCCCGTCGGCGGCGCGGCGCAGCGTCGAGTGGAACGTGATCCTGTCGGTCGCGGCCGCGTTCGCGCTCGGCTCGGCGGTCGAGAAGTCCGGGCTCGCGAAGGCGATCTCCGAGTCGCTCGCGAGCGCCGCGGGTGGCAGCCCGATGCTCAGCCTGGTCGCGATCTACGGCGCCACGCTGCTGCTCACCGAGCTGATCTCACACAGCGCGGCCGTCTCGCTGATCTTCCCGATCGCGATGAACACCGCCACAGCACTGCACGTCGGCTACGAGCCCTACGTGGCGGCGGTGACCGTCGCGGGGTCGCTCGGCTTCGCGACCCCGCTCGGGTACCAGACGCACATGATGGTCTACGGGCCAGGGGGCTACCGCTTCACGGACTTCCTGCGAATCGGCATCCCGATGGACCTGCTGTGCTGGGCGATCGCGATGGTGACCATCCCGATGGTGTTCCCGCTGACCGCGGCCCCCGTTCCCTGACCCTGTCGCCCAGGCGCCGGCCGGCAGGACGCGCGCTGCGCACATGGCTCACAGCACGAGCGCGCCGTCGAGAAACGCCCCGCTCGGCGAGCCGAGCGGCGGGATCGGGCACGACGCCGGCGGCGGCGTCTTCGCGGCCGCGACGAACTTGTCCTGGCGGTCGTTCGCGGCGGTCGTCGGCGGACGCCCCGACGTCTTCGCCGTCGCCTCGCCGCACCAGTCGAGCGTGCCGCCGAAGGAGAGCCGCACCGCGACGCGGCCCTGCGCCGGCTCGTCGAGCGTGTAGCCCCATGCCGCCTTGCCGCCGCGCACGGTGATCTGGTCCTGCTTGACGGTCACGCTCTGCACCGGATCGGTCGAGGCGCCGCGGAAGCGGTAGCCGGACGAGCCGAGCCGCGACCAGCCGCTCGCCGGCAGCGCGACCGTTGCCTGCTCGCCGCTGCCGTTCGCGTTGTACACCCGCAGCGTGGCCCCGGCCGTGGTCGGATCGGCCGCGTCGCCGAACGGCGGCGGCACCACCCGATGCTCCGCCGGCTCGTTGCGGGTGCTGCTGCGGAAGCTGATCTTGCGCCGCGCCGGATTCGCCGGGTCCGTGCTGTCGTCGGCGAGGCGCAATGACGTCGTCTGGACGGTGATCACCGCCGCGCCGCCGGGGAAGCTCGTCGGGTCGGCGGGATCGCTGCCGGCGTCGAGCTCGTCGCGATCGAAGCGGCCGTCCGAGTCGCGGTCGATGCCGGCGCGCTCGCCGGCACCGGGCGGCACGCAGGTGAACGACTGCTCCTGACCCGCGGTCGCCGCGAGCGTGCGCAGCGTCGTGGTCGAGATCAGCCCGTCCGCGGCCCGGTCCGTCAAGAAGAGATCGTTGCCCACGTAGAGCGCCCCGCGCTGCTCGCCCGCGACGACGCCGTGCGCGACCAGATCGCAGTCGCCGGCCTGGTGCCGCGCCTGCAGCAGCGCGAGGCGCGCCAGCGTCGCCGCGTCGCCGGCGCTGGCCGCGTCGAGCGACACCTGCTGTCCGACCGCCGGCTTGAGCCCGGTATCGAGCGCCAGGATGAAGGCCTCGACGGCGCGGCGGCGCGCCGCGGCGACGGTCGCGTTGGGGCCGAAGTCGAACTGGCGTGCGCTGATGAAGTTGAACACCGTCGCGACGCTGCCGTCGTGCAGGATGCCGAAGCCGCGCACCTGGTCGCCGAGGAAGCCGGTGCCGGGCGTGACCGGGTTCGGCGGTACGCCGAACATGCCGACCTTGGTGTAGACGTTGCGCAGGTGCGGGACCTTGAACTCCTGCGTCTCGCCCTCGGTGGTCGAGAGCCCGTCGGTGCCGAGCGGCAGCACGTGGCAGGTCACGCACGTCCCTGCCCCGTCGGTGTTGGCGAGGTTCAGGAAGAAGCTCTCGCCCGCGGCCTCCGCGGTGCTCGGCACGTCGTCGAGCGCGCGCACCGGATTCGGCGGGTACTGCATGCCGAGGACGAAGTCGGTGAACGCCTGCATCTCCGCCTCGGGGAGCTGGGTCGCGCGCCCGAGGAGTCCGACGAAGGCCGCGTTGAACGCCTTGAAGGCGAGCTGCTCGTCGAGCGGATCGCCGCCGCTGGTGCCGCCGGTGCGATCGCCGCGCCAGTGCATCGGTCCGGAATCGGCCATGCCGCGCAGGCTCTGCGTCGTCATGGGCCCCTTCAGCGGGTGGAACGGCTGGCCGACGCCGCGCCGGAACGGGTTCGGATTGGCGACGATCTGCGCCTCGGGGCTCGCGTCGCCGAGATCCCACGCCAGGTCGTCGAGGTCGCCGAACACGTGGCAGCTCGCGCACGCGGCGTCGCCGTGCGCCGAGGTGTGGCGCGCATCGTAGAGCACGCGACGTCCTTGCCGGACCTCGGGCGGCGACGGATCGAAGCGCAGCGAGACCGACGCCGTCTCGGCGCGCGCGCGCGCGTCCGACAGCGACGTGATGACGCCCACGCGCTGCGTGAAGCGGCTCATGACGTAGAGCCGGTCGCGGGCCTCGTCGAGCGCGAGCCCGCTCGGTCCGCCGCCGACCTCGATGATCTCCTCGTCGAGCGTGCCGCCCTCGAGCGCCGCCGCATCGATCGCCGCCACCCGGCTCGAGCCGAATGCCGCCACGTAGAGACGCGCGCCGTCGCTCGAGAACGCGAGGTCGGTCGGAAAGGCGACCGTGCGCTCGATCTCGTCCTCGGGGCCGGGCACGCGCTGGTAGTCGATGTGTCCGTTCAGGTGCCGCGGCGTCACGCTCGCGCCCTCGACGATCGTGATGCGGCTCTCGGCGATGTGGCCGCGCACGCCGTGCAGTCCGTCGGGCACGATGCCCTCGAAGCGCACGTGGTTGCGCGCCTCGGTGTTCGAGACGAAGAGCTTCCCGTCACCGGGACGCACCGCCATGTTGAACAGCGTCGTGCCGACGCCCGCGGTCGCACCAACGACCGTCGGCGTCGCTGCCGTGGCGTCGATGGTGAAGACGTCCTGGTCGGGCAGCGAGAAGGCGACGAACGCCGTCCAGTCGCGCCCCAGCTCGTCGAGGAAGATCCCCGTGTCGGGATCCTGCTTGACGATGAGGCCGACGTCGGGTCCGCCGGCAACCGCGCTGGCGGGCGGCGGCGGCAGGCCGCCGTTCGCGGTCACGACGCGCTCGTTGATGGTCGTGGAGCCGTTGCCGGAGTGGAACACGGCGGCGTACACGGTCGCGCCGTCCGGCGTCGCGGCGAGCGCGCGGGGCGTATCGCCGAACAGCACCAGGTTCGCGATCGGCGTGCCGCCGAGCGCGCCGCCGAGCGCGTTCACGTCGAACACCTGCACGACCGCGCGGCCGATGCCTTCCGTCGTCGGATCGAACGGCACGGGGCAGCTCTGGCCGCGCCGCGCGACGGTGACGAAGGCCCGGCTCCGGCCCGCACCAGCGAACACCAGATCGCGCGGCTCGTCGCAGGTGAGGAGCGTCCGCACGACGCGCGAGCGCGTGACGTCGGCCGGATCGACGCGCACGATGCTCACGCTGTCCGAGAGATGATTGACGACCCACACCTCGTCGTTCGTGCGGGCGGCCACGGTCACCGGCTCGAGCCCGACGGGCACTTCTGCCGCGAGCGTCAAGCCGCTCGCGGTGACGTCGAAGATCGCGAGCCGCGCGTCGGGCGTGTTCACCGCGAAGAGCCGCGTCCCGTCGGGCGACAGCGCGAGCGGGCGGACGTGGCCGCTCTCGAAGTTCACGAAGCTGCCCGGCGCGGACTGCGCGCGCGCCGGAGGTGCTACCGCGAGCGACGCGCCGAGCACGCCGGCGAGCACGAGCAGCGCCGGAGGCAGCCTGCCGTCGTGCGGCAGCCAGGCCAGCAGGCGTGCGCGCACGCTGCGGATCGTCGGAACCGCCATGTCGTCCTCCTCTGGGCGGATCCCCGGCCGCCCGTCGCGCGCGGTCCGCTCTCCCCGCCGGAAGCCGCGCCGCTCGATGTCGGGTGATGAGAGTCGCGAGCGGCGCACCCGGTAAAGCGGCGCTCCGCCCGTCCTCGTGCGTCACGTCAAGCGATCACGCCGAGGCGCTGCGCGTCCTGCCACGCGAAGCCGGGAAAGACCGTCGCCACGTCCGCGTTGCCGAGGTGGTGCACGAGGACCTCTGCGAACAGCGTGCGGAAGTCGGTCGCGACCGCGAGGTCACGGCCGTCGGCGAGCTGCGCAGGATCGAGCCCGGGCCACGTGCCGAGCACGCGCCCGCCGTGCACCGTGCCGCCCAGCACCATCATCGCCGTGCCGCGCCCGTGGTCCGTGCCGGCGGAGCCGTTCTCGGCGAGCGTGCGCCCGAACTCGCTCATGGTGAGCACGCAAACGCCGGCCATGTGCTCGCCGAGGTCGACGCGGAACGCCGCGAGCGCGTCGGCGACGTCGCGCAGCCGCGTCGCGAGCTGGCCCTCGGCCCCGCCCTCGAGCGCGTGCGTGTCCCAGCCGCCGGTGTTCAGGAAGGCGATCTCGAGGCCGACGTCGCCCTTGATCGCGCGCGCCACGTCGCGCAGCTGCGCACCGAGATCGGACGCGGGGTAGCGCGCGCCGTTCGCCGGGACGTACGGCGTCTGGTCGAGGCTCGCGAACACGTCCAGCGAAGCGAGCGCGTCGCGCGTCGCCGTGCCGAGAACGTCGTCGCGCGTGCCGTACATGCGCTCGACGGCGCGCCGCGCGAGCGCACCCTGCCCCGGCGGACCGAACGCCACCTCCGCGAGCGAGGTGGTCGCGAGCGCGGGCGCGGGTCCTTGCAGCGTGCGCGGCATCTGGCTCGCGAGCGCCACGGCGCGCACGGTGCTCGCGTGCGGGTCGAGCATGGTCTGCAGATGGCGGTTCAGCCAGCCGTCGCGGGCGCTGCGCTCACCGGGCTCGCCGATCTCCATGTCGTCCTGCGCGTCGAAGTGCGAACGCGTCGGCTCCGGCGAGCCGCAGGCGTGGACGATCGCGAGCTCGCCGGCGGCGAACGCTGGCGCGAGGCTCGCCATCGCCGGGTGCAGGCCGAAGAAGCCGTCGAGGTCGATCGCCGCGCCGTTGCCGGCCCGGCCCGGCTGCGGGATCGCGATCGTCGGCCGCAGGTCGTAGTAGCGCCGCTCGCCGTGCGGCACGACCATGTTGAGGCCGTCGACCGCGCCACGCTGGAAGAGCGCAACCAGCACGCGGCGTCGCGACGCGCTCGCCGCCGCGGCGGTGCGCAGCAGGAAGCGCGGTCCGATGCCGAAGCCGACTGCGGCCACCGCGCCGCCCTTCAGCACGAGGCGGCGCGAGAGAGTCGTCGTGCGTGCCATTGCCTGCTCCTCCTACTGCTGCTGGAACTCGGGGCTCGACAGCACGAGTGCCGCGAGCACGTCCGCGGCCGCGCCGGCGTCACGCGCATCGACGAGTGCCGCACGTGTGTCGGCGCCGGGCGGGGCGAGAAGAAGGCTCGCCGCGAGCGCATCGACGTCGCGCGCGCCGCCGGCGAGCCGCGCCCAGCGACCGGTGTCGATGCGCGCGCCGCCGACGCGGTTTCGCGCCACGGACGTCGCGACGTCGAAGCGCGTGACCATGCCGCCGGCGGTCACCACCGCATCGGCGGTCTCCGCCCATCCGGTCGGTGGCTCGGCGCGCAGGATCGGTTGACCGAGGGACGCGACCAGCTTCGCCGCGCCGAAGCCGAGGCGCACGTCGGCGCCGGCCGCGCGCAGCGCGCTCGCCACCAGCTCGAGCGGGCTCTTGACCTTCGCCGCGCGGCTCGCCGGCGCGAACAGCTCGTCCGACTCGAGAATCGTCCGCATCACCGCGGCGAGATCGCCGTCGCTCGCGAGCCAGACGCCCTTCGCACGCTGCACGAGCGATTCGGGCGGCACGTCCGCGACGAAGCGCGACACGAGCTTGCGCACCACGTGCTCGGCGGTCGCCGGAGCGCGCGCCAGCAGGTCGAGCACCGCCTCGCCCTCGGCACGACCGCCGGACGCGATGCGCCGCCCGAGCACGGTCTTGTCGCCGGCGTCGTGCAGCGCGGGCACGTAGACGAACTCGATGCGGCCCGAGCGCTGCGGCGTGATCGTCCAGCCAGTGAAGACGCGTGCGACCTGCTCGACGTCCTGCTGCGTGTAGCCGCCGGTCACGCCGAGCGTGTGCAGCTCCATGAGCTCGCGCGCGTAGTTCTCGTTGACACCAGCGCTGCGCCGTCGCGTGGGCGCCCCGGGGGCGGTGCTCAGGTAGTTGTCGAGGTAGTAGAGCATCGCCGGGCTCGACGCGGTCGCGCCGAGCAGGTCGCGGAAGCGGCCCAGCGCGCGCGGACGGATCGTGTCGCGCAGCCAGGCGACGCACGTCCAGCGCGTCGGACCCTCCGCACCGTAGACGTTGAAGTGGCTCAGCCAGAAGTCGGTCATCACCTCGGCGAGCTGGGCGCGGGCGTGCACCGCGCGCGTCACCACGTCCGCCGACACCTCTGCGAGCACGCGACCGGGAAGACCGATCACGTCCATCCCCATCGCGTTTTTCGGCTGCGGGTAGCTCGCGAGCAGCGTCGCGGAGTCCATGTCGAGCGCGGGGTACGCGGCGAGGCGCGCCGTCAGCGCCGGATCGTCGATCGACTGCGGGACGAGCTGCGTCGCGAGCCAGCCCGCGCGTCCGACGGCACGGATCTCGTCGACCAGCTCGGTGGTCGCGCCGAAGGTCGCGCGACGCGCGAGCTGCAGGATCCGTGCGTCCTCCGCCGCGGACCTGGACGCCGCGGTGGCGGTCGCGCCACCTGCGTCAAGCAGTGATGCCTGCGCCGGCTCGAGCGCGCCGCAGGCGACGGCGAGCAGGACGGCGAGCGTCGCTCGTCGGGACATCGCACACCTCCTCGCGGCGTGCCCGGTGCATTCGGGTCCGCGCCGCGTGTCTGGGGATCGGATGCGCGAGGAGCGGTCCGCGTAAAGTCCGCGCGCGCGGCCCGTCGGCGCGCCCGGCGAGCGCGCCGGTCGCTCAGAGTCTGTGAATCAAACTCTCAGTCGCCCGCAGCAGCAGCGCCCGCGCGACGGCGCCGCGCGCCCTCGAGCTGCTGCTTCATCTTGCCGCGCAGCAAGATGAGCCGCGCGCGCTGCTCCGCGCTGAGCACCGGCTGCACGCCCTTCCAGAGCTGCTCCGGCATCTGCAGCAGCTGCTGCTCGACCGCGACCATCTGATCGGTGAGCGCGTCGAGCGCCTTGTCGTCGTGCGGCTGCTGCGCGAGCTGCGCCTCGAGCTTCGACGCGAGCGCGGCCTTCTTGGCGACCAGCTCGCGTCGCTGCTGCGCCACGCGGCGGAACTCGCCCGCGACCTTGATGGTCTGCTCGTCGCTCAGGTGCAGCTCCTCGGCGATGCGCAGCACGACCAGCATCGAGCCGCGGCCGCCGCCGCCGCGTGCAGCGCCGCCGCGTGCGGCGCCACCGGCGAAGCCGGTCCCGGCCGCGTCGTCCTCGTCGTCGGCCGCGGCCGCGGGCGGCGCCGCAGCGCTCGTCGCGGGTGGTGCCGCCGACGAGCTGGACACGCAGCCGAGGAAGAGACTCGCGAGCACGGACAGGGTGAGGACACGACGCATGATCAGCTCCAGCCCGGGCTCGGCACGAAGACGCCCTCGATCTCGTCGAGGTCGTCGTCGCTCAGCTCGTCGAGTGCCGGGTCGGACGTCGACGAGAGTGCCACTTCGAACAGGTCGTCGCTCTGGACCACCCAGGAATCGTCGCTCGCAGCGTCGTCCACGACGGCCACCAGGTCGCCGCCCGCGACCTCGACAATGCCGGCGACGTCGGCGTCACCCGGACGCGGCGTGCGCGCACGCAGCACGCCCAGCGCCACCACGATCGCGAGCGCCGCCGCGAGCGCCGGCAGCAGCGGTCGCCACAGCGAGCGACGCCGCACCGGACGCGGGCCGCGCGTGCCCGATCCAGGCACCGCGCGCAGCGCCGGACGGGTTGCGCTGCGCGCCGCCGTCCCCGCGCCGAC
>JAIEPK010000298.1 GCA_019749875.1 Candidatus Binatia bacterium | reverse complement strand
CGGCCGCCGCGACGTCGTCTGCGCCGCCGTCCGGCGCCGCACCGTCTCCTGCGCTGACGAGCCGCTCGGACGCGACCCTCGATCGGCTGTACGCCTTCCTGCGCGACGGCGGCACCTGGCGCCCGCTGACCCGCGAGCTGGCGCGCGACGGCAGCGAGCAGATCCGGATCGGCACCTGGGCGACGCTCACCACCACGGCCAGCCGCGTCACGCTGCACGTCAAGAGCAAGAGCTCGGCCGTCGAGACGGCACGTCTCGCGCTCGATCTCGAGCACGCGGGCTTCGCCGTCGACGTCACGCAGGGAGGGGAGCGGTGACGCGAATCAACCACTCTCGAGCGATCGTTGCGCGAATCACCCAATCTCCCACGAGCGGTAACCGATTCGTCACACACCGTCGGTAGAACGCTCACGCAATCGGGGGTGCCTGCCGCGTGGGGACGCGGCAACCGCACGGCACTCCCGCGCCACCAAACGCGAGAGGAGAGCCTAGCATGACGAGCGGACGGAGCCGCGGAGGGAGACGCCTGGCATGGACCATCCTGGTCGCCGCCATGGTCCTCGTTCCCCGCATGAGCAGAGCACGCGACCTGACCGAGATCCTCGCCGACAAGGAGATCATCACCCTCGACGAGAAAAAAGAGGCGACCAAGACGATCACCAAGCCGACGATCGTCTACAAGGAAGGCACCGGATTCACGTTCGCGACCCCCGATGAGCGCTTCTCGCTCTCGGTCGGTGGACGCCTGCAGGTCCGCTACACCCTCACCGACATCGACAGCGCCTTCGTCAATCCGCAGAAGGGCGTCGAGGACAGCCAGACGTTCGACATCCCGCGCGCCCGCCTGTGGTGGAAGGGCAACGCGTTCACGCCGCGCCTCAAGTACGAGATCCAGATCGACGTCGCGGGCGGCAGCGGCGACATTCTGCGCGACGCCTTCCTCGAGTACGAGCTCATCGACGACAAGTGGCTCGCGGTGAAGGGCGGCCAGATGAAGACGCCCTTCTGCCGGCAGGAGATGACGTCGTCCGGCAAGCTCGAGTTCGTCGACCGGTCGCTCGCCTGCAGCAACTTCCGCTTCGAGCGCGCCAAGGGCATCCAGTTCTACGGCCTGCCGATGAACGCCCTGATCGAGTACTACGCGGGCATCTTCAACACGACCGGACGCAACGGGCCGGTCAACCCCGACGACAACTTCCTCTACGTCACCCGCTTCGCGATCAACCCGTTCGGCCCGATCCCGTACTCCGAGGGCGACTTCGACAACACGCCTTCGCCGCTCGTCGCGATCGGCGTCAATTACGGATACGAGAAGGCCAAGGGCTCCGTGTTCACCTCGGCCGCGACCGTCGGTCCGAGCTCGAGCGATCCGGACGTCGACGTGATCACGGCGAACGGCAGCGCGCAGAACAACGTGCCGTTCCTGCGCATGATCCAGCCGTACTACAACAAGCTCGCGAACCCGAACGCGATCACGGCGAACGTGCACAATCTCGGAACGGATCTCGCCGCACGCTGGATGGGCTTCGACCTGAACTTCGAGTACTTCCTCGGCTTCGTCACCAACGACGCATGGCAGTCGGCGGCCCCTGGCGCGCCTTACAGCCTGCCGCCGACGAGCTTCGACAACCACGGCTACTACGCGCAGGCCGCCTACTTCGTCATCCCGAAGAAGCTGCAGCTCGCCATGCGATACTCCGAGCTGAACGCGAACACGAGCGCGACCGTCAAGACCAACAGCGGGCGCAAGGTCTCGCCCTATCAGGACGAGCTGCTCGGGGCGATCAGCTACTACTTCTGGCAGCACAACCTGAAGATCCAGACCGACTTCGGCCCGGTGACGAACACCGCGCAGAAGAACGTCGACGGTGGAATCTCCGACAAGAACGACTTTCGCTGGCGCGTCCAGGCGCAGCTCATCTTCTGAGCGCCCGATGCGACGGCGTCACGCAGCATCCGACGTGGCCGAGCCAAAGCCCCGAGGAGAAGAAGCATGAAGAGATCGATGGTCCTGAACCTGCTCGCGATCGCGGCGTCCACGACGCTGCTCACGGCGAGCGCACGCGCGGACTCCGTGACAATCAAGGGCTCCGACACGATGGTCCTGCTCGGCCAGAAGTGGGCCGAGACGTACATGCAGAAGAACCCGAGCGTGCAGATCCAGGTGACGGGCGGCGGCTCCGGCACCGGCATCGCTGCGCTGATCAACGGCACGACGGACATCGCCGAATCGTCGCGTCCGATGAAGCCCGCGGAGACCACCAGTGCCGAGTCCAAGCAGGGCGGCAAGGTCAAGGAGATTCCGGTCGCGCTCGACGCGCTGTCGATCTACGTCAACACCTCGAACCCGCTGACGGAGATCAGCCTGCCGCAAGCGCGCAAGATCTACACCGGGCAGATCACCAACTGGAAGGACGTCGGCGGCAACGACACGCCGATCACGCTGTACAGCCGCGAGAACAACTCCGGCACGTACGTCTTCTTCAAGGAGCACGTGCTGCAGAACGACGACTACGACCCGAGCGCGCAGACGCTGCCGGGCACGGCGTCGGTCGTGAACGCCGTGTCGAAGGATCCCAACGGCATCGGCTACGGCGGCATCGCGTATGCCGAGGGCATCAAGCCGCTCAAGATCAAGAAGGACGACAACGCGCCCGCCGTCGAGGGCACGCTCGAGAACGCGCAGAGCGGCAAGTATGGCCTGTCGCGCGAGCTCTACTTCTACATGTTCCCCAACAAGAACAAGGCGGCCGACACGTTCGTCGCGTGGGTGCTGTCGCCCGACGGCCAGAAGGTCGTCAGCGAGGTCGGCTACTACCCGTTGAAGCACTGAGGACGGAGACAGCGGATGGACAGCCAGACGGCGGGAGTGCTTCCGACGCTTCCAGCGACGACGGCACGGCACGGCACGGCGGCGACCCGGCGACGGTTCACGCGCATGGTCGAGCGGATCATCGAAGGCGGGGTCAAGCTGACCGCGATGTCCGCGATCGTCGTGATCTTCCTGATCTTCGTCTTCGTCGGAAAGGAAGCCCTCCCGCTGCTCTGGCAGCATCCAGAGCCGGGCCTCGAGCACGAGGCGGTCACGCTCGACAACCTGATCGGCCCCACGCAGTACCCCGACCGGCCGTCGCGCTTCGTCTGGCAGCCGGTGTCCAACGTCCCGAAGTACAACCTGCTGCCGCTGATCGTCGGTACGCTGAAGACGACCGTCATCGCGATCCTGTTCGCGGGTCCGCTCGCGATCCTGGCAGCGATCCTGAGCTCCGAGCTCGCACCGCGCTGGCTGCGCGAGATCGTCAAGCCGACCATCGAGCTCCTCGCCGGCATCCCGTCGGTGGTGCTCGGCTTCTTCGCGCTCATCGTGCTCGCGAGCTGGCTGCAGCAGATGCTCGGCCTGCGCATCCGGCTGAACGCGCTCAACGCCGGCATCGCGCTCGGGCTCGCGGTGATCCCGATCATCTTCACCGTCGCGGAGGACGCGCTCACCACCGTGCCGAAGTCGTATCGCGAGGCCTCGCTCGCGCTCGGCGCGAACCGCTGGGAGACGGCGATCAAGGTCGTCCTGCCGGCGGCGCTGCCGGGCATCTTCGCGGGTGTGGTGCTCGGCTTCGGCCGCGCGGTCGGCGAGACGATGGTCGTGCTGATGGCGTCCGGCAACGCGGCCACCACGACGCCGTGGGTCACCGACTCCGTGCGTACCCTGTCGGCGACGGTCGCCGCGGAGCTCGGCGAGGTCGTGTTCGGCAGCCCGCACTACCGCGTGCTGTTCCTGATCGGCGTCATCCTCTTCGTCTTCACCTTCGCCGTGAACCTGTGCGGCGACCTCTACGTGCAGCGGCTCAAGCAGCGGCTCGAGGGCGGCCGCGCATGAACCATCGCACGCGCTCGAACGCGCTCGGCGCCGTGTTCATCACGCTGTGCGTGGTCGCGACGCTGATCATCATCGGCATGCTCGCGGTGATTCTCGGACAGATCGTGTGGAACGGCGCGCCCAACGTCTCGCTCCGCTTCCTCACCAGCGCACCGGCGGACGGCATGCGCGGCGGCGGCATCTTTCCCGCGATCTTCGGAACCTTCGCGCTGGTCGTGCTGATGACGCTCGCCGTCGTGCCGATGGGCGTGCTGACGGCGATCTACCTGGTCGAGTACTCGAAGCCCGGCTCGCGCTTCGCGAAGACCGTCAACATCGCGGTCAACAACCTCGCCGGCGTGCCGTCGATCGTGTTCGGCCTCTTCGGGCTCGGCTTCTTCGTGCACTTCCTCGGTTCGGGCATCGACGACGTGCTGTTCGGCGGACGCCTCGTGTTCGGCCAGCCGGCAATCGTCTGGGCGGCGCTCACGCTCGCACTGCTGACGCTGCCGGTGGTGATCGTGACCACCAGCGAGGCGTTGCGCGCGGTTCCGGTGAACGCGCGCGAGGCGAGCCTCGCCCTCGGCGCCACCAAGTGGCAGACGGTCTGGAAGGTCGTGCTGCCGCAGTGCACCGCGGGCGTGCTCACCGGCGCGATCCTCGCGGTGAGCCGCGGGGCCGGCGAGGTGGCGCCGATCATGTTCACCGGTGCGGCGTACTTCCTGCCGACGCTCCCGACGCAGCTCAACGATCAGTTCATGGAGCTCGGCTACCACATCTACGTGATGTCGACGCAGTCGCCGAACGTCGAGGAGACCAAGCCGATCCTGTTCGCGACCGTGTTCGTGCTGCTGGCGCTGACCTTCGCCCTGAACGCGACCGCGATCGGCATCCGTTCGCGCTTCCGGCAGAGCATCCGGCCGTCCGACGCTTGACGCGGCGGTGCGGGCGGCAGACGGCACCTCGCGATACCGGGCTCAGGCAGGCGGCACGTCGTGCTGCCACGTGCGCTCGGTGCCCTCGCGCAGCAGGTGCACGGCGTCCGCCGCGCGTGGTGAGACCAGCACGGACAGGCGATCGCCGGACTCGATCTCGAAGTCGGCGGTCGGCACCTCCGAGACGAGACCGCGCGCGACCGCGATCACGATGCAGCCCGGCGGCAGCCCGAGCTCGCGCAGCGCCCGCCCCGCGAACGGCGCACCTTCGTCCACCGTCAGCTCGATCACGGTCGGCTGGTGCAGCTCTGCGGGCTCCTTGCGACGCCGCAGGTCGCGCAGCAGCAACGCCTCGTAGATCGGCGGATCGCGCATCCAATCGGCGATACCGCCGGCTGCCAGGCACGCGATGAGCAGCGGCAGGACCATGCCGTAGTCGCCGGTCATCTCGACCAGCAGCACGATCCCGGTGAGCGGCGCGCGCACCACCGCAGCGAAGAACGCCGCCATGCCGACCACCGCGCAGGTGGGGAGATCGACCAGCCCGGCCGGCAGGACGAGCGCGCCCGCCTGCCCCACCCCGCTGCCCAGCAGCGCACCGATCACCAGCATCGGCGTGAAGATGCCGCCGGCCGCACCGGTGCCGTAGCTCGCCGACGTGAGCAGCAGGCGCAACGGGATCAGCCAGAGGATCTGCATCGGTCCGAAGCCGCCCGTGAGCGTCGTGTCGACGAGCTTCCGTCCACCGCCCACCGCCGACGGCGCCAGCCAGGCGACCACGCCGATCGCCGCACCGACGAGCGCGCCGCGTCCCCAGGGCGGAAGCGCGCGCAGCCGCGCCGCGACGTCGAGGCTGCCGATCAGCGAACGGTTGAACAGCACACCGAGCGGCGCCGCGGCGACGCCGATCAGCAGGTGCAGCGGCAGGCTCGCCAGGGCGGGGTCGACCGCGGCCGTCAAGCGAAAGACCGGCTCGCCGCCGAGCAGCAGGCGCCCGGTGACGTCCGCGACCACCGAGGCGACCAGCGTCACCGTGAACACCACCGGCGAGAAGTCGCGCTGCACCTCCTCGAGGACGAAGACCAGACCGGCGAGCGGCGCGTTGAACGCGGCCGAGAGGCCGGCGCCGGCGCCGGCCGCGATCAGCGTCAGGCGCTCGCGCGGCGAGCAGCGAAACCATCCGCCGACCATCTGGCCGACCGCGCCACCCATCTGGACGGTCGGCCCCTCGCGGCCGAGCGCCAGCCCGCCGCCGATGCCGATCACGCCGCCGACGAACTTGACGGGCAGCACGACGCGCCAGCGGAGCGCACGCAGGCGGTGCAGCACGGCCTTCAGGTGCGGAATACCGCTGCCGCTCGCCTCGGGTGCGAGGCGCGCCACCAGTGTGACCGCGATCCCGGCGGTCACGGCGCCGAGCAGCACCGGCACGAGGACGCCCAGGTCGCCGAAGCGTGCTGCCCACGCGATCAGCTCACCGCGCAGCTGCTCCGACAGCTCGAGCGCATGCCCGAACGCCACCGCGACGAGCCCCGCGAGCACGCCGACCAGCAGCGCACGCGGCAGGTGGCGGCGGCGTTGCTCCTGCAGGCGGACGAACTCGCGCAGCTCGCGCTGCGCGCGCGGCGTGCCGGCCGCCGCCGGCTCGAGCCCCGACGCCGCTTCCGGATCCGCCGTCACACCCCCTGGTCGCGCAGCCGCCGCAGCAGGACGTAGAGCGCGCCGTCGCCGCCGTGCTGCGGGAACGCGACCGCGATCCCGATCAGATGCTGCCGGTAGATGCCCTCCGTGAGCCAGCGCGGCACGGAAGACCGCAGCACGCCGCCGCCGTCGCGCGCGGTGCCCTTCCCGGTGATCACCAGCACGCAGCGCCGCCCCGCCTGGAGGCTTTCAGCGAGAAAGTCCTGGATCGCGGTGAAGGCCTCGTCCTGGGTGAGCCCGTGCAGGTCGATCTGCGCCTCGATCGCGATCTGGCCGCGACGCAGTCGCTCCGCGGTGCGCCGATCGATCGCCGGCAGAGCGCCATCGGACTCGAGCGGCACGGTGGGCTCACGACGCGACTTCAGACGATCGGCGAGCGCACCTTGCGGCGAGGCCTCCTCGTCGTCGCTCTCGACCGCGCCCCGATCTTTGAGCGGCACCACGTCCTGGATCGCCATCGCCCACTCATCGTCGAGGCCCTGCTCGCGACCCGCCTCGCCGGGCTCCTCCGGTTGACCGGGACCGCTACGACCTTGGTGAGATTCCATCTTGCCTCGTTCTCTCTCCAGTGGAGTGCGGTGACGTCGGCTCGCGCTCGTCGTACGTCGCGATCAGATGCTCCAGGCGGGACCGCAGCGCCGCCGGGATCTCGCGCGGACGCCGGCTCTCCGGGTCGACGAGGACCTCGACGCTGTCGCCCTCGGCGATCAGCCGGTCCGCGGTGCGCACCTCGTAGGCGAACCCGACGCTGGTGCGTCCGACGCGGGCGATGCGCACGCGCACGCGAAACATCTCCCAGGCGAGCAGCGGGCTGCGGTACCGGCAGCGCATCTCCGCCACCACCGAAGGCCGGAAGGCCGTCTCACCGCTCTCGAACGCGCGCATGAACCGCGCGCGCGCCTCGGACAGATAGGCGACGTACACGTGGTTGGCCACGTGGCCCTGGGGGTCCAGATCCCGCACCAGGACGTTGAACTCGTGATGCTCGAAGGGAACGCGCTCGCTCACGCGCGATTCTTGTACTGGGTGAAGGTGCTGTCGCTCTCGAAGTAGAGGACCTTGCCGTCCGGGGTCGCTCCGATCACGGCCTTGGCCTTGTCCACCGGCTTGCCCGAGATCGGATCGGTGGCCGTTCGTGCGGCCGCATCGGAGGCAAGCTTGCCCTTACACATCTCGCAGCAGCCGAAGTAGGTCTTGCCGTCCACCTGGACCGGGATCTGGTCCTTGGGAAAGACGGCGTTGGTGATCATGCAGACGCGCTTGGCATCGACGCGCTCGATCGGCTCCGCGGCAGCCTGTCCCGCCACCACCAGGAGGGCCAGCATCAGCAGACCCGAGAGGAGCCAACGCACGTTTCTCATCGCATACCCCCTGCCGTCGCACCGCTGCACGATGCTGCCGACTGAGCCAGACGCGGGCCTCTTGCCCGCTCTCCGATCATCGCTTCGACCTCCGCCTCGTGCAAGCGAGCGGCCCGCGGACGATCCCGACCCGCCGGCCGCGGGCCCTGCCCCCGCGCCGCCGCGATCGTTACTTCCGGGGCGGGTTGTAGAGCACCACCATCTCGTACAGGAGCGCGGGCGTCTCCTGGCCGACGATGCCGACCTGGATCTCCTGCGTCACGAGCGTGCCCTTCGGCTTGGCCTCGACGTTCATCAACCGTGACCGCGCGTGCAGCTTCGCCCCCGCCGGCACGGGCGCCAGAAAGCGCAGCTTGTTGGCACCATAGTTGACCGCGTTGCCTGCGCCGACGATCGCGAAGTCGCTGCGCGCGCGCAGCTTCGGCAGCAGGCTCAGGGTCAGGAAGCCGTGCGCGATCGGTCCGCCGAACGGGCTCTCGCGCTTGCAGCGCTCGACGTCGACGTGAATCCACTGGTGATCGCCGGTGAGCTCGGCGAATCCGTTGATCATCTCCTGCGTCACCTGCTGCTCGGGACCCCAGGGGCTGTACTCGTCCTTGATCTGCTTCTGCAGCCCTTCGATGTCGTCGAAGCGGATTTCGGTCATCTGGCTCGTCTCCCTTTCGTCCCGCATGCCGGCGATGCGCCGCGAATCGGGTCATGCGCTCCCCGGCACGCATAGCGTGCGCTCGTGCGCGCGCAAAGCGTGCGCACGTCGCTCGAGGGCCGCCCACTGCGTGCGCCACGCGCCGACTCGTTCGTTGCTTGAAGAGGGTCTGCGGGATAGCGTTTCAGGTTCGATGACGTGCGCAGCGACGACCGCCGACCTGAGTCCGCTCGGGTCGTGGCTTCTCGATCTCGAGCGGGACGGCGCCCTGCGCATGCTCGGCCGCGATGCACCGGCCAACGGGCACAGCGCCCACGTGGTGGGTGAGCCGGGCACGCTGCGCGACCAGATCGTGCATGCGCGGATGCGGACCGACGCCGGCGACGTGCGCGCGAGCGTGGGCCGCGCCCGATCCGGCGAGCTCGCCTGCCTGTGCACGTGCCACGCGTTCGTACACGAGCCGCCCTGTGATCACGTCGCGGGACTGCTGCTCGAGCTGGCGTCGTCGCCGGCGCTGCGCGAGCGTCTGGTCCGCCAGGCGGAAGCCGCGGCGCGCGACACCGACGTGCCCGTTCCCGATCTGCCGCGCGCGCTGAACGTCGCCCGCAAGCACGGTGTCGACCTCGAGGCGGCCCGCGCCGCGAGCCCGCGGCGCGCAGGTCTGCTCGACACGACCTTCGCGGCTTGGCGTCGGCGCGGCGCCTTGCGTCCGCTCGGCGCGGCGTCGTTCCTGGTCGACGTCGCGCGCGGCGACGAGGAGGAGGATTTCACCGGCGCGCGGCCGTCGCTACGCGTGCGCGTGCTGCCGGCGGGGGAGCGCACGCCGTTCGGGCCGGACGACCTCGAGGGACGCCGTCTGCCGGCGCACGAGTGGCGCCTCTTCGAGCCGCTGTCGCGTGCCCCCGACGGCGCCCGGGAGTTCGTCGCCAGCGGCGATCAAGCAGGCGTCTTTCTCGACCGCGTCGCCGAGGTTGGTGCGCTGCTGCACGATGCCGCGGGCCGCGACGTGCTCTCCGTCCTGCACGAGCCGGTTCGCCCCGCGCTGCACCTGCGCTCCGCCAGCGAAGACGACGTGCGGCGCAACGCGCTGCTCGAGATGCGCGCCGCGGAGCTCGAGGAGACGCAGCTCAAGCTGCGCCTCGCCTGGCTCGAGTACAACGCGGAGGAACGTGCGCAGCTCGATCTGGCCGGCTTCCGTGCGTTGCTCGGGCTGCCGCCGGACGACGGCACGAAGGGCGGCCGCGAAGGCATGCACGTCCTCGAGGCGACGTGGCGTCCCGCGCGCGGCGCCGGTGTCGTGGCCGAGAGCGCGCCGGTGCCGTTCGACGACGCCATCCTGCTGCGCGGCTCCGCGAGCTGGGTCTACTTCGTCGAGGCGCGCTGCTTCGCGCGCGTCGCGAGCGACGTCGGGCCGATCGCGCTCGCGCGTCTCGCGACGCACCCGCGCGTTCTGGTCGAGCACGCCGAGCTGCAGCGTCTCCCTGCCCTGCTGCACGAGCACTTCCAGAGCGAGGGGATCGCGCTGCCGACGCGCGCCGAGCTCGGCCTGCCTCCCCTGCCGTCGCCGCGTGTCGTCCTGCGCGTGACCGGCGCGACGTTCTCGGTCGAGGCCACGCTGGAGGCGGTCTACGGCGAGCGTCACGTCGTGCTCACGCCGCAGACCGTGGCCACCATCGAGCAGCACGAGCGCAACGCGGAGCACGAGCGCGCGGCCCTCGATCTGCTCGCGGGTACCGTGCTGAAGCTCGCGGCGCGACGCGGCCGTGGCCGGCGCAGCGCACCCGACGAGACCGACGCGTCGACGTGGCGTGCCACCGGCGACGACGCCGTGTTCTTCTGGACGCGCGATCTGCCGCGTCTGGTCGCCGAGGCCTCCGCGACCGGCACGCTGTCGGAGGTCGTCGTACCGCCCTCGCTGCGCAACGTGACCGCTCGGGCGCCGATCGCAGCGGCACTCGAGGCCGAGGTCGCGCCGCGCAGCACGATCCTCGTCGACCTGCGCTACGCAGCCGACGGGATTCCCGCCGACGTCGACGAGATCCGTCAGGCGCTGGCCGCGAAGCGGCGCTGGGTGCGCCTCACCGACGGCAGCGTCGCCGAGCTCTCGCAGCGCGTCGCGGCGCTGGTCTCGGCGACGCACGACACGCTCGGCACCGCGCCGAGCGCCGAGCTGCCGCGCCACGTGCTGGGCGAGGTCGCGTCGTGGAGCGAGCTCGCCGACCACGTGACCCTCGACGAACGTCTCTCCGGCTGGACGCACCGTCTGCGCGAGCTCGCGGCGAGTGCCGAGCCCGAGGCGATCCCCGGCCTCGTCGGTGACCTGCGCAGCTACCAGAAGGTCGGCGTCGCGTGGCTGCAGTTTCTCTCGGAGCTCGGCGCGGGCGGCATCCTCGCCGACGACATGGGCCTCGGCAAGACGATCCAGACGCTCGCGGTGCTGGAGTGGCGCCGCGCGCGCGACGGGCGCATGCCGAGCCTCGTCGTCGCTCCCACGTCGGTCGCACCGAACTGGATCCGCGAGGCGGAGCGTTTCGTGCCCGGGATGAAGTGCATCCTGCTGCACGGGCTCGGCCGTCACGCGCAGTACGAGGACGTGCCGGACGCGGATCTCGTCGTCACCACCTACGCCCTGCTGCGGCGCGACGTCGAGCGTCTGCGCGACATCCGCTTCCGCTACGTGATCCTCGACGAGGCACAGCAGATCAAGAACCACGCCGCCGCGACCACGGCGGCCGCAAAGTCGCTGCTCGCCGACGCCCGGCTCGCGCTCACCGGCACGCCGATCGAGAACCGCCTGCTCGAGCTGTGGTCGATCCTCGACTTCGTGAACCCCGGCATGCTCGGCAGCTGGCGCAGCTTCTCGCACCGCTACGAGCGGCCGGTCGTCGCGGCCCTCGCCGGTGTCCCCACCGCGGTCGACGTCGATCCGGAGCTCGAGAGCGCAGCGCCAGACGAGCGCTGGCTCGCCGAGGCGGCATTCGACGAGGCCGCCGCGCTGCGTGCACGCATCCGACCGTTCGTCCTGCGGCGCAACAAGGCCGAGGTCGAGAGCGACCTGCCGCCGAAGATCGAGACCGACGTCATCGTCGACCTGACGCCGGCGCAGCACCGCGCCTACGCGGCGCTGGTGAGCGCGACGCGCGAGGATCTCGCGCGCCGCCTCGCGCAGGACGGCTTCGAGCGCAACCGCATGGTGGTGTTGACCGCGCTGCTGCGCCTGCGGCAGATGGCGTGCGACCCGCGGCTCGTCGACCCGCGCTACAAGCCGCAGGACTCCGCGAAGCTGGAGGCGTTCCGCGAGCTGGTCTCCGAGGTCATCGCGAGCGGCCGGCGCGCACTGGTGTTCAGCCAGTTCGTCGAGCTGCTGACGCTGCTGCGCGCCGACCTCGACCAGCGCGGCATCGCGTATGCCTACCTCGACGGCCGCACGCGCGATCGTGCGGCCGCGCTGCGCAGCTTCACCGACGGCACGATGCCGCTGTTCCTGCTGAGCCTGCGGGCCGGTGGCACCGGCGTCAATCTCACGGCGGCGGACGTCGTGATCCACCTCGATCCGTGGTGGAACCCGGCGGTCGAGGAGCAGGCGACCGATCGCGCGCACCGCATCGGCCAGCGCAAGACCGTCTCGGTCTACCGCATCATCGCGGCCGGGACGATCGAGGAGGCGATCCTCCGCCTGAAGCGGCAGAAGCGTGCGCTGGCGAGCTCGGTGATCGACGACGACCGCGGGTGGCTGAAGCAGCTCACCGAGGGCGACATCGCCGAGCTGCTCGGCATGCCCTGAGCGACGGCACCGGGCCCGCTGGACAGGCCGCGAGCGGTGCGGCGACCCGGCCACCATGCGGAGCCGGGTCGCCGCGCCGCTTCACTCGGCGTCGCTCGCTTCCTTCGTGGTCTTCTTGCGGGTGCCGCTCGCGCGCGGCTTGCTCGCACGCGGGGTGGTCTTGGCGCGGGAGGCGGTGGATCGGGAGCGCGACGTTCCCGAGCTGCGACGGCGCTTCGGTGCCGGCGTCCCGGCTTCCGATGCGGCCACCTCGCCACCCTCGTCGTCCGCGCCCTGCGCGCCTGCCGACTCGGGCCCGTCAACCGGCAGGTCGGCGCCGTGGTGCGCCGGCGCGTCGTCGCGAGGCTCGGCGAGCGACGACGGCGACGTCTCGACCTCGCCGGTCGGCTCACCCGAGCCGTCGGCCGGGGCGGCCACGCCCCGCTCCGTCTCCTCGACGTAACGGGCGACCGCGCTCTGCGTCCAGCCGACCTCGGCCGGCGTGGTCGCACCCTCGGTCCCGGTGGTCGGAGTCACGCGCCACGCACCCTGCCGGTCGCGCTGCATGCGCAGCAGGCCCTCGCGCTGCCCCAGGTGCATGAGCTCGGTGAGCGTGCGGAACCCGTAGGCGGTCTCGTCGAAGTCCGGATCGACCGCGCGCAGACCCTGCGCGAGGTGTCGGACGTACAGCGGCTTGCCGGAGCGCTGCTCGCCGAGCTTCTCGAGCGCGGTCCGGAGCAAGGCCAGCGCCTCCTCCGGAGGCTTGCCGCCCGCCGCCGGTGTCGACTCCGCGCGCGGCGGCGCGACCTCGGCCTCCGCGGTCGCGGCCACCTCGCCGGGCGCCTCGTCACCATCCGCCTTCGTGCGCGGACCATCACCGTTCAGCTCGACGACGTAGCCGTTGTCGATCCGACGAAGGTTCAGGTGGTGCTTGTCGGCGAGCCGCTGGATGAACTCGCGGAACGACGACGTTCCGTAGTCGCGCTCGCTGAACGTCGAGTCGAGCTGCAGAAGCGTGCTCTTGAGCGGCCCCAGCTGCGGCTCGACGCCACGATCGGCGAGGATCTTGAGTGCGCGCTGGACCTGCGCGAAGCCGTGCTCGATCGACAGCCGTCCGGCCGCGGGCGCGGAGCCCCGGCTCTGCTGGCGGTCACCGCCACGCGAGCGCCCGCCGAGCAAGTTCTCGTAGGCGATGAACTCGTGGCAGTTGCGCTGCAGGATGCCGCTGGTGAACGAGCGGCCGCCGACCACGTAGACTCGCTTGCCGAACTGCTTGAGCTTCTCGACCAGCGCGATGAAGTCGGAGTCGCCGCCCACGATGGCGAAGCCATCGATGTGCGGACGCGTGAAGCACATCTCCATCGCGTCGACCACGAGGTTGATGTCCGCACCGTTCTTGTCGCCGCGCGGGGTCACGTTGCGCTGCACCATGTGCACCGCATGCTCGGTCATGCTCCGGCTGTGCATGCCGGACCGCGCCCAGTCCCCGTACGCGCTCTTCGAGACGACGTCGCCGCGCTCCTTGAGCGCGTCCAGCACCAGCGAGATGTCCAGCTCGTTGTTGAGGGTGGTCTTGACTCCGATCTCGATGTTGTCGAAGTCGATGAAGACCGCGAGCTGCATTCGTTTCCTCCCAAAAGTTCCCGGTCGCGGTGCCTCCTTCCCTGGAAGCAGCGCAGTTTGCCTGCTCCTAGCAGGCCCCGGGGATGGCGGCTAATCGCCCAGCGCGGCCACCAGGCTCCGTCCCGCGACGGCGCGGCGCCATGCAGAATGGATGGCGCCGTCGTCGAGGGCGGCGACGATGCGCTCCGACTCCTCGATCGAGGGAAAGCCGGTCGCCGCCGAGTCGGCGCGCGCGAGCGCACGGTCGAGGCGGCGCTCCTTGAGGATCTCGTAGCCGAAGCGCCGCTTCTTGCGCGCGCGCGCCAGATCGCCGGCGGCGAATCCCTCCCGCGCCGTCCGCTGCAGGACCTCGTCGATGATGCGCGCGAGACGTTCCGCGCGTCCCGGGCCCGCGCTCGCCGAGAGCACCGCGGCCGCCCAGCCGCCGCCCCACTCGAGCTCCGCCGACACCTCGTAGCCGAGCCCGTGGTGCTCGCGTACCGCCTGGAAGAGCGTGCTGTCCGGATCGGCGCCGACCAGGTCGAGCGCCACCCCGAGCGCCAGCAGATTCTGCGGCGACGGGTCGATCTCGAGGAAGCGCACCACGAAGGACTGGCCGCGATCGCTGCCGGGCAGGCGCAGCCGGCCGCCGCGGCCGCGCCGCGCCCCGAGCACGCGCGCCGGACGTCCGACGCGATCCTTCGCCA
>JAIEPK010000013.1 GCA_019749875.1 Candidatus Binatia bacterium | reverse complement strand
GAGCCCGCGCTGCGCGCGATCCTGCTCGACGCGCGCCGGCACGGCGGCGCCGACGCCTTCCGCGCCATGCACGCGCTCGAGGCGCTGCGCCGCCGCTCGGCGATCACCTGGGCGGGCGTGGACGCGCTGCTGCTGCCGACCGTGCCGACCATCTATCGCGTGGCCGACGTGCTCGCGGAGCCGCTCAAGCTCAATGCGCAGCTCGGGACCTACACCAACTTCGTGAACCTGCTCGACTGCTGCGCGGTGGCGGTCCCGGCGGGCTTCACGCCGCGCGGGCTGCCGTTCGGCGTGACCCTGGTCGCGCCCGCGTTCCACGACGACGACCTGGCGGTGCTCGCCGACGGCCTGCACCGCGCGCTCGCGCCGAGCTTCGGGATCGCCCGCGCGCCGCTGCCCGACGGGCACCCGCGCGGCGGCGTCGTGGACGGCGCGGTGGATCTGGCGGTGGTCGGCGCGCACCTGCGCGGCGAGCCGCTGCATCACCAGCTCGCGGAGCGCGGCGCGCAGCTCGTCGCCGCCACGCGCACCGCGTCCGACTACCGCCTGTTCGCCCTCGCCGGGACGGAGCTCGCAAAGCCCGGGCTGGTGCGCACACCCGGATTCGCCGGGCCGGGCATCGAGGTCGAGGTGTGGCGCTTATCAAGCACCAAGTTCGGGGAGATCACGGCGCTGGTGCCGCCGCCGCTCGCGATCGGCAGCGTCGTGCTGGCGGACGGCGCGGTCGTGAAGGGCTTCGTGTGCGAGCCCTGGGCGCTGGACGGCGCCGCCGAGATCACGCGGCACGGCGGCTGGCGCGCCTACCGGCGCTCGTTCGGCTCTTGAAGGCGTCGCCGGGAGCCGCTGCTGCCCAGTGAACGGGCATTGCCCACGCGGGATGCAGGCGATCACGGGCCGCGCACGGAACTGCGCGCAAATCCCGCCATCGATTGCGGCATGCACGTTGCTCCCCTGCCGCGCCCGACCCCTGCGGACGTGGCGCGTCCGTACCTAGCCCTTCTTGAGAGAGGAGAGACGATGTTTGCGACCCATCCGCGCGCACGTGGTGCGCTCTGCAAGAGCCTGGCATTGACGATGTGCCTGGCAGCCACGCCGCTCGCTGCCTGGGGCGAGGAGCCGGCACCGGCCGGCACCGTGGAGGCCGGCAGCGACGCTGGAACCACCGCCGAGCCCCCGGCCACCAACAACGGCAAGGTGGCGTTCAGCATCGGCTCGGACTTCACCACCGCCTACTTCTTCCGTGGCATCCTGCAAGAGCGTGACGGCTTCATCTGGCAGCCCTACGGCGGTGTGACGTTCAAGCTCGCCGAGAACGTCGGCTACGGCGTGATCGACAACATCGATCTGTCGCTCGGTTCCTGGAACAGCATCCAGAGCAACCAGACCGGTGCCATCTCCGCGCCCGTCAACTGGTACGAGTCGGACGTGCTGGTCGGTCTGACCATGGGCCTCTGGGGCTTCATGTCGACCAACCTCACGTACGCCGCGTACACCTTCCCGAACGGCGTCTACAGCGTGACCCAGGAGCTCGACTGGACGACGACGTTCAACGACTCCGAGCTGCTCGGGCCGTTCGCGCTCAACCCGTCGGTGCTGTTCGCGTTCGAGGTCGACAGCACGGCGTTCGGTGACGTCAATCAGGAAGGCATCTTCGTCGGCATCGGCGGGAAGCCGAGCATGGTGCTCTTCGAGGAGGACGAGTACCCGCTCACCCTGGCCCTGCCGCTGAGCGTCGGCCTGTCGCTCGACAACTACTACGACGAGGGCCCCGGCGGTCGCGACCAGACGTTCGGCTACTTCGACGTTGGTCTCGCGGCGAGCGTGCCGCTGGCGTTCATCTCGAGCGACTACGGCACCTGGACCGCGAGCGCGAGCGTCGACTACCTCGCGCTGAGCGCGACGCTGGCGGACGTGAACCGCGGCGACGGTGGCTTCTTCGTCGGCAAGGCCGGCGTAGCCTTTTCTTACTAGGAAAGGGGCGCCGCCCCTTTCCCTCCAGCGGGCGAAGCCCGCTGGAGCCTCCCTTTCCCCGCTCGCTTCGCTCGGCCGCTGCGTGCTTCGGGCTTCGCCCTCGCACTTGCAGAGGGGACCGTGCCGGTCGGGAAGGACGTGATCGCGGACGTCCGATCGGCGAGCGGATGATGTCGGTGGCCCGGGTTGGGACGTGACGTGGGTGGATGACGCCCGCGCTGCCGATCGAAGGCCCCCACGCTTCAAGCGTGGGGGCCTTCTGCGTTTCGGGGGACTGCAATGACGTCAGGGCGGCGCGCGGTCTGGCGGGCGCGCAAGCACGATGGGGAGGGTCGCATGGCGGCTTTGCGGGAGGCGTCCATGCCGGCTGCGGCCGAGCGCGGAAAAGCGCCCGTCCGTCCGTGCCTCCCGGCTCGTGGCACGCGCGCTGCAAAAGCTCCCGGCGCGCGGTCGAAGGTGGGTCCGCGCGGGGAGAGACAGCCATGAACGAGCTGAGAAGGGTCGGTTTCGCGAAGCGGGTGCGGGTGCAGATGCCGTTCGGTGCGCGCGAGAAGGCGTGGGACCTGCGGCCGTTCGGCCTCGGCCGCGTGATCGCGCCGGAGCTGCCGACGCGCGTCGAGATCGCGCAGGGAACCTACCTTGATCTCGCGTCCGGCGAGGTACGCGCCGCACGCCGCACGGTGGCCGCTTGAAGAGCGGCGCCGACAGGAAACCCGGGGCACCTTCGCCCAGCGCACGCTTCACGGTGGTCTCGGCCCGCCCACACGAGGCCACCGTGGACGCGCGCACCCGCGCGCAGCGCGACCTCGCGAAGCTGCGCGCGCTGCTGATCGACAAGCTCGCGGCCGATCCGATCCTTGCCCCGGCATTCCTGCCGGAGGCAGGATCGGTCCGGACTACGCGCCTCGGAAGCTCTCGGCGAGCTGGTCGAGCCTGGCCAGCCTCGAGCCGAACGCGGCCTCGAAGCTACGTGCGCGCTTGACGAAGAGGTGCGCGTCGCACTCCCAGGTGAAGCCCATGCCGCCGTGGTTCTGGACGTTGTCGGCGGCGTTCTGCACGTACGCGCCTGAGGCGAGGATCTTCGCGACCGACACCTGGAAGTCCTGATCGGCCGTACCGTCGCGCACCGAGACGATGGCATACGTCGTCGCCGAGCGCGCGACCTCGGCGCGCACCGCCATGTCGGCACAGCGGTGCTTGACGGCCTGGAACGAGCCGATCGGCTTGTCGAACTGCTTGCGGACCTTGCCGTACTCGACCGACATGTCGACGGTGCGCTGGATCCCGCCGACGGCCTCCGCGCACGACAGGAGCGTCGCCCGGCGCAGCAGCGCCGCGACCGCATCGGAACCTTCGGCGATCACCGCGCCGCGCACGCCCGCGAAACGCACCACCGCGATCGCGCGCGTCGGGTCCATGCTCGGGCGTCGTTCGACCTGTGCGCCGGAGCCTGACGCGACGTAGAGGATCGCGCTCGGTGCGACGACGAGAAACGCGGTGTCCGCGTCGCCGTCCGCGACGTAGCCGCTCTCGCCCGACACCTCGTTGCCGCGCACCACGATCGAGCTCGCGGCACTCGTCGCGTCGACGATCGCGACCTGCTGCTCGCCAGCGACGATGCGCGCGAGGTCGGCGTGCGGGTTGCCGGCGGTGGCGAGCGCATGCGCCGCGAGCACCGAGCCGAGCCACGGCCCCGGCGCGAGCACGCGACCGAGCTCCTCGAACAGGACCATCTCCTCGGTGATCGCGTAGCCGGCGCCGCCCGCGGCTTCGGGCACGGCGAGGCCGAAGAAGCCGAGGGCGCCGGCCGCACGCCACAGCGGCGACAGGGCCTTTGCGCCGCCCTGCGCGATCTCGCGCACACGCGCCATCGGCAGCTCGTCGTCGAGGAACGATCGGACGGACGCCTGGATGGCCTCCTGGTCCGCGCTGAGCATCAGGTCCATGGATGAAGTCCTTCGGCGAGAGAGGTCGAGAAGAGGCTCACGGCTGCGCAAGCACGCTCAGCGCGGCAGGCCGAGCACGCGCTCGCCGATGATGTTGCGCTGGATGTCCTTCGAGCCGGCGGCGATGGTCGAGGCGAACGACAGCAGCCAGCGGAACACCCACGTCTCGCGGATACGGCGCCGCTTGGTGCCGAGCGCCGTGGTGATCGGCTGCTCGTCGGCGTCCCACTCGAGGATCTGCGGCCCGAGGATCTCCATCGCGAGCGCGTGCACGCGCTGCTGCAGCTCGGAGAAGAAGATGCGGATCAGCGACGCCTCGCTGCTCGGCACGCCGGTGCGCGCGGTACGGCTCACGCTGCGGTAGGTCATCGCGCGCAGCGCCTCGACCTCGGCACGCATCTGCGCGAGCCGGCGGCCGATGTCCGAGTCGTCGATGGTGCGCTTGGTACGGTCGCCGGCACTCGCCGCGGCACCGCCGAGCGGCGTCTGCTTCGCGAGCTCGATCAGCTCGCCGACCATGCGCGTCAAGCGCACCTGCTCGGACAGGAATGCCGTGCCGCGCTCGAAGCTCAAGGTCGACATCGCGACACGCCAGCCGTCGTTGATCTGTCCGACGACGTTGGCGCGCGGGATGCGCACCTCGTCGTAGAACACCTCGCAGAAGTCCTGGTGGCCGGCCATCGTCCGGATCGGGCGGATGTCGATGCCCTTCGCATCCATCGGGCAGATCACCCAGCTGATGCCCTTGTGCTTGGGCGCATCGGGGTCGGTGCGCACCAGCAGCTCTTGAAACTCGGCGATGTTCGCGAAGCTGGTCCAGATCTTCTGGCCCGTCACGACGAGATCGTCGCCGTCGAGGACCGCGCGCGTCGAGAGACCGCCGAGATCGGAGCCGGCGCCGGGCTCGGAGAACCCTTGGCACCAGACGGTTTCCCCGCGCAGGATGCGCGGCAGGTGGAACGACTTCTGCGCCTCGCTGCCGCATGCGATCAGCGTCGGACCACCGTGGTTCAGGCCGACGAAGAGCGTCGAGGGCTCGTGCGCACCAGCCGAGGCGAACTCCTCGTACCAGATCAGCTGCTCCATCAACGACGCGCCGCGTCCGCCGTACTCCTTCGGCCACGAGATGCCGGCCCAGCCGGCCTCGTACATCTTGTTCTGCCACGCGAGGTCGAAGTCGCGGCGGGCCTTGAGATCGTTCTCGATCGGCGGATCGGTCGGCTTGTTGGCCTCGATCCACTCGCGGGCGCGGGCGCGGAAGCGCTCTTCCTCGGGCGTGAACGTGATTTCCATCGCCCCGACGTATTACCGGGCGAGCGCCGGTGGGCAAGCACACGCGCGACGCCCTGCCGCACCCGCCGCGACGGCTCGCTCGCGCACACTCTCGAGGTCTTCCGTCAGGCCCCCGTTCGGAGCAGGCGGTTCTCGACGCACGCCGTCCAGCTCTCGTGAATCACCGGCCCCGGATGCCCCTCGCCCGGCACGCGCAGCTCGGGCGGGATGGGCACCACGCAGTCGGCGTACGCGATCTTCTCGCGCGCGAAGAAGCGTCCGTACGCGCTGCGCGCCTCGGCCGACGCCTGCAACAGCACCACGTCGAAGCGGACGCCGTGGCGCACGCACAGATCGCGCATCGCGAGGATGAGCTGCTCGGTCACGCGCCGCTTGCCGAGCACGCGCAGCTTCGCTGGGCGGACGAGGAGATCCTCGACGTAGGCGACCGACGCGAGCGTGCCGCGCAGCGGCAGCGTCGGATAGCGCTCGGGCGGATGGCGCTCGATGCTGCCGTCGGGGCGCAGGGAGGCGTACGGCAGCGTGATCCCGCCGGTGCGCGAGAAGCGCTCGAGCATGGCGAGCCAGCGAGGTGCCGCGACGTTGCGGTCCTCGTGCGACTGGTGAAAGCCGTACACGACGCGCGTGGGACGCTCGCCCGCGGCGAACAGCTGCTCGAGCAGCATCAGGGCCTGCAAGGTCCCGTACGCCTTGACCGCGTGATTGACGATGCGGAGCTCGGGATGGCCTGCCTGCAGGCGCCACGCCATGGTCTCCTGGTCCGAGATCGGCCAGCCGAACGCGAACGAGCAGCCGACGAGCAGCAGCTCGCTGCCGGACGTACGCGGCACGTCCGCCGTCGCGCGAGATCCGTCCGGCCAGATCGTGACCCGCGCCGGTGCCCCTTCCGGAGCGTACGGCGGGATCACGTACGAACCCGGAACGGTCTTCCAGCCGAGCAGCGGATCCGGCGCGTGCAGGATCGGCTCGTTCGGGTTCGCTGCGAGCTCGTCCTTCGGGCGCAATCCCGCCAGACGCGCGGCGACCTCGACCGCGACGAGCGACAGCAGCACGCTCGCCGCCAGCCGGAGAAGCACACCGACGAGCCGGCGGCGCGATCGCAGCGCGCGCCCAGCTCCGCGTTCGGCATCGGGGCCGCTCGGGGAACCTGCGTTGGCAAACCACATGGGGACGACCGACGGAGCGGCGCGAGTTTCCCCCTGTAGAGCGCCGCACGATGCCACGCAACGAGAATACGGCCGCGCGCGTGCCGGCCGAGGTTCCACGTCGATCCGATCCCGCGCGACGCAGCCGCGCGAGCGAAGCGCGACCGCCAGCTCCGCTCAGGATCGAGCCGTGGCGTCCGCGTCGAGCATTGCCGCGAGCCCGGCGCGACGGCTAGCCTGGCGGACGCTCCGCCCACGATGACTTCCTCGCTCCGTACAGCCCCCGTCGCGCCGGTCGCACCTGCGCGCCCCGAGGCACCCGCCGTGGTTCCCGCGATCGACGGTCTGCGCGGGCTCGCCGCCCTCCTGGTCGCGATCTTCCACTGCTGGGTGTTCACCGACGCGCCGCTCGGCGGCGGCGACCTGCGCGCGCTGGTCGCCGCCTTCGGACGCGGCGTCGACTTCTTCTTCGTCATCAGCGGCTTCGTGCTCTTCCTGCCGGTGGTCCGGCACGGCGGCGTCTTCGGCGACGTGCGCGCCTACCTCGTGCGTCGCATCGCGCGCATCGTGCCGGCCTACTACGCGAGCCTCCTGATCCAGGCGTTCACGGTCCGCTGGCTGACGGGCTTTCCGCTGCCGTTCACGACGCTGGGCGGCTGGATCGTCATCGTCGCGCACCTGCTCTTCCTGCAGCACGAGCTGCCGGCGTCGCTCGCGCGCGCCGCGGGCTTCTGGGGCAACGTCATGGGCTTCGGCGTGAACGGCGTGGTGTGGTCGCTGTCGGTCGAGGCGCTGTTCTACTTGACGCTGCCGCTGGTGGCGGCAGCGTTCTTCCGCCGCCCGCTGCGTGCGGTCGTGCTCGCGGTCGTGGCGAGCGTCGTGTGGCGTGCGCTCGCGCTCACCGCGCCGGCGCTGCTCTCGTCGACCAGCAACGCCGCCGCAGCACCGCGCCTGCTCGACCAGTTTCCCGCCTACCTCGGCCACTTCGCGTTCGGCATGGCCGCGGCGATGACCTACGTCCGCGTCGTGCGCGAGCGCCTGTGGCGGCTTCCCGCACCGGCCACCGCCGTGCTCGCGACGCTGCTGTGCGGCGTCCTCGCCTGGTCACTGGTGGTGCACGGACACGGCATGGGGCGCTCGCTGACCATGGCGCGCCAGCTGCAGGAGATCGCCCCGGCGCTGGTGTTCGCGCTGCTGCTGGCGCTCGCCGCGATCGCGCCCGTGGGCCCACTGGCGCTGCTGGCGCGCGGCGCGATGCGCTGGCTCGGCGACGTGTCCTACGGCGTGTTCCTCTGGCACCAGCCGCTCATCCTGGTCGCTCGGCGGCATCTGCACGTGGTGCGCGACAAAGGTGACGCGAGCTTCGTGCTCATGCTGCTGCTGGTGATCCCGGCGAGCCTGCTGCTCGGCTGGCTGTCACGGCGCTACGTCGAGGAGCCCGCGATCGCGTGGGCGCGGCGCTGGAGCGAGCGCCGCCGCACGCCCTGAGTCCATCGCGATCCGCGCACGCCGCCCGAAGCGAGCGCGCACGACCGCCGATTCACCCGGTCGTCGGATCACCCGAACTCGGGCGCGATCTCGCGCGCGAAGATCTCGAGCTGCTCGAGCAGATGCTCGCAGCTCGCGCTGTGGAAGCGCAGCGTCAGCACGTCGGTGCCGATCGCCGCGTAGCGGCGCAGCAGTGCCGTCATCCGCGTGCGCTGCTCGGGCACGGCGACGTCGAAGACGTCGTCCGGCGAGAACACCAGCGTGAGCTTCGCGCCATGCTCCTCGCGCGCGCGCCATTCGGGCCAGGCGCGCGCCCGCTCGAGCAGCGCTCCCAGCTCGTCGACCGTCAAGTAGAACGGGTCCCAGCCGTCGGCGAAGCGCAGCGCACGACGCAGGGAGCGCGGCGTCTTGCCGCCGAGCCAGATCGGCACGTGCTCCTGGCGCGCGCAGGGATCGACGACGAAGCCCGAGACGTCGTAGTGCGTGCCGTGGTACTCGGGCTCGCGCGTGCCCAGCACCGCGCGCAGCGCGCGCAGCCCGTCCTCGTAGCGTGCACCGCGACCGGCGAAGTCGGCGCCGATCAGGTCGAACTCGGGCTCGAGGCTGCCGACGCCGACCCCGAGGATCAGGCGCCCGCCGCAGATCACGTCGAGCGTGCCGTAGCGCTTCGCGACCTCGAGCGGGTGGTGGTACGGCAGCACGATCACGTGCGTCGCGAGGCGGATGCGACTCGTGAACGCGGCGAGGTAGCCGAAGGTCGCGAGCGGGTCGTAGTAGCGCGAGCCGCGCGTCGCGACGACCTCCTGCGGGATCGCGACGTGCTCGCTGCAGGTCAGGTGGTGGAAGCCCAGCGTGTCGGCCGCGATCGCGATGCGGCGCAGCTCGTCGGGGCCGGCGTCGCGCTCCCAGGCGCCGTGGCCGCGGACGGTGAGCGTGACGATCGGGGTGGTGAGGCCGAAGCGCATGGCGCTGCCTTATCGCCTCGCGGCGCCGCGGGCGAGCACCCGCGACCCGCGGCATGGTATCGGCAGCGCATGCCCTTCGACTCGATCTTTCGCCCCGGCCTGTTCGCGGGCCAGACCGTCATCGTCACCGGCGGCGGCAGCGGCATCGGCCGCTGCACCGCGCACGAGCTCGCGCACCTCGGCGCGACCGTGGTGCTCGTCGGGCGCACCGCCGCGAAGCTCGCGAACGTCGCCGCCGAGATCGCGGAGGTCGGCGGCACGGCACTGACGTTCACCTGCGACATCCGGGAAGAAGCGCAGGTGCGCGACGTCGTGCAGCAGGTGCTCGCGCGCCAGGGACGCATCGACGGCCTGGTGAACAACGCCGGCGGGCAGTTCGCGGCCCCGCTCGCGACCATCAGCCAGCGCGGCTGGGACGCGGTCGTGCGCAACAACTTGACGGGCGGATTCCTGTTCGCGCGCGAGTGCTACACGCAGTGGATGTCCGACCACGGCGGCGCGATCGTCAACATGGTCGCGGACTTCTTCGGCAGCATGGTCGGCATGGGGCACTCGGGTGCGGCGCGCGCGGGCATGGTCAGCTTCACCGAGACCGCGGCGGTCGAGTGGGGCCAGAGCGGCGTGCGCGTCAATGCGATCGCACCCGGCTGGATCGCGTCCTCGGGCATGCACACCTACCCCGAGTGGATGCGGCCGCACCTGAGGGTCATGCACCGCGCGATCCCGCTGCAGCGCCTCGGCACGGAGTCCGAGATCTCCGCGGCGATCTGCTTCCTGCTGTCGCCGGCCGCGGCGTTCGTGTCGGGGATCACGCTGCGCGTCGACGGTGCGGCGCCGAATGCACGGCTCGCGTCGCCGCTGTCGGCGATGCTGCCCGGCGCACCGGAGAACGCGACGCGTGGGGAGTGCACCTGGCCGCTCGGCGAGCACGAGCGCTCGAAGCCGTGGGACGGCTTCCACCTCGCGTGCCCGTCGAAGCTCTTCGCGGACGAGTGAGCGTGACGCGGGAGCGACGAGGGAGCGCATGAGCGCACGTCCCGCCGGCACGCGGCCGCAGGCGCCGCGCCCGCAACTCCGCGCGCGCACGCGGCTCGCAGCGGGCCTGATCCACGATCCGACGTTCGTCGCGCCCGACGAGCACGCGGAGCTGGTCGCGTGGCTCGAGACCTTGCACCCGATCTGGGAGGACCGCTTCACCGCGCGCAAGGCCGCGGCGACGGGCCAGCAGCGACGTCTGCTGCGTCCCGTGTACTGGCTCGGCAACTGGCAGTTCGCGTGCCTCGACTACTACCGGCCGCCGCACGGCATCCACGACCGCTGCGTCGCGGCGGAGCCCTTCCCGCCCGTGCTCGCGCGCATGGTCGAGCGCATCGAGCAGCGCACGCGCGCGTCGTTCCGCGGGCCCGACCTGCCGCAGGGCTGGCATCTCAACACGTGCCTGATCAACCTCTACGGCAGCGCCGTGCAGGACGGACGCAGCGTCGACACCGCGCGCGTCGGCGAGCACCGCGACTTCGAGCCAGGACCGGTCGCGTCGATCTCGCTCGGCGAGCGCGCGCTGTTCCAGTTCACGACGCGCGGCCGCCGCGGCGAGCCGTCGACCATCGTCGCGCAGCAGTGGCTCGACGACGGCTCGCTGCTGATCTTCGGCGGCGAGACGTGGAAAGACCGCACGCTGCACCGCGTACAGCGCGTCGACCGCAAGCTCGGCGCGCGCTTCACGTTCCCGGTGGACGGCTTCGCGACGCGGCGCGTGAACTTCACGCTGCGCTACGTGCCCGATCGGCACGTCAAGCCGTTCGCGAAGCTCGCGCCGCAGGCGCGCGACGACGTGCGCGCCTACGTGCGCGAGCTGGCGCAGCACTCGCCGTTCTTCCGGCGCGCGCTCGACGAGGAGCGGCGTCCGGACTGACGTGTCCATGGGCTTCGCCCACCACGAAGGATGGAGCCGCCACGGGCGTCTCCATCTGACGCTCGATTCCGAATGGTGTCAGGCCGAGAACGGGTGGCGCCAGCGGAGCCCGGGAAATCGTGCAAAGTCTGCGTCGCTCGTCACCAGCTCGCAGCCGTGCTCGATCGCCACGGCGGCATGATGCGCGTCCGCGACGAGCTTGCCGGTCGCGCGCGCGGAGACGCAGAGGCGCGCGAAGATCCCCCAGCTCTCCGTGCCCGGAGCGAGCGATCGGGCATTCGATCGTTCGCGCAGGTTCTTCACGAAGGCGAGAGCATCGTCGATCGTCGTGGGCTCGTCCCAGATCCTCGCGTTCGTCACGATCCGAACGAAGCCGGCCAGGCCGATCTCCGAGAGTGCGTACGGCTCGCTGCCCTGTGCGAGGCCCCGGAGCCATTCGGCGTAGCGCTCGTGCTCCGGAGACTCCGCTCGATGCGCATAGATCAGGACGTTGACGTCAGGAAGAAGCACGCCGCCGCCCCGCGAGACCCGCGACGTCCTCGTCCTCGAGGACCTCGGCGATCTCCGACGCGCTCGGAAAGCGCGCGCCGGGACGACCCCGGACGACGAGCTCGAAGGGCTCACCACCACGTGCCGCCGCACGCCCGGCCGCATAGGCGGCCAGCGCTGCACCCACGACCTCGCCGAGCGTGCGCCCGGTCGACGCAGCGAGCTTCTTCGCGCGTTCGAGCGTGCGCTCGTCGATGTCCACGGTCGTGCGCATGCATCACGATTGCCATGGCGCACATCGTGATGCAATCACTGATGACACCGGCATCACACGGCTGGCGCGAAGTGCAGCCCCGTGCCGGCTGACGCAGCCCTCAGATCCGCTCGATGATCACCGCCGGCGCCATGCCGCCCGCGGCGCACATGGTCACGAGCCCCGTGCCGAGGTCGCGCCGCTCGAGCTCGTCGAGGATCGTTCCGATGAGGATCGATCCGGTCGCGGCGATCGGGTGGCCGAGCGCGATGGCGCCGCCGTTCACGTTGCACTTCGCCGGGTCGAGCTCGAGGTCGCGCATGAACTTCCACGCGACGACGGCGAAGGCCTCGTTGATCTCGAACAGGTCGATGTCGCCGAGCGACATGCCGGCCTTCTTGAGCACTTTCCGCGCGGCGGGCACGGGCTCGTTGAGCATCAGCTCCGGACTGCCCGCGACGTTCGCCATCGCGCGCACCCGCGCACGCGGCTTCCAGCCCTGCGCCTTCGCATACTCGGGCGACGCGAGCAGCAGCGCCGCGGCGCCGTCCACGACGCCCGACGAGTTGCCGGCGTGGTGCACGTGGTTGATCTTCAGGTCGGGGAACGAGCGGCCGACGAGCTGCGCGAAGGTCTCGCCGTTCGCGTCCACCGGCATGTTCATGAAGCTCGAGAACACGGTGGGGAGCTTCGCGAGCCCCTCGCGCGTGGTCTGCGGACGCGGGTACTCGTCGCGCTCGAGCGCCATGCTGCCGTCGTCGTTGCGCACCGGCACGACGCTGCGCGCGAAGTGGCCGCCCTCGAGTGCGGCCGCCGCGCGGCGCTGGCTCTCGAGCGCGATCGCGTCGACGTCGTCGCGCGTCGCGCCCTCGAGGGTCGCGATCACGTCGGCGCACACGCCCTGGTGCGGCTGCGGGTGCAGGTCGCGCAGGTGCAGGTTGCCGGCGTCGAGCATGCCCGGCGGCAGCTGGCTCGTGAACGACATCATCTCGACGCCACCCGCGACCACCAGATCCTCCATGCCCGACATGATGCTCGCCGCGGCGAGGTTCGTGACGGTGATGCCGGAGCCGCAGAAGCGGTCGAGCGTCATGCCGCTCGCGAGCGGGCTCCAGCCGGCGTCGAGGACGGACATGCGGCCGATGCAGGTGCCCTGCTTGCCGACCTGCGCGCTGCAGCCCCACAGCACGTCGTCGACCTCCTCGGTCTTGACGTCGTTGCGCGACTGCAGCGCCGTCAGGACCGCCGCCCCGAGTCGCTGCGGGTGCAGGTGGGCGAGACCGCCCTTGCCGGGTTTGCCGATGCCACGCGGGGTGCGTACCGCGTCGATGATCCACGCTTCGCGAGCCATGCCGTTCCCTGCCTTTCTCGGGTGCCGATAGTGGATCGCCGCGCACTTTGCGATCGCGGGCTCTCGCCGGCAGGTCGCTGCTCCGACGCGCGTCGTCCCGACGCAAGAGAGTTCGCGCAAGAGAATTCGCTTGACGCCTACCGGCATCCGGCGCACGGTGCCGCCAGCCCTTCACCACCCGGGAGACACGACATGACCGACCTCCAGCGACGCCTCCGCCACCTCGTCGTCCTCGCCGGGCTCGCGCTCGTGCCGTTGCTCGGCATCAGCGCTGCAGGCGTGCAGGCGTACGACAACCTTCCGTGCTCGTCGCGCAGGACCATCAACGCCTGCACTGCCGAGTGTACGACCGAGAATTACCTGCTCGAGTGCTCTTGCCTCTTCGATGACCTCGACGGCAACAGCCAGACTGCCGTCTGCCAGCCTGGCCTGCCGTGCTGCTTCGACATGCCGTGCGAGAGATGGGACGGAACGAGCGTGTACGAATGCCTGCGCGGCGGCGGCTCGCTCGACGGCATCACGCCGAAGAACTGCGGATGGAGTCCGGAAGAAGGCGGCGGCACCTGCGGTTGCGTCCCTCCGCTCGTGCACGGCGACTACGCGCTGGAGGACCTCTTTGTCACGAATCCCGACCTTCGCTACACCGCACCGTTCGGCTGCAGGTGTCCGTTCACCACGGACGAGCAGTGGCTCCGCCTCGGCGTGTGCAATCCGCCCGGCGTGACCAAGCTCCAGATCAAGCTCAACTTCGCGAAGCCGTCGATGGACGGCATCGATCTGAAAGGCACGCTCGCGGTTCCCGACGGCTTCTCGCCGGCCGGTGCGACGCTGCAGGTGTCCGTCGGCGGCGTCGTCAAGACCTTCACGCTCGACACGAAGGGCAAGGCGAAGGTCGGAACCGACCAGGCCCAGGTCTTCGTGAAGAAGAGGAAGGGCCTCGTGCTCGCGCAGGACGCGAGGCTCACCGTGAAGCTCGCCAAGGGCTCGTTCGCGGCGTCGCTCGCCGACGAGGGCCTCGTCGACGCGACCGTCACGGACGCGGCGGTGACCATCCCGATCGAGGTCGTGATGAACGGCACGACGTACGCGAAGGCGCAGCCTCAGCCGTACAGCGCCAAGCAGGGCAAGAGCGGGAAGACGAAGTAGCGGGCGGCGGTGCGACCTCGCAGCCGGCCTGCCGGACGCACGCCGCGAGCAGCCGGCGCCTCGGCCTCGATCCGTGCTCACGCCCCTCCGCGTCAAGCAACCGGCGCGAGCACCCCGAACGCGTCGCAGATCGCGCGCGCGACGCGCATGCCGTCGAGCGCCGCGCTGACGATGCCGCCCGCGTAGCCCGCACCCTCGCCGCACGGATAGAGCCCCGCGACGTCCGGCGACGCGAGCGACTCCGGATCGCGCGGCACGCGCACCGGCGAGCTGGTGCGCGACTCGACGCCGAGCAGCACGGCATCGCCGCCGGCGTAGCCGCGCATGCGTCGTGCAAAGACTTGCAGGGCGGTGCGCAGGCGCGACGCGAGCGGCAGACCGCTCGCGTCGAGCACGGCCGCGACGTCGGTCGGCGTCGTGCCCGGCACGTAGCTCGACTCCGGCACGTTCGACGACGAACGCCCGGCGACGAAGTCGTCGGCGCGCGTCGCGGGCGCACGCAGCCCGCCG
>JAIEPK010000581.1 GCA_019749875.1 Candidatus Binatia bacterium | reverse complement strand
GTCACCATCCACCCCGGTTGCCTTCCCATACAACACCTCCGTCTTGAGGTGTTGCGACGACCGGTTGAATCCGCCCAGTACCTCTCGATTCGCTACACCGAGCGCCTGTCCGACGCGGGCATCGAATCTTCGGTCGGCACCGTCGGCGACTCGTACGACAACGCGCTCGCCGAGACCGTGATCGGCCTGTACAAGACCGAGTTGATTCATCCCCGTGGCCCGTGGCGGAACGCCGACCACGTCGAGTTCGCCACGCTGACCTGGATCGATTGGTTCAACAACCGAAGGCTGCTGGAGCCGATCGGACACGTCCCGCCCGTCGAGTACGAGGCGGCGTACTACCGCACTCAGGACATTCCGGCAGAAGCGGCCGGACTCACGTAAACGAGTCTCCGAAGAAGCCGGGGCGGTTCACATTCCAGGGCGCGCGGATGTCTGCGACGATGACTCCGCGGGAGCACCTGAGTGGGGAGCGGGACGAGCCGTCTGTTGGTCGACGATAGAACGGCGCCCGCGCCGCGAGGGGCGTCACAGATGAGTGACCTGCCTGGGTTCTCTGGGCCACTCGATGATCGAGAGTCGGCCCTTGCACGGCCCCATCTCATCGGGTGCACCGTCGGGGACGCTCCCAGAATGGGGAGCGTCCTCAACGATCGCGGATCGGCAGCGTCTAGCGAAACCGCCGTGCACTCCAGTCGAAGCACCCTTCGACCCCACGCTTCTCGAACACCGTCGGCGGACAGTGCGCGGTCTGCGGCATGTACGGCGCGACCTCGGGCGGCGTGACGCCCGTGTCCAAAGCCTCGCCCATCGCGAGCGGCAGCGGGTCGTCCTTGAAGACGAACCGCCAGTTGAGGAAGCCGTCGAGGAACGGCCCCCAGCTCATCCACGTGATCCCGTTCGCCGTGTTCGCATTGCCCGGCCGGTCTTCGGGCGCCGACACGACCACGGTGTAGTCGCCGCTCGCATCGGTGACGACGTCGGCGTCGCTCTTGCAGTCGTTCGCGATGCCGTTCCAGAAATTGTAGCTGCAGATCGTGAACAGCCGCACCTGCTTCGACGGGTCGTCGCGCGTCTCGCCCGGCGCCGGGTTGGTCGTCGTCGGCTTCCGCGCGCGCACGACGAAGACCTTGCGCGACTGGCGAGCGACACCGCGCCGGAAGTAGGTGTTCATGTAGAAGACGTCGGCGTTGGCGAGCACGTCGATCGAGAGTCCGAAGTTGGTGCCGCGGGTGAGCTTTCCTGCGAGGGCGAGGGTGCGATGGTCCGGCACGGGGAAGCTCGGAAACTTGGTGCCGTCGACGGGGAAGGAGAATCCGGCCGGGTAGGGCTCGCACTCCGGAATCTGCTGCACGACGGCGCCGCCGGCGTCATAGACGGTGATCGACGGCAGCGCGACACCGGACGAGTTGGGAGGCAGGGCGCCGAGGAACGAGCCGTACGTGCGCAGGAGCATCGTCACGAAAGGATTCGGCGTGCCGTCCTTGGCCGTCCCGACGTAGCTCGTGTTCTGCGCGGGGATCGGCGGCCGTGGCCCGAAGTCGAGCACGGCGGTGTAGCGGCGCGGCTCGCCTGGCGCGACGGGCTCGCGCCAGGGATTCTTGCTGCCGGGATCAGGATCGAGGTCCACGTCGCGCAACGTCGGGAGGTTGTTGGTCGAGATGTCGTTCGGATGGAACGCGAAGTACCGTGCGTCGGGATACTCGCCCTTGAGCTCGACGCGCCCGCCGTCGGGTACGACGATCGCGCCGGGGATCGGGATCTGCAGGCTCGTGGTGCGAAACACGAGCGAGAAGTAGTTCGCCGCGGAGACATCGAGCAGGTAGGGGAAGCGGTTGTTGAGCAGCGGGCTGCCGGCGCGCCACTCCGCGCATGCGGAGGTCGGGCCGGTCGGAGGACTCACGGCCCAGGACGGATCGCCGTAGAACCGACTCCTGCAATGGTCGGCCGCGTACGCGGCGATCCGGCCCTCGGCGCCGGCGAGGGCCGGGTCCGTCAGGCCCTGGAACGCCGCCAGGGCGCTGAGGCCGGCGCCCGCCCTCGCATCGCGTGCCGCGGCGAGAGTATTGATGATCTTGGCGAAGTCGGGTTTGAGTTCGTCGGGAGCGACGTTGCGAAGGTATTCGAGCGAAGCGATGTGCCCGACAAACTCGTTCGTGGAAGGTGGCAGATCGACGCGGCCGCTCTGCAGATCGCGCAGCGCGCGGCAGAGGTCCATCGGCCTGCCGGCCGCGTGGGCCGCGGAGACCCCGCCTATGACGACGACCAGCGTGATCGCGATCCTCATTGCGATGCCGTTGGCGAGAATGCGCTGCATGGTTCCTCCTGCAGGTTGTGGCTTCGTCCTCGGCGGCGGGAGACGGACCCGCTCCACGTGCTCTCTGCGAAGCGAGTGCGGTGCCCGTCGCCGCGTGCGTCGACTCTAGCGAGGTGTCCCGTGAATGCGCAATCCATATTGCAATACGTATGGTGAAAATCCCGGAGCCGAAGAATCGCACGACGGACGGGCGGCGCCGCGGCCGAACGCCCTCCGTGTCGCAGGACCGCATCGCGAAAGCGGTGCGGCAGGTCGGCCGGCGTGGACCGATCTCCATGCAGAACGTCGCCGCAGCACTGTCGGTCGACGTGACGACGCTCTACCGGCACGTGGGCGGTGTCGAGGAGCTGCGCCGGATGTGGGCGAGCATGGTCGCGCCGAAGATGGCCGCGTGGCCCGAGCCGGACGGCAGAACCTGGGAGAGCTGGCTCGCCGGGGTGTGCCGCCACTACCGCAGCGTGCTGCTCGAGAATCCCGACCTGATCCGCTTCGGACAGCGTGCCATCGACCCCGAGCTCAAGAATCTCGACGAGGTCACGCGCGTCCTGACCGAGTACGGCTTCGAGCCGCGCGCGGCCGCCTTCGCGCACGGGTTTCTCGTGACGACGGTGATCGGCTACGTCGTTCAGGATCTCGAGGCGATGGCCGATGCGGAGCGCGGACATTCCGCCGAACGGCGCTGGGCGGAGGCGCAGGCGACGGCGAAGCGCGCAGAGCAGCTGCCCGCCCTCCAGCAGGTGACGCTTCGGCCGGAGGACTTCGACGGCGATCGTACGTTCGAGACCTTCCTCGAGCTCGCAATCGGTGGGATTCGCGCGAGTCTGCCGCCCCGGGCTCAGCGGCGACGAGCCGGCACGTCCGAGTCGCGCGGGAGAGGAACGAGCCGGAAGGCCGGCGCCGCCGACTGATCGACGTGCGGGTTCGCCGACCGCGGCGACCGGAGAAGGTCGCGAGCTACCGTGCGGCGGTCTTGCTCTCGCCCAGCAGCTCGAACAGCTTGACCAGGGCGGGGAGGCCGCCGGTCAGCGCGGTGAGCGTGGCGACGCTCGAGCTGACGACGCCGGGTGCGAGGATCACCAGCACCGTTCCGACCAAGCCCGCTCCCGCCAGCAGCCAGCGCCGGATCTTCATCCAGTCGCTCGGCATCTCGTGCTCGTCGGCAGTGGCGGCAGCGGGATCCGTTCCCGCCACGAAGCGCCGCAGGCCCTCGTCGACGAACTCGAACGCGGGGCGGCGCGTGATGAGCCCGCGGTGCAGCAGGCTGCGAACGGCGTCGAAGCTGCCGGGATTGACGAGGCCCTCTTCGACGAACTGCCGCAGCACCCGCCTCTCGTCTGCGGACGAGAGGCGCCACAGCAGCGCGTACAGCGCGTCGCCGTCGGGAATCGGGATGTCCGAGACCTTGACCCAAGCCGTCTCGACGTCCAGCCGGGGAGCGATGCGGAGCCAGCGACGTTGCATCGGATCCTCGAAGGGGGGTGCGGAGGCAGCCGGGGCCGGCTGCTCCTCGTTGAGCCGTCGGTAGACGAAGGGCAACGGATCGACGGCGCAGTCGAACCAGATCGCGGTGTGAATCGGCAGCGCTTCGAGCCACTCGAGAAGCGCGGCGCGAAGCCGGGTGTCGTCGAGGACCCACTCGAGGCCGCTCGAGCGTCCGCCGTTCGCGGCGGCGCGCGTCAAGCGTCGGAGCAGCTCCGGAGGGGTGTCTGCGGAACGCAGGTCGTCGCTCACGGACTGCGGTGGCGTCCCCGGGCCGAGTGCGACGAGGAAGCTCGCCAGGTGTGGGGATCCGACCGGAGAAGGCGCGTGTCGCGGGTCGGGCTTGTCGGCGTCGAGCACGAACACGTTGCGCGCCACCGACCAGAGCACTCCGACGAGCACCGCGAGGAAGGCGAGCGCCCCGCCGGCCGGTACGTAGCCCGGGGCCCAGTTGCCGAATCCCGCGCGGCCGAACCCGGCCATGAAGCGCACGCGCACGCCCTCGAAGCTGGTGATGGGCAACGACGCGAAGGCGATCGCGAGGAACGGGTCCTCCGGGAGGTCGTTTTGCGCGGAGGGCTGCATCGCGCGCGACGCCGCCGCGTCCTCCGGCTGTGATCGGGCGGATGCGAGCGGGGCACGCGGTGCGACGGTCCGCCGGTCGAGGGAAGCCGTCACCGCGTTCCAGGACAGTCGGAAGCATTGCCGCGCCGGTCCGATCGCGAGAATCGCCGTCAGCCCGCAGATCATCCCGACGTAGGTCACGCGGAACCACCACTCGTTCGGCTGCTGCATGTCCTTGCGGGGCCGCGGGTGCAGCGCAAGGGCGATCGTCAGCCATGCGGCGAGCAGCACGATCGGCTGGGGCCACGCTCCGTGCGCCATCCAGGCCAGGTCGAGGAGGATGCACAGCCCGAGGGTCGCATAGGCGAGAATCCGCTCCGTGCGCAGTCCGCCGCGCGCGGCGCACATCGCGCTCACGCAGCCCGTGACCGCGAGCAAGGCCATGGCTCCCACGCGAAGGACGCTGCCTTCGGCGATCGTGGCGACGGCATACGTCGCGGCGCCGAGGGCAGCGGCGGCGAGCAGCTGAACGAGCCCGGCGCCCATGTGGGACCGGTCGGGCCACAGAAACTCGGCGCGATAGTTCTCGCGCAGGATCTGGATCCACAGCATCGCGAAGAGCCCGATCCCGAGCCAGGCGAGGAACAGCCACCCGCTGCCGAGAAGAGCTTCCGTGTTGTACGCCGCGAAGAGGTGCGGGCCTTGGAAGACCACCACGGAAAGGTCGGGCGGACCGAACCCGAGAGGCTCCACGTACAGGGCAACGGGCTCCCCGAAGTACTTCCCCTCGGTGTGGACCCGCAGTCCGAGGCTGATCGCGGCGCGCACGACGCGATCGTCGTCGAGCTCGGAGAAGACGTTCTCGGCGAACGCGCGTGCCCTGGTCGAATGGAGCACCGCTACCCCGTCGGCGCGCACCACGGCGACCTTCTCGGCCCCCGTCGAAGCGTCGACCGACGTCTGCGGCTCGAACCCCACGACCCAGAGCGCGCCTTGCTTCCCTGCGCCCTTGCAGCGGGCGAGTGCATAGTTGACGCGCCCGGTCACCTTCGAGTGAACGATGTCGGGCTCGAAGTGGCTTTCGTCGTTGCAGCGCCCCGCGGACACGAGCTTCCGGAAGTAGCCGCGATCACGGACGTCGAACGACGCCTTCTCCCGATCCTCGCCGAGCCTTCCGTCACGGACGCGCCAGACTTGCTCGGACGTCCCGTCGAGCTTGATCTTGGCGATCACCTCTTGCTCGAGCGGGGATGCGATCGCGGCGAGTCCGGCCGTGCCCGCCGAGACCGCGGCAGCGAGGTGCCCCTGCGCCGTGGCGACCTCGGAGCGGAGCTGCTCCTTGGTTGCGAACGCCTGAGCCTCGCGCAGCGCTCGATCTCGATCACGGAGAGAGTCGCTGCCGTTCTTGGCGAGCAGCAGAATGGTGACGATGCCCGTCGCGGCGACGATGCCGACCGTGAGCACGCGCAGATCGGTCGGTGTCAGGCGATCCGACGGGCCGAGGTTCCAGAGCTTGATCAGCGGCCAGCTGAGAAGCGCGATCAGCAGCAGCACCGTGCAGCGGACGACCCACTCCGACGGAATGCGACCGGCGCTCGCCGTGACGCGCTCCGACCGCAGGAGACCGATCAGCACCAGCGGCCCCTGCGAGTGCGATGTGGGCGGTCCCGCCCGCAAAACCGCGGATACGGGCTGGGCGAAGAGGAGATACTCGTCGCTCTGCCAGCGAATCCGCTCGGTGTGCGCGGGAGCGTAGAAGTGATCCGGAACGGACGACGGATCCGGCTGCGGAGTCGCAGACGGGTGCTCGAACAGGCGTGACGTGAGTGGTGGCTGGACGACGTGTGCTTGCGCTGCGAGCAGCTCCGGAATCTGACCGATCGGGTGGCCGCGCAGCTGCCAGCGTACGCGGAGGGGCTGGTCTCCGGTTCTGCTGAGCAGGACGATCTCGTCGAAGAGGCGATCGGGATCGAGGTCGGACATCGTCTCGCTCAGGGACAGTCGAGCCAGACACCACGACGCGCCGTTCTTCAGACAAAAGTCGACCGCCACGGAGCCGTCGTTTGCGAGCAGCGGATCACCCACCCGCTCGCACGCAGCCTCCCGTCCTGCAGGGCGGGGTGGGAGCAGCTGGAGACCCTTGATCGCCGTCGAGCGACCACACGCCACGTGCTGCTCGACGATGGCCTGGTTCGTGCCCTGAATCCGTTGGTCGAGTCGCGCGGCGATCGCGCCAAGCGCCCGGTGCCGCTCCGTGATGAGGACGTTTTCGGCCTTCGTCGCGTAGTAGAGGTACATCGCGAGCAGGACGCCGGCGATCGGCACGACGATCGCCATGAGGCGCGTGAGAGGGGTGAGCGCGCCGCGCAGGTAGCCGAACACCTCGGGCGCCGACGGCAAGCGCCGTGCCCGCCCGAGTTGGAGCGAAACGCGGCCCTCGCTGGACCGCGCGGACGCTGGTGTCGGTGTGGCCGGACGAGTTGTCTGCGCGAGAGGACACGCAGCGGCGGGCCCGCGGCGCGCAGCGCTACCCGGCGCGGCTGACTTCTTCTTGGCAGGAGCCTGCTCTTTCGCCGCGACCTTCGGAGGCGCCGCGCAGGAGGTCCTCGACCGTGGACCGAGCTCCATCCCTCGCCGTAGGACAAACGACGACACCAGAATCAGCCTTCGTCTGATGCATCCGGGGGGCACCGCCTCGCTATCTCCCGACACGACGCCGGCAGTAGGGCCGGCCGGGATGCGCAGAGCGCGCGCTCTGGAAACGGCGAGGGCGAACCCATGAAGACCATCCGACGCATCGTCAACCAAATTCGTCTCGGTGCAGCGGCAGCGGTGCTCGCGAGCGTGGCGCTCGCGGCACCCGCGTCGGCGACCGAGATCTTCTCCGACAACTTCAACCGCGTCGACGGCAACCTCGGGCCGGACTGGACCCAGCCCGACATCCTCGGCCTTCCGGGAGTGTCGCTCTACCGCCAGAGAGTGGGCGCCGACGATCACGGCGTCGCGCTCTATGCGAGCCCGGTGAGCGCGGCCAACACGCGCGCCGCGTTCTCCTTCAAGGCGGAGGACCCGGAGGGGATGGAGATCTTCGCACTGACGCTCGCCCCGGACGGCACCCCGTTCATCGCGGGTTGCGAGGGCGGATCGGCGCCGGGCATCTGCACGCCGCGCATCGGCGCGGTTGGCCCGACCGGCGTATCGGGCGTGACCGGCGATCCCGTGGCGCTGCAGACGAACACCTCGTACCGCCTCATCGCGACCTACCACCACGGCGACGTCGACCTGCAGATCTTCGACGGCCCGACGATGCTCGCGCACCTGACGCATTCCACCGGCGCCAGCTTCACCAGCTACGGCATGGTCGTCGGCCGCAAGCAGGACGGTAGATGGACGTGGGTCGACGACTACGTGCTCGAGGAGCTCGCCGGCGGCAACGGCGACGTCTGCTCCGCGGGTTCCGAGTGCGAGAGCGGCAGCTGCATCGACGGCGTGTGCTGCAACACCGCGTGCGGCGACGGCGACGCGTCGGACTGCCAGGCGTGCAGCATCGCCGCGGGTGGGACGGCCGACGGCACCTGCACGCTGCTCTCCTCGGCCACCGTCTGCCGGGCGTCGGAGGGCGAGTGCGACGCCGCCGAGACCTGCAACGGATCGAGCCCGAGCTGTCCAGCGGACGTTCCGGCGCCGGCCGGCACGGCGTGCAGCGCCGACGACACCGCTTGCACCACCGACGTGTGCGACGGCTCCGGCGCGTGCACGCACCCCGCCGCGGTACGGACCGACTGCAACGGCGTCGGCAAGGCAGCGCTCACCATCGTCAACGATCCAAGAGACGACAAGGACACCTTCGGGCTCTCGTTCGCCAAGGCGCCGGCGCTGACGCTCGATGAGATGGGCCATCCGACCACCACCACGGGCTACGCGGTGTGCGTCTACGACTCGCGCGGTCTCGTCCTGCACGCCGACGTTCCGCCCGGCGGTACCTGTGGCGGCAAGCCCTGCTGGAAGACGACCCGGGTCCACAAGTACGCCGACAAGGCGGGCTCCAACGACGGCATCACGAGCCTCTTGCTGAAGCCGAGCACCAGCGACCAGACGGTGGTCCAGGCGAAGGGCAAGGGCGCCGACCTGGACGATCCGTCGCGTCTGCCGCTCGTCGGCAGGGTCACCGCGCAGACGATCAATCTCGAGCGCGGCTGTTTCGAGGCGACCTTCGACGCGGATCAGGTCGGGAAGAACGATGCCGGGCACTTCACGGCCAAGCGCTGACGACGATCGGGCCGGGCGGCTCCTCAGCAGCGGTCACTCTGCGCGCGTCGAGCGGAGAGAGGACATGCTGGCTGAACCGCCCGCGTTCCCGGAGGCGAGTACCGTCGACATCCGGGACGGGGCGGAACGGTTGCGTGCGCAGTTGCCGGCGGTTCGGCCAGGGGATGCTCCGCCGCGGGATCTCAGCAGCGGAAGCGCCCGACCAGCCCCTGCAGCGCCGCTGCCATGCGCGCGAGCTCGAGCGCCGCGGTCTGGGTGTCCGACGCGCCCGACGTGGTGCTCTGCGCGGCGCGCGCGACCTCGGCGATGTTGTGGGTGATCTCGTCGCTGCCGCTCGCGGCGTCGACGGCGTTGCGGCGGATGCCGTTGGTGGTGATGGTCTGCTCCTCGACCGCACCGGCGATCGAGCTCTGCATGGCGTTGATGTCGCTGATGATCGCGCCGATCTGGCCGATCGCCTCGACCACGCTCGCGCTGTCGCTCTGGATCGCGTCGATGCGTTGACCGATGTCTTCGGTCGCGAGCGCGGTCTCCTTCGCGAGCTCCTTCACCTCGTTCGCGACCACCGCGAAGCCCTTGCCGGCTTCCCCGGCACGCGCGGCCTCGATGGTCGCGTTGAGCGCCAGGAGCTTGGTCTGCTGCGCGACCGCGGTGATCACCTTGACGACCTTGCCGATCGCACTCGACGACTCGCCGAGCTTCGCCACGGTCGCGTTGGTCTGCTCGGCGACGGCGACCGCGGTGGTCGCGACGCTCGTCGCGTCGCCGGCGAGCTTCGCGATCTCGAGCGTGCTGCTGCTCATGTCCGCGGCGGCGGTCGCCGCGGTCTGGATGCTGCGCGTGACCTGATCCGCGGCGCTCGAGACGACCTTGGCCTGCGCCGCGGTCTCCTCGGCGTTCGAGCTCATGAGCTGGCTCACGGCCGACAGCTCCTCGGCGGCGGTCGACAGCGACTGTGCGTGGTCGGCGATGCCGCGCATGCTGCCGCGCAGGCCGCCGAGAAAGTCGCGCAGCTCCTCGCCGATCTGGCCGATCGCGTCGTTGCCGCCGACGTCGACCGTATGCGTGAGGTCGCCGCCGCGCGCCGCACGCACGCCCGCGAGGATGGCGTCGACGCGCTGCCGCTGCGCGGTGATGTCGATCGCAAACTTGACGACCTTGCACGGCCGGCCGTCGCGTCCGGGGATCGGGTTGTACGACGCGCGGATCCAGATCTCGCGGCCGTCCTTGCCGATGCGGCGGTAGTCCTGGGATTCGAAGATGCCCTGGTTGAGGCGCGCCCAGAACGCGCGGTACTCCTCGCCGTTCGCCTCGTTGGGCGGCACGAGCATGCGGTGATGCCGGCCCTGCAGCTCGTCGAGCCGGTAGCCGACGGTGCGCAGGAAGTTGTCGTTCGCCTCCTGGATCGTGCCGTCCATCGCGAACACGACCACCGCCTGCGTGTTGTCGATCGCCGCCATGCGGCCGGCATAGTCGGCGAGGCGCTCCTCGCGCGCCCGCACGCCGGTGGCGATCGACCAGGTGAGCAGCGTGCCCGCGTGCCGTCCGTCGTTCACCGGAATGGTCCGGATGGACAGCGTCTCGCTGCCGAGCGTGCAGTGGATCTGGCTCGGTCGGTTGCAGGCGTCGCTCCACGACGCGTCGCCGTCGGGCTTGCCGAGGAGCGCGACCGGTTGCCCGATGAGGCGTCCCGCGGGACAGTCGAGCAGATGCTGCAACGACGTGAAGCCGCTCGCCGCCGCGCGGTTGACATAGCGGATCGTTCCGCCGGCATCGACGAAGACGATCTTGCTCGGTGCCGCGTCGAGCAAGGTCGCGGCGAGCGACTCGTCGTCGTCGAGCGGGTGAGGGCGCGGGCTGCGCCGCGGCGGGGCCGCCGGTCGAACGGCGGAACGTCGAGCTGGCATGTCGTCTCCTGGTGGTTGCCACGTCACCCTACGCAGCAGGTCACCGGCGTCCCGGCTCGACGTGCTGGCCGTTCGGGCGTGTCTCCGAGCGTCCGATCCACGATCGGGGCTCGTGCGTCCTTCGCGCGTGCCGTCAAGATAAGAGGCGGCGGCACGTGCTCTCGAGCGTCGTATCGTCGCGCGGGCGCGGAGTCTTGAGCGATGCGAGCCACGAAGGCGCGCGCCTGTAAGGGTTACAGACAGCCGCTCGCCCGGCCGGCACGTCGTTCCGGGCGAACGGCGCGAGACGCATGCTAGAGGCGCCGTCGTGGAAGGCGGCGGGCAGGCGGATCCCCCCGGACAGGGCGGCTTCAACGCGCGCGATGCGGGCGTCGTGCGCGGTGGGCCGAAGAGCCCGGTGACGGGTACGCCGCAGCGCGCGTCGGGCTCCGTGCGGCGCACGGCCACCATCGACTCCGTCCGTCCCGAGGGCTGGGCCGGCAGAGTCGAGGTCGCGGCGCGGGCCCGTGATCTCCTGACGCGCACCGACGGCACCACCAGCACGCTGGCACGCGAGCACCTCACCGCGGTGCTCTCCGCGGACCGCGTCCTGCGCGCCATCGAGCACCCCGACGCGCGCCTCGCGGCACTCGTCGGGCGCCCGGTCGCCGGCGGCTTCCGCGCTCGCGCGCTGGATCTGCTCGCCGACGAGGCGGGACGCGGCTCGCTCCTGAACCTGCTGGTCGACGATCTGCCGGGGGCGAGCCTGGTCGCGGGCTACGCGCTGCAGCGCGACCCGCAGTGGCCGAGCCGCCGGGTCGCAGCCGAGCATCTGTCGGGCATGGACGACCTGTGCGCGGGATGGGCGCGTGACGCGACCATCCTGCAGGTGGTGCGCGCCGAGGGCGTGATCCCGGTGCCGACGACGGCCGCGGTCGTCGTCGGCGACGCCGACGATCCCGACGCGTGGCACGAGCTGGCGCCGCTGCCGGCAGGCGCCATGCGTCGTGCGCGCCGCATCGACGTGGTCGCGGACGACCCCGCGCGTGCGACCGTCGGCTTCGACGTGCACTTCCGCGACAGCCACGTCGATGCGCGCGACGGAGAGGGCGCCGTACACGAGTACACGGTGCGTGGCCGCTTCGCGCCCGCCACGCGGACGATCGTCGCGATCGAGGGCGCGGCGCCGGTGCTGCCGTGGACCGAGTGTCCGGGCGCGCTGGTGAGCGTCGCACGCCTCGCGGGCTCGACCACCGACGATCTGCGCGCCCGCGTGCGCACGGACTTCACCGGTCCGTCGACCTGCACGCACCTGAACGACGTGCTGCGCTCGCTCGCCGACCTGCCGGTGCTGGTCGGGATGCTCGACGGCCCGGCGCGTTGACCGCGTCGCCGCGCGGCTGCGCGGTGCAACGGTCGGGGCGACGTTGCGCCGGCGGTGCCGGGCGAGACGCTCACGCGAGTCTGTGGATCGCGGTGTGCCGTCGTCCGGCATCGGCCGGTGCGCGGCATCCGGCAGCAGGGCCTTCGATCACGCGGCTGCGCCGTACAGCGTCATGCTCCTCATCGCGCTCGCTCCTCGGTGTGCGGTGTGGCCGCGGGTGGTGTCGCGGTGGCGGCTGTGCTGGTGGCGGAAGGCGACGGCGCGCCACGGGACGGCGGTGGGGCAGCTCCGAGCACCGCGAGCACGACGCCGTGCGGCTCGACGTCGGCGGCGAGTGCGTCGCCGCTCACCGCGAGGGCGTTGCCGGTCCACACGTCGACGGCGTCGGCCGCACGCGGCACGCCGAGCTCGCTGAAGGTCGTCTCGACCTTGGCGGGAAGCTCGCCGCGGTTGAACAGCGCGACGGCCGTACGGCCGCCGTCGAGCGGGCGGCTCCACACCTCGAGCGCCCCGCGCCGCGCGACGTGCTTGCCGGCGCGCCCGAGCGGATCCTGATCGATCGCGATCACGGCGCGGTTGGTGAGGATGGCGAGCGTCTCGGGCGACGAGCGGCGCACGTCGTGCCCGGCGATCAGCGGTGCGGCGAGCAGCGCCCAGAGCGTCATGTGGCTGCGGTACTCGGCCGACGTCATGCCGCCGTTGCCGACCTCGAGCATGTCGGGATCGTTCCAGTGCCCGGGGCCCGCGAACGGCGAGAGCTCGTCCTGCGCGAAGCCGATCGCCGACACGACCGGCCAGCGGTCGGCGATGTCGCCGGTCGTGCGCCACAGGTTGCCGCCCGCGGCCGCACCCCAGCGCCAGACGTCGGCGCGCCCGTACTGGCAGATGCTGTACACCATCGGACGCCCCGTCTTGCGCAACGCCTCGGCCATCTTCTGGTAGACCGCCGGCATGTCGGCGTCGTCGTAGATCAGCCCGGCGCTGCACCAGTCGTACTTGACGTAGTCGATGCCCCAGGTGGCGTAGGTCTGCGCGTCCTGCTCCTCGTGGCCGTAGCTGCCGGGAAAGCCCGCGCAGCTCTTCGGGCCGGGCGAGGTGTAGATGCCGAGCTTCAGGCCGCGCTCGTGCAGGTAGTCGGCGAGCGCCTTCATGTCGGGGAACTTGGCGTTCGGCTGCAGGACGCCGCTCGCGTCGCGCGTGCCCTGCCAGCCGTCGTCGATGTTGACGTGCACGTAGCCCGCGTCGCGCAGCCCGGTCGCGACCAGCGCGTCGGCGATGCCGCGGATCGTGCGGTCGTCGATCTCGGTCGCGAAGTGATTCCAGGTGCTGAAGCCCATCGGCGGCGTGCGTGCGAGCCCGTTCGCGGGCAGCGCCGTCGGTTTCGGCAAGGGCTCCTTCTTGGGGGCGATGCGCTCGAGGATCGCGCTCTCCTCGGGCGTCACGCGGCGCATCTCGGCAGGCGGCTCGCCGGGACCACCGATGATGAGCCGGTCCCCGCGCAGCGCGCCCTCGAACGGCTGCTCCATGCCGCGTGCCATCACGATCGCGAACTGGATGCGGTCGCCGTCGCGCTTTGCGGTCACCGGCACGCCCATCAGGGTCGGGATCAGCAGCCTGCCGCGCAGCTCCCCACCGGAGCCCTCGCTGAACACGAGCAGGCGCACGCGCTGCGGCTCGTGCTCGAGGATCGCCGGGGTCGCCTCGCGCGGGATCCACGTGCCGGCGAGGTCGTCCGCGGCGGCGCAGGTGAAGGTCGAGAACACTGCCACGACGAGTGCGCAGGCGGAGGCCAGACGACGCGATTGCACGGGCAGGTCCTAGCGCGCGAGCGGTGTCCAACGCGAGCGCCGCAGGGCACGCGACCGCCGCGCGCGGCTCAGCCGGGTGCCGCGGCCGAGCAGCGCAGCATGTCGGCGTTGCGCCAGCGGCAGCTCACCGCACCGTCCAGCGTGCTCGCGCACGGCGGGTCGCCGTCCAGCCGGACTTGCACCTGCGGCACGGCCGGCGGGGCGAGTGCCGCAGCCGCACTGCTGCCCAGCTTCAGCTTGACGAGCCAGCGTCGCCGCCCGTCGGGCTGCACCGTGCGCGGGATGACGAGCGCGCGCGTCACGCCGGCGACGCTGCCGGCCGGATCGACGTACAGCGCACGGCTGCCGCGTGCGGCGAACTGGAGCGTCGCGTCCGGTCCGCCGAGGCGGCCCGCGGCGAGGATGGTCGATCCGTCGGCGACGTAGAGTGCGAGCCCGCGATCGAGCACGTCGAATGCGGCCGACGTCGTGAACGATGCCTCGAGCACGATCTTCGCCGGCTGCGCCGGGCGCTTGCGCAGCGTCATGGTGCCGAGCGTCAGGGGCTCGCACGCGGGCAGGCCGACCGTGTCGAGCACCGCGAGCGTCGCCGAGCGCGGCGGCAGCGTGAGCCGCAGGACGCCG
>JAIEPK010000018.1 GCA_019749875.1 Candidatus Binatia bacterium | reverse complement strand
GGCACTCGCGAGCGCGCCCGTGCGCACGGCGGCGCGCGCACGGCCGGTGACTTCTCGCGGCCACCCTTGTAGACCGTCGCCGTGGCCCCGGCCGTCGAGATCCTCGCGCGCGGCTCCGCCTGCACCATCATCGGCTGCTCCGTCGCGGGTGGTCGGGACGGCGACCGCGGGTGAAGCCGAGCGCGCTGCGCGTCGCCTACGTCGGCCCGGTCTCGCTCCCGCACGGAGGAGCGGCGTCGCGCCGGATGCTCGGCATCGCGCAGTCGCTCCGCGCCGCCGGGCACGAGGTGCTCTTCGGCTCGGGGCAGATGCCGCGCGAAGGCACGTCGGAGCCGCTCGACTTCGAGGGCTTCCCGGTGCACTCGCTCGGCGAGCGCACCGCGGAGCACCTGCCGCTGCTGCTGAAGCACCTGGTCTATCTGGGCATGGGCCGCCGCACGCGCGACTGGCTCGAGGCGCTCGATCCGCCGCCGGACGCGGTGATCCTGTACGCCGGCTTCGCGGCCTACTTCGCGCGGCTCCTGCCGTGGACGCGCGCGCGCGGCATCCCGCTGATCTTCGACGCGGTGGAGTGGTACGAGCCGTCGAGCATGCCGGGCGGGGCGCTGGGTCCGTACCGCTGGAGCTTCGAGCTGTCGGCGCGCTTCTTCACGGTCCGCTGCGGCAACGTCGTCGCGATCAGCGCGTACCTGCGCGACCACTACGCCGCCCGCGGCTGCAACGTCGTGCGCGTGCCGCCGACGCTCGACGTGGCGGCGTTGCCGCCCGTCGCCGCACCGGCCGAGCGCGCGTGCTTGACGATCGGCTTCGCGGGCAGTCCGGGACACCGGAACAGCTTCGAGACCCTCGTCGAGTCGGTCGCGACGCTCGCGCAGCGCGGACGCAGGATCCGGCTCCGTGTCGCGGGGATGACGGCGGAGCGCGTGCTGCGCACGCCGGCGCTCGCGTCACGCGGGCTGCGCCGGCTGCCGGACTTCATCGAGGCGCTGGGCGTGCTCGACCACGAGCAGGCGATGCAGCGCGTGCGCGACTGCGACTTCACGGTGCTGATGCGCGAGGTGCGCCGCTACTCGATGGCGGCCTTCCCGACCAAGGTCGTCGAGAGCCTCGCCTGCGGCACGCCGGTGATCTGCAACCTGACCAGCGATCTGGGCGAGCACCTGGTCGACGGCCGCGAGGCGCTGCTGTGCGCGGACTTTTCGGCTGCGGCACTGGTCGAAACCCTCGAGCGCGCCTTGCTGCTGTCGCCCGAGACGCGCTACGCAATGCGTCTCGCGGCGCGGCGTCGCGCGGACGAGGCCTTCGACTTCCGCCGGTACACGGCGGCGCTCGGCGGCTTCCTCGAACGCGCTGCCTCGCGAGCATCACGACCCGTGGAGCCGTAGCGCATGTTCGAGGGAAAGACGCTGCTCGTCACCGGCGGAACCGGGACCTTCGGCAACGCCGTGCTGCGTCGCTTCCTCGCGACCGATGTCGCCGAGATCCGCTGTCTGTCGCGCGACGAGAAGAAGCAGGAGGACATGCGCCTCCACTACGCGAGCCCGAAGCTCAAGTTCTACATCGGCGACGTGCGCGACGAGAAGAGCATCCGCGAAGCGGTGAGCGGCGCCGACTACGTCTTCCACGCGGCGGCGCTGAAGCAGGTGCCGGCCTGCGAGTTCTACCCGATGCAGGCGCTGCAGACCAACGCGATCGGCACCGACAATCTCCTCGCGGCGGCGAGCGCGGAGCGCGTACGCAGCACGGTGGTGCTGAGCACCGACAAGGCCGCCTACCCGATCAACGCGATGGGCATCTCGAAGGCGATGATGGAGAAGCTCGCCGTCGCGAAGGCGCGCACGGCGGCTGCCGTCGGGCACACGGTGAGCATCGCGCGCTACGGCAACGTCATGGCGTCGCGCGGCTCGGTGATCCCGCTCTTCGTCTCGCAGATCCTGCAAGGCCGCCCGATCACGATCACCAACCCGAGCATGACGCGCTTCATGATGTCGATCGACGACGCGGTCGATCTGGTGCTTTACGCGTTCGAACATGCGGAGCCGGGCGATCTCTTCGTGCAGAAGGCGCCGGCCGCGACGGTCGGGCAGATCGCCGAAGCCCTGACGACGATCTTCGAGCGTACGGCGGACGTCCGGATCATGGGCGCGCGGCACGGCGAGAAGCTGCACGAGGCGCTGCTGACCTCCGAGGAGATGGACAAGGCGGTCGACTGCGGCAGCTACTACCGTGTGCCGGCCGACAGCCGCGGGCTCGACTACACGCTGTTCGTCGACCGCGGCGTCGCGTCGGCGGCGCGGCGCGAGGAGTTCCACTCGCGCAACGCGCGCGCGCTCACGACCGAGGAGCTGGTGGAGCTGCTGCGCCGGCTCGACGTCGTCAAGGACGGGCTCGCGGGGATTCTGCCGGCATGAACGTCGTGGTCACCGGGTCGGCCGGGTTCCTCGGCAAGAACCTGGTGGTCGCGCTGCGCCGCCGCCCGGACGTGCTGGTCAACGGCGTCGGTCGGGAGACGAGCACGGCGGAGCTCGAGGCCGCGCTCGCGGCGGCGGACGTGGTGTTCCACCTCGCCGGTGTCAACCGGCCGCGCGACGAGGCGGAGCACGAGCCGGGCAACGCCGGAATCACGCGCGCGCTGTGCGAGACGCTGCGCCGGCTCGGGCGCGCGCCGAAGATCGTCTTCGCGTCGTCCACGCGCGCGACGAGCGACGACGCGTACGGCCGCAGCAAGCGGGCCGCCGAGCAGGCGCTCGAGGCGTACGCGGCGCAGAGCGGTGTGCCGGTCGCGGTGTTCCGGCTGCCGAACGTGTTCGGCAAGTGGTGCCGCCCGCACTACAACTCGTTCGTCGCGACCTTCTGCCACGAGATCGCACGCGACGGTACGGTCGTGGTCGAGGATCCCGATGCAGCGGTCGAGCTCGCCTACGTGGACGACGTGGTCGCGGCCTTCGTCGCCGAGCTGACGACGTCGGCGGCGTCGCCGGTGTCGGACTCTGCGTGCTGCGGCGTGCTCCGACCGGGGCCACCCACGAGGCGTACCACGGTCGGACGCGTCAAGATCCTGCTCGAGCAGTTCCGCGAGGTGCGGCGCTCGCTGGTCGTCCCCGACCTCTCGGATCCCTTCGCGCGGCGTCTCTACGCGACCTACGTGAGCCACCTCGACGGCGCCGCGCTCGCCTACCGGCCGCCGCTGCGCGAGGACCAGCGCGGCTTCGTGCAGGAGCTCCTCAAGTCGCATGCGAGCGGGCAGGTGTTCCTGTCGCGCACGCGACCGGGTGTCACGCGCGGCGGCCACCTGCACGACGCGAAGGTCGAGAAGTTCATCGTGGTCGAAGGGCAAGCGCGGATCCGCTTCCGGCACGTCGCGACCGGCCAGAGCATCCACGTCGACGTCGACGGCGCGGCGCCGCAGATCGTGGACATCCCGCCGGGCCACACGCACGACATCACCAACACGGGCAGCGGCGAGCTGGTGACGCTCTTCTGGGCGAGCGAGATCTTCGACCCGGAGCGTCCCGACACCTACCCCGAGCCGCTCTGAGCGAGCCGCGGCGACATGAAGAAGCTGAAGATCATGACCGTCCTCGGCACGCGGCCGGAGATCATCCGGCTGTCGCGCGTGATTCCGGCGCTCGACGAGGCGTTCGAGCACGTTCTGGTGCACACGGGGCAGAGCCACGACCACGAGCTGAGCCGGATCTTCTTCGACGACCTGGAGCTGCGCGCGCCCGACCATCACCTCGCGGCCGCGGGTGCGAGCGCGATCGAGACCATCGCGAACGTGATGGTCCGCGTCGACGCGCTTCTGGCGACGACCGTGCCCGACGCGCTGCTGGTTCTCGGCGACACCAACTCGTGCCTCGCCGCGTATCCGGCGAAGCGGCGCAAGATCCCGATCTTCCACATGGAGGCCGGCAACCGCTGCTTCGACCAGCGCGTGCCGGAGGAGATCAACCGCAAGGTCGTCGATCACCTCGCCGACGTGAACCTGCCGTACTCGGACATCGCGCGCGAGTACCTGCTGCGCGAGGGCTTCCCGCCCGAGCGCGTGATCAAGACCGGCAGCCCGTTGCTCGAGGTGCTGACGCACTACGCGGCGAAGATCGAGGCGTCCGACGTGCTCGCGCGCCTCGGCCTCGAGCCCCGCGAGTACTTCGTCGTCAGCGTGCACCGCGAGGAGAACGTCGACGGCGGCCGCTTCGCGACCCTCGCCGCGACGCTCGACACGGTCGCCGCGCGGTACGGCCGGCGCATGATCGTGTCGACCCACCCCCGCACGCGACGACGGATCGCCGACGACGGCATCGTGCTGCACCCGCTGATCGAGACGCAGCAGCCGCTCGCCTTCACGGACTACGTCAAGCTGCAATGCGGCGCGCGCGCGGTGCTGAGCGACAGCGGCACGATCTCGGAGGAGAGCGCGCTCCTGAACTTCCCGGCGCTGAACCTGCGCGACGTACACGAGCGTCCGGAAGCGATGGAGGAGGCGTCGGTGATGCTGACCGGGCTCGGTGCGGCGAACGTCCTGCGCGGGCTCGAGATCCTCGCGGCGCAGCCGCGCGGCACGGAGCGGCTGCTGCGCATCCCGCAGGACTACGCGGTGCCGAACGTCAGCGCGAAGATCGTGCGCATCGTGCAGAGCCACGTCCACGTCGTAAACCGCACGGTGTGGAGCAAGGCCGGCGACGAAGACTGATCCGACCACGACCGGGGGCCCGCACGAGTCGCCGCGCTCGGCGGCCGCAGCGAGCCTCCTTCGCCCGCGCCGCCGCGACGAACGATGCGTTCCTGACGACGGTTGTTCCGGCGGGGTCGCACGACGCGTTGCGCCACGAGGCAGGTGTCAAGAAAATCGTTGACTCGACTTGCGGCGCAGCACTATGGCGCGGATGGTCCATGGCCGCAGACGCCATGGCGAACTCTCGTCAGCCAAGAGGCGCAACGGGAAGCGCCTGCCGGCGATGCTGCCGGTACACGAGCACCCGAGAACTGGAGCGTGTCAGATGAGAAGTATGCGAGTCCTGTCCGCCGCCGGTGTTCTGTTCCTCGCAGCCGCGGTCGTGCCGCGCGCTGCGCACGCGCAGATCCTCTACGACCACCAGGAGTGCTACCCGATCAAGGATCTGCGCAACATCCCGCCCAACGTTCCCGTGTCGCTGACGCCGCTGCAGATCGCCTTCTTCTCCGCCAACACCGGTTGCCAGCTGCTGCCGCTCGCAAAGCCGAAGGCGAAGAAGCTGTGCGTGATGGCCGACAAGAATCCGGCGCACGCACCGTTCGGACCACCGCTGCAGGTCGACTACCTGTGCTACCGGGCGCGCTGTAATCCGAGCACGAGCTCCCAGCCGACGTTCAATGCGACCGACCAGTTCGGCAGCGGTCCCATCACCGCCCTCCAGCGCGGTCGGACGCGCGAGGTCTGCGTGCCGGCGACGATGCCCGGATTGCCGACGCCGACCCCGGTGCCGACGCCGCCTGCCTGCGTGACGCCGACGCCGCCGTACGGATCGGCGAGCCTCGCCTTCGTCCGGCTCGTCGCGAGCTTGCTCGATTGACGTTCGCGCCGGCTGCACCGACCGCGAGCGGTGAGTCGGCAGCTCCATCCCCGCGGTGGCGACGGGTCGGTCGGGAGTCTCCGGCCCGTCGGCCGCCGCGAATCTGGCGCGCCCGGTCGGATCCGCCTTGCGGATCCGACCGGGACGGCCGATTGTCCTCCCGTTCGAGCACGAGACCGCGGTACTTGACCGCGCGACGGCTCGCGGGAGGATGGCATGTCGAAGCGCATGGCTGGTCGCGGCCTGCTGATGGCGGTTGCTGGTGCGGTGTTCGTTCTCGCTTCGCCGGCGGCGGCCGCGGATCGGCTCGATCGCCCGATGATCGTCGGCGGCGAGGTCGCGCAGCCGGGGCAGTTCCCGTGGCAGGCGTTCGTGTCGCCGAACGACGCCTACTGCGGCGGTACGCTGATCGCGCCGGAGTGGGTGCTCACGGCGGCACACTGCTTCTTCGAGGGCGAGGAGGGGCAGGTGCAGACGCGCATCCCCGACGACCGGATCCGCGTCACGCTCGGCGCGCAGAACCTCGCGCAGGACGAGTCGTCGCAGCAGAAGCTCGGCGTCGCGCAGGGCATCGTGCACGAGGGCTACGACCCGAACGGCGTCGACAACGACATCGCGCTCATCCGCCTGTCGCAGCCGGCGACGCTGAACGACCGGGTCGCGGTCGTTCAGCTGATCGGGTCCGGTGAGGCGGGGACGCTCGACGCGCCCGGCACCCTCGGCGTGGTCTCCGGGTGGGGCACGACGTCGCCCGACGGCGACGTCTCGGACGAGCTCAGGTTCGTCGCGCTGCCGATCGTCGCGGACGACGTCTGCCGGCAGACGTATTCTGACTTGACGCAGAACATGCTCTGCGCGGGCGGCGGCCCGGGCGGCGGCGAGGACTCGTGCCAAGGCGACAGCGGCGGTCCATTCGTCGTCACGCCCCGCGATGATGCCCAGGCGGTGCCGAAGCTGGTCGGCGTCGTGAGCTACGGGCAGGGCTGCGCGCAGCCGAACGTGCCCGGTGTGTACGTCCGCGTGTCGCGCTACCTGGACTGGATCAATTCCAAGATCGGCGGCACGAGCAGCAAGCCGAGCGGCCTGCAGACGACGCCCGACGGACGGCGCACGCTGATCAACAAGCCGATCGGCGCGGAGCAGTGGGCGATCACGCGCAACGAGGACGGCTCGGTCACGGGCAACATCTTCTACACCGACGGCCGCGACCCGCAGTTCCTGAGCTGCATCCCGCTCGGCGACGACGGCAACCCCGATCCCGCGGCCGTGCTCCTGCGCTTCTCGTGCGTGCTCGCCGCGAAGTGCACGACGGCGGAATGTCCGGCGCCCGGCGCGTGGACCGACGTGATCGGCGAGATCGAGCTGCCGGGGTCGTTCTTCCGTCCGCGCGTGACCTCGGACGCGGCATCGCTCACGGCGTCGCTCGACGCGGCGCGCACGATCGTTCTCGATCGTCCGGCGGGTCTCGCGATGAGCGCGAGCGGGCTGCAAGTGTCGCCGGACGGCGCGCGCACGCTGATCAACAAGCCCGTCGGTGCCGAGCAGTGGGCGATCACCGAGAACGCGTCGGATCAGTCCGTGACCGGCAACATCTTCTACACCGACGGTCGCGAGCCGCAGTTCATCAGCTGCCAGAGACTCGGCGACGACGGCAACCCGGATCCCGCGGCGCGCCTCATCCGCTACTCCTGCGAGCTGGCGGCGAAGTGTGTCACCGCCGAGTGTCCCGCGCCGGGCGACTGGACGCCGATCCCGGGCGAGGTCACGCTGCCGGGGTCCTTCCTGCTGCCGCGCGCGGAAGGCTGAGCACCACCACGGCGCGCGCTTCGCACGGCGTCCTCCCGTCGTGCGCGGCGCGCTCCGCTCACTGCGCGTTCGGCTCGTCGGCGAAGTCGTCGTCGCCGGCCTCGCGCTCCGGCGGCAGCTTCGCCAGCTCCGCCTTGACGAGGTCCTGGTGCACGACCTCCTCGGCGCACAGCTCGGTGAACAGGTGCTCGACGCCGGGATCGCCGATCTCCGGCAGCGCCGTGGAGAAGAACACGTGTGCCTTCTTCTCCGCACGGAGTGCTACGCGCATCGCCTCGTGCGCGCTCATGAACGCGCGCGCCTCGTCGTAGTCGGGTGCCTCGACGTCCCACAGCATGGCCCGCGTCACCGTGCGCGGCGCGTCGGCGAACAGCGCCCGGCGGCGCTCCGCGAGCTGCGCGCCGTGCTTCGCCTCGTTGACGGCCATGGCGCGGAAGAACGCGGCCGGTGCCGGCGAGTCGTGCGTCGCCATCTGCTGCGCGAGCTCCTCGTAGCGCTCCTGGGCCTCGGCCTCGATCAGGACCGCGAGGTCGAGCGCGTCGCGCAGCGTCAGGTGGGCGAAGTCGATTCCCGGTGTCGCCGCCAGCCGCGTCCGATCGTCCTGCCCGCTCATGCTTCGGCCCTCCCTGGCTCGCCGTCGTGCTGCGCGAACAGCTCGAGGATGCGCTCGCGCGGCAGGGCATCCGCTGCGAGCGCACGCTGACGCTCGCGCACCAGCGCGTCGTAGGTCGGTGGTGGGCTCGGATCGCGATAGAAGACGCCGGTCCACAGCTCACGCCCGTAGGTCTGGGCGAGCGCCATCGCCTTCATGCGGTGCGTCGGGTCGTAGTCGATCTTCGCGAGCTGCTTGAGCCCTTCCTTGTGCGCCTTGAGCTGCTGCTCGGGGGCACCGAAGGTCACGCACGGCGACTGGACGTTGACGAAGGCGAAGCCGGGGAAGCGGATCGCCTCCTCGAGGATCGCGCTGAGGCCGGCCATGTCGGCCGGCGTGCCTTGCGCGACGAAGCGCGCGCCGTAGGCGAGCACGTAAAGCAACGGGTTCACCGGGGCTTCGAGGCTGCCCTCGGGTGAGGTCACGGTGTGCGTCCCGAGCGCCGCGGTCGGCGACAGCTGTCCCTTGGTGAGCCCGTACACCTGGTTGTCCATGACGATGTACGTCAGGTCGACGTTGCGCCGCACGACGTGCGGCAGGTGTCCCCCGCCGATCGAGAAGCCGTCGCCGTCGCCGCCCGCGGCGATCACCAGCAGATCCGGATTCGCGAGCTTGATGCCCTGCGCGATCGGCAACGCGCGCCCGTGCACGCTGTTGAAGCCGTACGCCGTGGTGTAGCCGGGGATGCGGCTCGAGCAGCCGATGCCGGAGACCAGCGCGATCTCGTGCGGCGGGCGGCCGACGTTCGCGAGCGCGCGCGTCAGCGCGGTGAGGACGCCGAAGTCGCCGCAGCCCGGACACCAGATCGGCTTCAGATCGCTCTTGTACTCGCGCGCGTCGTGGCCGTTGCGGGTCGCATCCATGGCAGCTCCTTCACCCGTGCAGCTGCGCCACCACCGCGCCGTCGCGCGCGGGTGTCGCGATCTCCTGCAGGCGCCGCGCGATCTCGCGCGGCTGGAACGGATTGGCGCCGCTGCGCGCGAACGAGCGCACGCCCGCGGGCAGATCGACGTACATGCGCAGCACGCGGAACAGCTGCCCCTGATACGATTGCTCGACGACCAGCCCCGCGCGGACTCCGTCGAGGAAGCTCCGGTAGACGTCGTCGGCGACCGGGTAGAGCAGCCACGGCACCAGCAGCTTCGACCGCCGGCCTTCGGCGCGAAGGATCTCGAGCGCCTCGCGGCAGACGCCCGCCGTGCTGCCCCACGCGATCAGCGCGAGGTCCGCGTCGGCGTCGCCCTCGACCTGGAACAGATCGCGGCGCGCTTGCAGGACGTCGAGCTTGTGGAAGCGCTTCTCGTTCATGCGCGCATGCAACGCACCGCTGGACGTCGGCGAGCCGGCCTCGCCGTGCTCGATGCCCGCACCCTGGTACGCGCCGCCCGCCATGCCCGGGTGGCTGAGCGGGCTCACGCCGTCCTCGGTGAAGCGGAAGCGGCGGTAGTCGTGCAGCTCCTCGGCGGTGGGCGTGCGGCGCTCGTGGATCGTGAAGCGGCCGACGTCGATCGGATCGAGCGATTCCTTCCGCTGCGCGATCTCCTGATCGGACAGCACCACGACGGGGGTCTGCAGCTCCTCGGCGAGATTGAAGGCGTGCACCGTCACGTCGAACGTGTCGGCGACGCAGGTCGGGGCGAGCACGGGCCGCACGACGTCGCCGTGCGCCGAGAACGCGGCCTGGAAGAGGTCCGCCTGCTCGGACTTGGTCGGCATGCCGGTCGAGGGTCCGCCGCGCTGGACGTTCACGACGACCAGCGGCAGCTCGGCGATGCTCGCGAGACCCAGGATCTCCGTCTTGAGCGACATGCCGGGACCGGACGTCGCGGTCATCGCCTTCTTGCCCGCGAACGACGCGCCCAGTGCCGCGCCGATGCCGGCGATCTCGTCTTCTGCCTGCAGCAGCGCGCCGCCGTACTTCCAGATCTCGCGGCTCAAGAGCTGCATGATCTCGCTCGACGGCGTGATCGGGTAGCCGCCGAAGAACCGGCAGCCGGCGAAGATCGCCGCCGCGGCGCACATGTCGTTGCCGTCGGTGAGCAGCTTGCCGCCGCCCGCGACGTCGCCGCGCGCGAGCGCGCGCGGCGGATCGAGCGGATGCCGCGCCGCGTGCTGCATGCCGGCGTCGAACGCGCGCTCCGCGCCTTCCAGCACGCCCGCACTCTTCTTCGCGTAGCGCTTCGCGATGCCGCGACGCAGCGCCTCGGCCGCGATGCCGAACCAGCCGGCGAGGAGCCCGAGCACGACGATGTTGCGTGCGCGCTCGGTGCCCGCGGCTTCGAGCGACATCGCACCGATCGGCGCAGCCAACACATTCTCCGGCGAGACGCCCGCGAGCGGGATGTCCTGCGGTGCGACACCCGTGGTCTCGTCGTGCACGACGATCGTGTCCGGGCCGACGGGCAGCTCCGCGCCGAACTTCAGGAAGTCGCTCCAGCTCAGCGCCACCGCGACGTCGAGCGTGCCGCCGCAGCCGTGGATCGGCCGCGTCGCGGCCCGCACGCGGCACGACGATTCACCGCCGCGGATCTGCGAGCCGAAGCTCTTGGTCATGATCACGTGGTAGCCGGCCGCGGCGGCGGCCGACGTGAGCGCTTCACCGGCGGAGACGACGCCATCGCCTCCGGAGCCCGCCATCCCGATCACAAGATCGTCGTTCATGTCCGCCTCGTACGGACATCCTACCAGCATCCGCGCGTTTGCGTTCCGAAAACTGCATGCACCGTGCGCCGCGCGACCTGCGACCCGGGCGACGGAGACGGCGCAGCAGGTACTTGACACGCGCGCGTCCCGGAGCCCGGTATTCGATTCGCTTCTTCTTCGCGCGCGGCGACGCGTGCACCGCCTCAGTCGTCGTCCGGCGGAGCGTCGCGCGCGTGCTCGAGCAGCTTGCGCAGCGTCGCGCGCGCACTCTCGAGCTCGCCCGTCGAGAAGCGCGCGGCGATGCGCGCCCGCCACGCGTGCGAGCTGTCGGTGATGTGGCCGAGCGTGCTGCGTCCCGCTCGCGTCAGCGCGACCAGCGCGCTCCGCCGGTGCGCCGGATTGTCGACGATGCGCACGAGACCCTGCTCGGCGAGCACGTCGACGATGCGCTGCACGGCCTGCCGCGAGATGCCGAGTCGGCGCGCGACCTGCGGCACGGTCCACTCGCCTTCGCTCAGCACGCTCAGCACCTGCCAGCGCGCCTGGCTCTGATCGACCCGCGCCGCGAGCGCGTCGCCGCTGCGGCGCAGCGTTCCGGCGAGCTCGAAGACGTCGGCGACGAGCAGTGCGAGCGCCTGTGCGCGGTCCTTTGCCATGTCGGGCCTCCTGCTGCGCGGCGCCAAGCTCGACGCCGTCAGGGTGCAGCATCACAGTTGACAACAGATTGTCAATTGCGCAGGATGACAACATGTTGACAAGACGGCAGCAGGATCAGCATCGAGACGGTCTGGTCGCGGACCTCGTCGCGGCACGCGAGCACGGCATGCGCATCCGCCCGGCGGTCGGGGGATTTCCGTACCTCGCCGAGGCGTTCCGCCGGGCCGGCGTGGAGCGCCTCGACTTCGTCGTGCCGTCGGCGACGACGGTCTACACGACGGACCGCGGCGAGGTGGTGGAGCAGGGCGAGGTGCTCGTGAGCGGCACGAGCGCGATCGCTCCCTTCGACGAGAGGGCGCTGGTCGCGGCACTGCGCGCGGACCAGGAGGGCCGTGCGACGTTTCCCGACTTCGTCGCGGCGTCGTGGCGCGCCGGCGTCCTGTCGTGGACCGTCGATCTCGTCGCGCGCACCTGCACCTATCGCTCGGCGCGCGGCGACCGGACGTACGTCGAGAGCTATCCCGCGGTCGACATCGCGTGACCGTGCGCCTGGCTCAAGACGCCGGTGCCGCGAGCCGCGCGCGCAGGTCGGCGACCAGCACGGGGGTGTCGGCGAGCGTCGCGGCGCTGCCGAAGACGTAGAAGTCCGGCCGCTGCAGCACGACGGCGGCGCCGTTCTCGCGCAGCCAGGCGGTCGCGCGTCCGTCGAGATCGCGGATCGGCGCGCCGTCGTCGCCATCGCCGCCGAGGCGCGCGCCGATGCCGCCGATCGAGCGGAACCAGGTGGCGAGCTCGTCGGGCAGCGCCTGCAGGGGATCGCCGTCCGCGGACAGCAGCGTCCAGCCGCGGCCGACGACGTCGTCGAACAGCCCCTCGCGCGCACCACGGCGGACGCGTGCCTGCACGCAGACCTTCCCCGCGACCGGGTCGTTCTCGCGCAGCACGCCGGCGAGGATGCCGGGCAGCGGCGGCGTGGTCTGCGGATCGCGCGTCGCCATCATGCTCGCGTCGCGGGCGTCCGCCTCGGCCGGGTCGGGCACGCAGATGACCTTGCCCAGCGCCATCGCGAACTCGATCATCATGCGCACGTGCGCCATGCGCTCCTGCGCGTAGGTGTCAAGTAAACACTCCGGCGCGCGCCCACCGAGCACCAGGTCGAGCTTCCAGGCGAGGTTCATCGCGTCGCGCAGACCGGCGCACATGCCCTGGCCGGCGAACGGCGGCGTCTGGTGCGCCGCGTCGCCGGCGAGCAGCCCGCGGCCCTTGCGCCACAGGTCGACCCAGCGTGCCTGGAAGCGGTACACGACGTGCCGCTCGAGGTCGGCGTTGCCGGGGTGCACGTCCCACGGTGCCAGCAGACGCCACGCGGTGTCGGCGCGATTCAGATCCTCGATCGCCTCGCCGGGAAGCCGCATGAACTCCCAGCGCCGCCTGCCCGGTCCGCCCGAGACCAGCGTGGTCGGACGCTGCGGGTCGCAGACCTGGATGTTGAGCGGCGACCACAGCTTCGGCACGTGCGGGCGCACGTCGACGATCAGCCAGTCGTAGAAGAAGCCGAGGTCCGTGACCGGCGCGCCGATCGCGCCGCGCACGAAGCTGTTCGCGCCGTCGCAGCCGACGACGAAGCGCGCGGCGAACGTCGCGTCGCTGCCGTCCGCGGTACGCGCGGTCACGCGAACGCCGTCTTCGGTCTCGGTGAGTGCCGCCGCTTCGTGACCGCGCAGCAGCGTGACGTTCGCGAGCGAGCGCGCCTTCTCGTCGAGCAAGCGCTCGAGCTCGGGCTGCGCGAACATGTTGGCTTCCGGCCAGCCGCAGACGCCCATCGGACGGCTCACGAAGCGCAGCAGCACGTCGCCCTTGCCGTTGCGCCACTCGTAGAAGTCGGCGGTCTCGATGCGCCCGTCGGCCATCGCGTCGGCGACACCGGCCGCCTGCAGGATGCGCGCGGTCTCGTGGTCGAAGTGCACCGCGCGCGGCAGCGGATAGGCCGCCGGCTGCTTCTCGAGCGCGGTGACACGCCAGCCGTGCTGTGCGAGCAGGATCGCGAGCGTCTGGCCGACTGGTCCCCAGCCGACGAGGAGGACGTCCGTCTCGTGCGTCACGCGAGCCTCAGAAGCGCAGCATGTCGAACGGGCTCTTGCCCTCGGGCAGCGGCGGCCGCACGACGAGCGTGGACAGCGGCTCGCCTGCGCGGAAGCGCGCCAGCAGGTCGTCCGGATCGAAGATCACGCCGATCGGGTTGGACGCGAAGTCGCTGTTGCGGATCCACGCGTTGCCTTCTTCGACCGTCGGGAAGTTGTCGGCCTGGAGCTCGATGCGGTTTCCGTCGGGATCCTTGTAGTACATCGAGGTCGTCATGCCGTGGTTGATGCACCAGAACGGAGTGATGCCCTCTCTCTTGAGCCGCTCGTAGGTGTAGAGCAGGTCGCCGAGCGAGGCGTGCGTGAAGGCGACGTGATCGGTTCCGGCGGCGAGCTCGGGCTGGTCGGGCAGGCCGGGGATGTGCGCGATCGCGAAGCGGTGGTGCTCGTCGTCGTAGGTGAGGAACGCGATCGTGTCGTCGGCGTAGACCGGGTAGGCGCCGAAGACGATCTCGTGCCAGGCGATCATCTCTTTGAAGCGCGAGGTGCGCCGCACCACGTGCGCGAGCTTGGTCGGTGCGAGGCGGCCGCGCTTCGGGTCGAGGGCCTGCTGCCGGTCTTCGCTGCTCATGCGTTCGCTCCTTGCTGCGTCCGTCGGTCCGCACGTTCACGCGTTCGTGCAGTACGCTCGTACCGGACTAGTTGACAAAGCAGTACGTTCGTACAACACTCCGCGAGCATGCGTCAAGCCCGATCCTCCAAGCCGGCGCGTGTACCGCGTTCTGCGGGTCCCGGCCCGGCGTCCGCGCCGGCGCGCGCCCGGGCGGCCGTGGCGCGCACCAGGCCG
>JAIEPK010000088.1 GCA_019749875.1 Candidatus Binatia bacterium | reverse complement strand
CGGCGGCCTTCGCGGGCGCTGCCGCGTCGTTCGCGGGGGCTGCCGGCCTCGCCGAGTCGCGCGCCGGCAGCTCGCCCTCGGGATGCAGCGTGCTCAGGAACGCGACCATCGCCGTGACCTCCGCCGGGCTCAGGTTCTTGCCGTACGCCGGCATGTTGCCGCCGCCCTGCAGGACCTGACGGATCAGCTGGTCGCGCGTGAGGCGCGTCGCGACGTCGTCGAGCGCCGGACCGCGCATCCCGCCCTCGCCGCCGATCGAGTGGCAGTTGCGGCACTGCTTCGCCTGCACGACCAGCGCGCCCTGCAGCTCGAGCGGCGTGCTGGTCTTGACGAGGTGCTCGGGCACGGGCGCGCCGCTCCACGCGGTCATGTCCGGCGACCACGGCGAGTACGTGCCGAGCCAGCCGAGCACGCCGAGCATCAGGAAGACGACGATCACCAGCACCCACGCGCCGGGACGCCGCTTCCAGCTCTTCTCGCCGACGTTCGAGTAGAACGGCAGCAGAAAAGCCGCCGCCATGAGCAGCACCGGTGCGGTCAGGATCAGCGCCGTTTCCATGTACGGCGGCAGCAGCGCGAACGCGGAGAAGAGCGGCAGGAAGTAGAAGTCGGGCCGCGGGTTGGTCTCGATCAGCGTCGGGTCGGGGATGCCGCTCGGGCCCTTCGGTCCGAAGACCGCGGCGCACGCGACCACCGCGAGCATGACGATGCCCGCGAACACCACGTCGCGCGTCACGCCGTGCGGCACGAACGGCTCGCCGTCGCGCTCGACCAGCTCGTGGTACTCCTTCACGTAGCGCTCGCGCGTGACCAGGCGTCCCGGCATCGGCCACTCGTTGATGCCGACCTTGATCACCAGCAGCAGGTGCAGCCCGACCAGCGCCAGCAGCGTGCCCGGGATCACGAACACGTGCAGCGCGAAGAAGCGCGACAGCGTCTCGCCCGCGATGATCGGTCCGCCGAGCATGAGCTGCACGACCTGCTGGCCGATCAGCGGGAAGCGCGCCGCCATCGAGGCGCCGATGCCGAGCCCCCAGTACGCGTCCTGGTCGAAGCGCATGACCTGGCCGGTGAACGCCATGCCGAGCGTGAGGATGAACAGCACGCAGCCGACCAGCCAGGTGAGCTCGCGCGGATACTTGAACGCCCCGAACAGGAAGACCTGCACGAGGTGGATGGTCATCAGCGCGACCATGAAGTTCGAGCCCCAGTAGTGCATCGCGCGCAGGAACCAGCCGAGCGGCTGCTGATAGTTCAGGTACTCGAGGCTCTGCCACGCGGAGCCCGCGGACGGCACGTACACCAGCGCGAGACAGATGCCGGTCACGAGCTGCAGGATCAGGCACACCAGCGTCGCGCTGCCGAACACGTAGAACCAGCTCGCGGTGTTCTTCGGGATCGGGTGGACGATCGACGGCAGGATCGACTCGCGGAACTTGACCCGATCGTCGATCCACACGCCGACGCGGCGCAGGACGCCCGCCGCTTCCTCCTCGACCTTCTCGACGCGCTTGCTGCTCATGTCGTCAAACCGGATTTGCGAGCGTTGGCGACGTCGCCGAGGGGGACCCGTCCCCCTCCTTCACGAGGCAAAGCCTCGCGAAGCTTCCTCCCCCTGCTCGCTGCGCTCGGCCGCACGCCGATGGCGTGCGGAGTTTTGGGCTTCGTGTCCGCATCTGCGCCCTCAAACCGGATTCGCGAGCGTTGGCATCTGCCCGCCGCGCACCCAGAGCTCGTCGCCGCGGACCTCGTACTCGTACTCGAAGAGTCCGCGCGGCGGCGGACCCGACGCACGCGAGCCGTCCTCGTAGTAGACGCCGCCGTGGCACGGGCACATGAAGAGCTTCGACTCGGGGAACCAGCGCACGGGACAGCCGAGGTGCGCACAGTTGACGGCGAACACCTGCATCTTGTTCGCGCCGGTGTTGCGCACCCAGCACGCGACGTTCGAGGTCTTGCCGTCCCACGGCACGGTGAACGGATTCTGGTAGGTCGCGAGCCGCGTCTCGCCGGCGGGGAACTGGCTCATGTCGCCGAGCTTGACCCACGCCTGGTACGAGCGCTTGCGCATCGCGGCCGCGATGTAGCCGACCACGGGGACCGCGATCAGCGACGCGGCGACGACGTTGAGCGCGATGCCCATGCGCATCAGGAAGCTGCGTCGCGACGACGCCTGGGATTCATCCGACATCACTTGCTCTCCGGGTACGGGCGGCCGGGGAACTGCGACCGCTGGGCCGCGAGCCAGGCCACCACGTCGGCGACCTGCGTCGCCGTGAGCGGCGTACCGCCCGCGCCGCCGCGAAAGTCCGGCATGCCGAGGTCCATACGGCCCGCGACCACCGTGCTGCGCAGGCCCTGATCGCTCACCAGGGCGAGGTACGACCCGTCGACGATCGAGCCCTTCGCCTTGCCGGCGACACCAGCGCCGTCCTTGCCGTGACACGACGCGCACGACGCGGCGTAGGTCGCGGCACCGGCCTGCGCGTCGCCGAGCGCGGCCGCGTAAGGCGGCGGCGTGACACCGGCGACCTCCTGCGGGCGCGCCCAGCGCGTGCGCATCTCGCGCACCAGATCGGCGATCTGCTGGTCGGTGAGCGTGCCGCCGGCGGAGATCGCGAACGCCGGCATGGTCGTGCCGGCGACGCCCTGCGAGGTCGCGCGGATCAGGTCGGTATCGCTCGCGAAGGCGAGGTAGAGGGGGTCGTTCAGCGGGCGGGCCGGACCGAGGCGCCCGTCGGCGCCGTGGCAGCCCGAGCAGTTCTCGCCGTACAGCGACGCGAAGTCCTTGACGGCGTCCGGGCGCACGTAGCGCTCGTCGGGCACCGGCTTGCCGGGCAGCGCATCGCAGCCGGCGCCGACGGCGAGCAGCGCCGCCGTCGCCAGGGCGCGGGTGAAACGGCCGATCACTTCTCGTCCTCTCCGCCGTGCCCCGGCATGCCGCCCTCGATCCCGGCGCGCAGCGCGATCGGCAGCGCCTGCATGGTCTGGATCTTCTCGCTGCGCGCGATGACGATCCCGGCGACGAGCCCGAAGCCGATCTGCGACGCGATGAACCAGCCCCAGTGGATGCGCTCCTCCAGCGTCGGATTGACGATGCCGAGCGACGCCCAGATGATCGCCGTCCACAGCAGCGGTCCGATCAGGCCGCCGAGCAGGATCGGCTGGCGCGGCAGCATGGGCAGGATCATCGCGTAGAGCATCCCGACCAGCAGCGACATGAGGCCGTGCACGATGGTCGCGACCACGAGGCCGAGCGCGCTGAACTGCATCAGCTCCGGCACGCTCGCGGTCGCGAGCGACGGCACGGCCGACGCCGCGAGCAGGTTGATCGGGTACCACACGCTGTGCTGGTCGATGAGCCCGAACAGGCACGCGAGCAGCGCCATCACCGCGCCGCCGACGACGCCGCCGCGCAGTCCCGCGGTGTACGGGTGGATCTCGACCGGCAGTCGCATGCGGTGGCCACCGGGCCCGCCCGGATGGAGGTGCTCGACGGTACGCGTCGAGGCGACCACCGCGCGTGCCCGTCGTTCCGCCGCGACGAACGGCACGATCTCGGTCGCCTCCTCCGGCAACACCTCGCGGAACCAGCCGATCGCGCTGATCACGAACAGCACCGCGCCGACGATGGTCGCGACCACGTGCGTGACGAGCCCGGCGAAGACCAAGGTCGCGCCGAGGGCCGCGAGCATCGGCCACATGGTCGGCGCCGGTGCGACCACGGCGTCGGGATGCTCCCGGTGCGGCGTGCTCATCGGCCCACCACGTAGACCACGGTGAACACCACGATCCACACCGTGTCGACGAAGTGCCAGTACCACGACAGGATCTCGGTGCGCTCCGCGTGCTCGGGCGCGAGCCGTCCGGTGAGCCCGAAGAAGAGCACCAGCGACAGCATCAGCAGGCCGATCGTGACGTGGAAGGCGTGGAAGCCGACCAGCGAGTAGAAGGTCGTGCCGAACAGGTTGGTGTCGATCCAGAGACCGTGGTGGACGATCAGCCCGTACCACTCGACGCCGGTGCCGATCAGGAACTCGAGCCCGAGCAGGATCGTCACCAGCCACCACAGGTTGAAGCGCCCGGTCTGGCCCGCGCGCAGCGCGCGGATCGCGACCATGATCGTCACGCTGCTCGACAGCAGGCAGATCGAGCCGACGATCGGCAGGTCGAGCACGTCGGCGGGGAACGGGCCGTTGAGGCTCTTCCCGATGTAGAAGAGATACGCGACCACGAAGATCGCGAAGAACGAGCTCTCGGCGAGGATCAGCAGCAGCATCCCGACCTTGCCCTTGTCGGGTAGGGCCCACGGGCTCGGGATCGCGGGCGGTGCGCCGGGCGGCAGCAGCGTGCCGGTGGTCGACGTCGTCACGGCACGAGCCCTCCGTGCGACTCGCCCGTCCCGCTCGGCGAAGCCGAGGCGGAGGTCATTCGTACCTCCAGTCCGGATCCTCCGGGTGCTTGAGATCCCACAGCGGGCGGCGGCTGTGCACGACCGGGATCTGCTCGAAGTTGTACTCGGGCGGCGGCGACGTCGTGGACCACTCGAGCGTCCACGCATCCCACGGATCGTCGCCGGCGGGATCGCCCTTCAGGAGCGAGCGCACGACGTTCCACAGGAAGAACGTCAAGCCGACGAGCTGCACCGCGACGCCGAGCGACGTGATCAGGTTGAGCGTGTCCCAGCCGCGGCCGGCCTCGTAGGTGTAGATGCGCCGCGGCATGCCGAGCAGGCCGGGGAAGTGCATGGTCGTGAACGTGAGGTAGAAGCCGGTCGCGAAGATCCAGAAGTGCAGGCGGCCGAGCTTCTCGTCGAGCATGCGGCCGGTGACCTTCGGGAACCAGTAGTAGATCGCGGCGAAGATGTTGAAGAGCAGCCCGCCGATCAGGACGAAGTGGAAGTGCGCGACCACGAAGTACGAGTCGCTGAGCTGCCAGTCCCACGGCACCACCGCGAGCATCACGCCCGTCAAGCCGGCGATCACGAACGAGAACAGGAACGCCGTGCACCACAGCATCGGCATCTTGAAGCGGATCTTGCCGCCCCACATGGTCCCCAGCCAGTTGAAGATCTTGATGCCGGTCGGCACCGCGATCGCCATCGTCGACAGCGTGAAGAAGGTGTTCGCCGCCGGGCTCAAGCCCACGACGAACATGTGGTGCGCCCACACGCTCAGGCTGATGAAGCCGATCAGCACCGTCGCGCCGACCATGAACGGGTAGCCGAACAGCGGCTTGCGCGAGAACACCGGCACGATCTCGTTCGCCATCGCGAACGCCGGCAGGATCAGCACGTACACCTCGGGGTGCCCGAAGAACCAGAAGAAGTGCTGCCACAGCACGGCCGAGCCGCCGGCCTGCGTGTCGAAGAAGTGCGCGCCGAGATAGCGGTCGAAGAGCAGCATCACCTGGGCTGCGGTGAGCGGCGTCAGGATGATCAGCGTGAGCAGGCAGTTCACCAGCATCAGCCAGACGAACAGCGGCAGCTTGCCCCACGTCATGCCCGGACAGCGCATGGTGAGGATGGTCGCCGCGAGGTTCAGCGCCGTGCCGGTGCTGCCGAAGCCGCTGACGAGAATGCCGAGGATCCAGTAGTCGGTGCTGTTGCCGCGCGAGAACGCCTTGCCGGTGAGCGGCGCGTAGGCGAACCAGCCGACGTCCGGCGCCGTCCCCGCGCCGTACAGCCCGTCGCCGCCGAGGAAGCTGAAGTAGAGCAGGATCCCGCCGAACAGGAACAGCCAGAAGCCGAACGCGTTCATGCGCGGGAACGCGAGGTCGCGCGCGCCGATCATGAGTGGCGTCAAGTAGTTCGCGAAGCCGAAGAACATCGGCATGCCGACCAGGAACACCATGGTCGTGCCGTGCATGGTGAACAGGCGGTTGAAGGTGTTCGGCGGCAGGAAGTCGTTGTTCGGCACGGCGAGCTGGATGCGCATCAGCGTCGCCTCGAAGCCCGCGATCAGGAAGAACACCAGCGCCGACGAGATGTACATCACGCCGAGCTTCTTGTGGTCGACCGTGGTCACCCAGTCGTGGACGACCTCCCACGCCGAGGCCCGTTCCGGCGCGTGCGGGCGGGCGATGCCTTCTTCCAGGACGGTCACCGTGCTCCTCCGATCATTTCAGCGTGAGAAGATAGGCGGTGAGCTCGTCGAGGTCGCCGTCGTCGAGCTTCATCGCGGGCATCAGCACGCCCGGCTTGAAGTGGTCGGGAGAGTCGATCCAGGCGCGCAGGTTCTCCGGCGTGTTCGCGGCCGCACCCGAGCCGATGGTGGTGCGCGACATCAGGTGCGTGAGGTCCGGGCCGAAGCGACCGTTCGCGTTGGTGCCGTCGACCGTGTGGCAGTTGATGCACGCGGTCGACTGGAAGACCGCACGGCCCGCGGCCACCGTGTCGACCACGGCGGCGGGCTTCTTCTGCGCCGCGACCCAGCCGTCGAACTCGGCCGGCTCGTGCACGATCGCGCGCAGCAGCATCTTCGCGTGCTGCGTGCCGCAGTACTCGGCGCACTGGCCGAGGAACACGCCGGTCTGGTTCGGCTCCATCCACATCAGGTTCCGGCGGTTCGGCACGACGTCGGTCTTGCCGGACAGCTGCGGCAGCCAGAAGCTGTGGATCACGTCCGCGGATTCCAGGTGCAGGTAGGTCGGCCGCCGCGCGCCGTCGCGGCTCACGGGCAGGTGCAGCTCGTTGGCGGTGACGACGCCGAGGTCGGGATACTTGATCTCCCACCACCACTGGTGGCCGACGATGGTCACGCGCAGCGCCTCGGGCGGGACGTCGCTCGCCTGCAGCTCGTTGATCGTCCTGGCCGTCGCGAGGAACAGGACCAGGACGATCAGGACCGGGACGATCGTCCACGACCACTCGATCTGGTTGCTGCCGTAGACCTGCGGCGGCTCATGCTCGTCGTCCGAGCGTGCCCGATAGCGCCAGACGCACCAGAACAGCACCGCCGTCACGGTGACGAAGATGCCGGCCGCGATCGCCATCACCAGGAACGACAGCGAGCGGATGCCTTCCGCCGGCGGCGACACCGGCGCGAACATGTTCGGGATCGCGTTGACCGGTCCGTCGGCGGCGAGCGCGTGCGCCGCCTGCAGGACGCAGGTCGCCACGGCGGACACCGTGGTCCGCGCCGCACCGGTCAGATGCAGGCGCCCGGAGCGTCTGCATCGCTTCGCGATCGGCGAAGCCGATGCGGACGTCATTCGCGCCCGTGCGACGTTCCACCCCTGCACGTCGGCCCGCTCCCCTTCGGCTCCCCCCGGAGCCCACCCGCCGCGGACACTAAACACGATCCTGCTGCGGCGTCAAAACGCAGACACTTTAGCGTGGCGCGCACGGGCAAGCGCCCGGCCTCAGTGCGGCTCGAGGCCATGCTGGTACAGCTTGCGCCAGAGCGTCGAGCGGCTCATGCCCAGCGCACGCGCGGCCTCGCCGCGACGTCCGCGATGGGCGTCGAGCGCCGCGACGATGCGCTCGCGCTCGCGCTGCGCGAGCGACGTGGCGCGGGTCCCCGGCGACGGCTCGCCGCGCAGCTCGGGCGGCAGGTCGGCGAGCTCGAGCACCGGTCCGTCGCCGACCACGAAGGCGTACTCGACGACGTTGCGCAGCTCGCGCACGTTGCCTGGCCAGTCGTGTCGCACCAGGGCGTCCATGGCCGCGCGCCGCACGCGCTCGACGCGACGCAGGCCGCCGCCGTTGCCCTGGTCGATGAAGTGCCAGACGAGGCGCTCGACGTCGCCCGTGCGGTCGCGCAGCGGCGGCAGGAAGAGGGGCACGACACGGATGCGGTAGCGCAGATCCTCACGGAAGCGGCCGGCCGCGGTCTCGTCGCGGAGCGCGCGATGGGTCGCCGAGATCAACCGGACGTCCGAGTGCACGGGGCGCGAGCCGCCGAGCGGCACGAACGTGCGATCCTCGAGCACGCGCAGCAGGCGCGCCTGGATGTCGAGCGGCATCTCGGCGATCTCGTCGAGGAACAGCGTGCCCTTGTCGGCACGCTTGAAGAGGCCGTCGTGGTCGGCGATCGCGCCGGTGAAGGCGCCGCGCACGTGCCCGAACAGCTCGGACTCGAGCAGCGTCGGCGACAGGGTGGCGCAATTCACGGCGAGGAAGGGCCGACGCGCCCGGGCGCTGGCTGCGTGGATGGCGCGCGCCACCAGCTCCTTGCCGGATCCCGTCTCGCCGCGCACCAGCACCGTGCAATCGGTGCGTGCCGCGCGCCCGATCAGGCGAAGGATCGCCTCCATCTCGGGCGCGCCCGTGTACATGCCGTGCCGGCGAGGCAGGGTACCGGTCGGCCGTTCGAGAACGTCGCGTCGCATGTCGCAACATCATGACACATGAGGTCCGACGGGACCAGCCGCGCGTGCGCCGGGAGCCCGTACATACGAGGATTTCGCCTTGACGCTCGGCGCCCGCGATCTGGCAACGATCGTGCTCCCACTGCGCGTATGCGAATGAACCGTCGTCGCTCGTCGCCTGCCGCGCGCCCCGCACGTCGTCGGTGCAGCGAACGGGAACGGAGGGAAGGATGATTCGGCTCCTGCTCGCGCTGCCGATCGGCGGCGCGCTGGTATTGCTCGGTGCGGGCGGCTCGATCCTGACCGTGCCGCTTCTCGTGTACGGGCTCGGACTCGACGTTCGCGAGGCGGCCGGCACGTCGTTGCTGGTCGTCGGCGTCGTCGCTCTCGTGGGAGCCGTGACGCGCTGGCGCGCCGTGCACGCGCGGGTCGGTGCGACCTTCGGGCTCGCCGGCATCGTCGGCGCGGTCCCGGGCGCCTGGCTCAACCATCACGTTCCGGCAGCCGCGGTTCTCGCGGGCTTCGGTGCCACCGTGATCCTCGTGGCGCTGCGCTTGACGCGTCCGCTGCCGGCGCCACGCGCCGGGCAGCACGCGGTGGCAGCCCTGATCGCGGGGTTCGCGGGTGGCGTCGCGACCGGCTTCTTCGGTGTCGGCGGCGGCTTCCTGATCGTCCCCGCGCTGACCGTGCTGCTCGGTCTCGACATGGGCGCCGCGGTCGCGACGTCGCTGCTGGTCATCGCTCTGAACTCGCTGGGCGCGCTCGTGGCGCACGCGGCGTACGGCACCGTGGTGTGGTCGACCGGCATCGAGGTCGCGCTGGCGGCGCTGCTCGGTGCGGCGCTCGCGTGGCCGCTCGGCGTGCGCGTCGGCCAGCACGCCTTGCAGCGCGCATTCGTGGTGTGTCTGATCTTCCTCGGAGCGGGTATCCTGCTGCAGGGACTCGGGAGGCTTCTCGGATGATCACCGCATCGGCGCCGACGCCGCGTCGCGCTCGGATCGGCCAGGTGTTGCCGGCGCACGCGCACCAGCCACCGGCGGACCGGGAGGAATCGTGAAGATCCAGCACTTCTACGACGAGCGGACGTTCACGCTCACCTACGTCGTGTACGACGCGGCCGCGAAGGTCGGCGTCGTCATCGACCCGGTGCACGACTACGACCCGAAGAGCGGGCGGACCTGGAACGAGTCCAACGACCGCGTCGCCGCATTCGTCGACGGCCTCGGGCTCGCGGTTCCGTACGCGCTCGAGACGCACGCGCACGCCGACCACCTGAGCGGCGTGCCGTACTTCGCGGAGCGCTACGGGGCGAAGACGGTGATCGGCTGGAATCTGCCGCAGATCCAGGAGCTCTGGGCGAAGCTGCTGCACCTGGGTCCGGACTTCCCCGTCGACGGCCGCCAGTGGGACGTGCTGATCGCCGATGGGCAGACGCTCGACGTGGGCCCGTTCGCGATCGAGGCGATCTCGACGCCGGGGCACACGCCGGCGTGCGTGACCTATCGGATCGGCGACGCGCTCTTCGTCGGCGACGTGCTGTTCATGCCGGACTACGGCGTCGCGCGCTGCGACTTCCCGGACGGGTCGGCGAACGACCTCTACGACTCGGTCCAGAAGCTCTACCGGCTCCCCGACGACACGCGCGTCTTCACCGGCCACGACTACCGGCCCGGCGGCCGCCCGATGCAGTTCGAGAGCACGCTCGGCGCGCACAAGCGCGGCAACGTCCAGCTCGACGCGACGACGACGCGCGACGCGTTCGTGCGCTTCCGCGAGCAGCGGGACCGTGAGCTCGAGATGCCGGTCCTGATCATCCCGTCGGTGCAGGTGAACATCCGCGCCGGCCGTTTCCCGGAGCCCGAGTCGAACGGCGTGTCGTACCTGAAGGTCCCGCTGAATCTGCTCGGACGCGCCCCGGAGGCCATGCGATGAGCAACTTCACCCCGCTGTCGTCGTTTGCCGGCGGCACGCTGATCGGCGTCGCCGCGGCGCTGCTGCTGGTCGGGAACGGCCGCATCGCCGGCGTCAGCGGCATCGTCGCCGGCCTGCTGCGCCGCCCCGTGGGAGACACCACCTGGCGCGCGCTCTTCGTCGCCGGCCTGCTCGCGGGCGGCCTCGTCTTGCAGCTGACGCGACCGAGCGCGATCGGTCCGAGCGTGGTCGGCTTTCCGCTGCTCGTGGTCGCGGGGCTGCTGGTCGGCTTCGGCACGCAGCTCGGCAGCGGGTGCACGAGCGGTCACGGCGTGTGCGGCATCGGACGGCTGTCGCCACGCTCGATGGTCGCGACGGCGACGTTCATGCTCGCGGGTGCCGCGACGACCTACGTCCTGCGCCACCTGCTGGGAGGCGGGTCGTGAAGAGCGTGGTCGCGTTCGTGTCCGGCCTGCTGTTCGCGCTCGGTCTCGGCATCGGCGGCATGACGAAGCCCGAGAAGGTCGTCGCCTTCCTCGACGTCGCCGGGGACTGGGATCCGAGCCTCGCCTTCGTGATGGGCGGCGCCTTGCTGGTGTACTTCGTGGTGCAGCGCGTGGCGCTGGCGCGACCGCAGCCGCTGTTCGACCGGACGTTCCACGTGCCCAACCGGCGCGACATCGACGCGCGCCTGGTCGTCGGCTCGCTGCTCTTCGGTGCGGGGTGGGGGCTCGGCGGCTACTGCCCCGGGCCCGCGCTGGTCTCGCTCGCGTCGGGACGCGCGAGCGTCGGCGTCTTCGTCGCCGCGATGCTCGCCGGCATGTGGATCTTCCAGCACTGGAACGCGCGCCGTGTCTCCGGCCGGTCCGTCATGACGCGTCGCGGGCGCCGGGGGGCGTGCGCACCTTGCGTCGGAGTTTTTTTGGTATTAACCTCGAAGCGTCGTCGACCCGTTGGTGCGCACGCTGCGCAGAGAGGCTCGTGAATGAATCGGCTTCGAGATGCGCTCGCGTACTGTCTGGGACTGCTGCGGGGATCCGGCGACGACGACGAGGGATCGGGTCTGGACGGCGAGGGCGCACGGCGGCTCGCTGGCGACGCGCGGCGGGCGCAAGAGCGCAGGCACTTCTGGGCCGAGTTCCGCGAGGGCCAGCGACAGGCGGCGGAGCGCTCGCGAGCACCGCGTTGAGCGGCTCGAGCTCGGACCGGCTGCTCGGGCCCGACGATCCGCCCGTCTACGTGATCGAGCGCACCGCCGGTCGATCGCCGTTCGTGCTGGCGTGCGATCACGCCGGTCGTGCCATCCCGCGCCGGCTCGACGCACTGCACCTGTCCGCGCACGAGCTGGGCTCGCACGTCGCCTGGGATCTCGGTGTCGCCGACCTCGGCCGCGCGCTCTCCGTCCGTCTCGATGCGTGCGCGATCGCGCACGCCTACTCGCGGCTGGTCATCGATGCCAACCGGCCACTCGATGCCCCCGATTCGATTCCGACCCGGTCGGAGCGGACGCGGATCCCGGCCAACGAGGGACTCTCCGCCACCGCGCGACGGCAGCGCGCCGACGAGGTGTTCGCGCCCTATCACCGGCGTCTGCGTGACGAGCTCGACGCACGCCGGGCCGCGTCCCGCCCGAGCCTGCTCGTCGCGCTGCACAGCTTCACACCCGTCTATCTCGCTGAAGCGCGGCGCTGGCACGCCGGTGTGCTTTACGGCCGGGATCCGGCGCTCGCGCGGCTGGTCCTGGAAGGACTGCGCGGCGATCCGGACCTCGTGGTGGGCGAGAACGAGCCCTACGCGGTCAGCGATGCCACCGACTACACGATCGTCGTCCACGGCGAGCAGCGTGGAATTCCCCACGTCGAGCTCGAGATCCGTCAGGACCTGCTGGCGAGCGACGCCGGCATCGCGCGCTGGTCCGAGCGGCTGGCGCTCGTTCTGCAGGCAGCGTTCCCGCGTCTGCCGCGAACATGAGCACAAGATTTTTCAGATCGACGCCTTCGCGGATGGTGCATCGTGGTAGAGTCAAGCCATGACGATCACCAACGTGGAGCGAGAGCCCACGCCTTTGCAGATCAAGGTCGGCTACGAGCTCGTGTACCGGTGTCCGCAGCCGACACCGATGATCGTCACGCTGAGCATCCACTTCAGCCGCGCGTCCGACCTCCTCGAGCCGGATCATCTGCGCCTCAGTCCGTCGGTCCCGGTGCGCGCCTATCGCGACTCCTTCGGCAACTGGTGCAGCCGCATCGTCGCACCCGCGGGCGAGTTCCGCTTGAGCAGTGATGCCGTCGTCTGCGACGACGGCCGGCCCGATCCGGTCATGCCCGCGCTCGCGCAGCATCCCGTCGAGTCGCTGCCCGACGAAGCGCTGCTCTTCCTCCTCGGCAGCCGGTACTGCGAGACCGATCTGCTGTCGGGGACTGCGTGGCGCCTGTTCGGCAACGGTCCCACCGGGTGGCAGCGCGTGCAAGCGATCTGCGACTTCGTGCACCGGCACATCGAGTTCGGCTACGGAACGTCGAGCGCGACCAAGACCGCGTTCCAGGTCTACCAGGACCGGAAGGGCGTGTGCCGCGACTTCGCGCACCTCGCCGTGACGCTCTGCCGCTGCCTCAACATCCCGGCGCGCTACTGCACCGGCTACCTTGGTGACATGGGCACGCCGCCGCCCTACGCGCCGATGGACTTCGCAGCCTGGTTCGAAGCCTATCTCGGCGACGACTGGCACACCTTCGACGCGCGCAACAACACGCCGCGGATCGGCCGCGTGCTGATCGCTCGCGGTCGCGATGCGGCCGACGTCGCGCTGACCACCAGCTTCGGACCGTCGGAGCTCACGAGCTTCGAGGTGTGGACGGACGAGATCCATGCGAACTGAGGCCCGGCGCGGTCGAGCAGCGCCACGCGCGCGAGCGCGCGCATGACGTACTGTGTCGGCATCCTGTTGGCGGACGGGATCGTGCTCGCGTCGGACTCGCGCACCAACGCCGGCGTCGACAACTTCGCAACGTTCTGCAAGATGACCGTCTTCGAGCGGCCCGGCGATCGCGTGCTCGTCCTGCTCAGCTCCGGCAACTTGGCCGGCACCCAGGCGGTGATCAACGTCCTGAAGCAGCGTTGCGACGCCACCGACGGCACGCCCAACCTGTGGACGGCGCGCACCCTGTTCGACGCGACGATGCTGGTGTCGGACGCGGTGCGCGACATCGAGCGCCGCGATGCGCCGTTCCTCGAGAGCGGTCCGATCGCGTTCAACGCGTCGTTCATCGTCGGCGGCCAGATCCGCGGCGAGCCGCCGCGTCTCTTCCGCGTCTACGCCGAGGGCAACTTCATCGAGGCCGGCGAGGACACGCCGTTTCTCCAGACCGGCGAGGCCAAGTACGGCAAGCCGATCATCGATCGCGTGATCTCGCCCACGACGACGCTCGCCGACGCCACCAAGTGCGTGCTGGTGTCGTTCGACTCGACCATGCGCAGCAATCTCTCGGTCGGGATGCCGATCGACCTGGTCTGCTACGAGCGCGACAGCCTCGAGATCCCCATGCGGCGCCGCTTCGATCAGGGCGACGAGTACTTCGCGGCGCTGAGTGCCGATTGGCGCGCCGGCGTCCGCAAGGTGTTCCGGGAGCTGCCGGAGCTAGAGTGGTAGCGAGCGGCGCGATCTCTCGTTGACGGACACTCCCCCGGCGGCATCCGGCACGGCGAGATCGGTGCGGTGCCGGATCACTACGTCGCCATCGGCGAGAATCTCCTCGCCGTCCTGCAAGAAATTGCAGGAGACGCCTGGGCGCCGCCGGTCGCGCAGGCCTGGGCGGATGCCTACGGCGTCATCCAGACGGCGATGATCAGGCCGCGCTGGCGGCGGACGCGGCGTCGCGCCGCGGACGCATGTCGCGCGACCCCCGCGCCGCGCGGAGCGAGCGCGCGCAGTCGCGTTCCGGACGTGGCGCGGCGGACGGCACGTCAGGCGG
>JAIEPK010000527.1 GCA_019749875.1 Candidatus Binatia bacterium | reverse complement strand
GCCGACGGCGGAGCCCTCCCCCGCACCGACCGCACCACCCGACGCGCCGCCACCGGCGCCGAGCCCCGCCCCGGTGGCGGCACCGCAGCCGACGGCGCAGAGGAACCAGCCGTCGCCCGACATGTTCGATCCGTTCTGACCGGCGAGGCGGACGGTGGCGGAGGCGGATCGAGCGGGCACGGCGGGTGAGCGTCGGAAGGAGCCGCCGGCGCGCGACCCCGGCTCGCCGGATGTCCGTGCGCGCGGCGCGTGGATCACCGCGTGGCTCGACGCGATCCGCGGCCTCGGCTCGGTCTCGCCCGAGCGCCGCACGCGCATCCTCGACGAGATCACCATCGGCTCGCAGCCGACCGCGACGTACTACGTCCTGCTCGGCATCTCGGAGCTGATCGCCGGCTTCGCGCTGATCATCGACAGCGACGCGACGCTGATCGGGGCCAACGTCGTGGCACCACTGATGACGCCGATCTTCGGCGTGTCGCTCGGCCTCATGCGCGGCGACTTCCGCCTGCTGCGCAAGGCGATCGCCGCCGAGTTCGGCGGCGCGCTGTTCGGCGTGCTGCTCTGCGTGCTGCTCGGCCTGATGCCGTTCGCCGGCGAGCCGTCTGCAGCGCTGCTCGCGCAGACGCGCCCGACGCTGATCGACCTGTTCGTCGCGGCGCTGGCCGGCTTCGCGGGCGTGCTGGCGCTGATCGACGAGCGCGTGAGCCCGGTCCTGCCCGGCGTGGCGATCGCGACCGCGCTCAATCCGCCGATCGCGGCGCTCGGGCTGTGCCTCGCGAGCGGGGCGTACGCCGGCGCGTGGGGCGCGTTCCTGCTGTTCTTCGCGAACGTGCTCGCGATCCTTGCGGTCGCGGCGGTGCTGTTCCTGATCGCGGGCTTCGTGACGCGTGCCGAGATCGGCTCGGTCCGCGGTCTCGCGCGGCGCTTCGCCGGTGCGGTGATCGGGCTCGTGCTGGTGGCGGGCCTGCTCACCAACTACCTGATCGGGCTCGTGGAGAACATGCGCACCCAGCAGGCGATCCAGAGCGTGCTCGACGAGTCGCTGTCGCACGAGCCCAACACGGCGCTGGTGAGCGTCGATTTCAGCCGCGGCAAGAGCGGCATCGACGTGCTGTCGACGATCACCACGCCGCGGGTCGTCGACCCGCAGCTCGTGCAGCGCGTGCAGGACGCGCTGGCATCGCGTCTCGGCGAGCCGGTCCGGCTGTATCTGCGCTGCAGCGTCACGCAGGACGTGTCGGCGACCGGATCCACGAGCATCCGCCCGTACCTGAGCCTCAACGGCCGCGTCACGGAAGCCCCGCTGTCGTCGTCGATGCGCCTGCTGCAGCAGGCGGAGCAGGTCGCGCGCGAGGTCGCGCCGACGCGGCCCGACATCCGCCTGCAGAACATCGAGCTGGTCGAGCTCGAGTCGGGGCCGGTGTTCGTGATCTCGATCGAGAGCTCGCGCACCCCGAACGCGGACGACGTCGCACGCTTCGAGACCGTGCTGCGCGAGCGTCTCGGCGAGCCGCGGCTGCACGTGGTGGTGCGCAAGACGCTCACCACCGACGTCACGGCCAAAGGTCGCATCCTGCTCGGCAGCGCGCACTTCGGCGGCACCGATGCGGCCGGCCTCGCGCGTCGCGACGCGGTCGAGCAGGCGGTGCGCGACGCCGTGCAGGCGACGCCGGATCGCTTCGCCGCGGCGGTCGACGCGGTGGAGCGCGACGGCGCGTGGAAGGTCCGCGCCGAGGTCGTCGGGCCGCGGCTGCCCACACCCGCCGAGATCCGCGCGATCGACGAGCGCGTGTCGGCGCAGGTCGGCGAGCGCGTCGAGCTCTCGGTGTGGGCGCGCGCCGAGGTGCAGGTGGATGCACAGCGCTACGCGCCGCTCGGAGACTGAATCGCATGGAGCACGCCCAGCATCCGCACGCCCTGCTCGTCGTCCTGTTCGTCGCCGCGATGGCGCCGCTGTTCAACGAGCTGCCCATCCGGCTCCGCCTGCCGCTGGTCGTGCTCGAGCTGGTGTTCGGCATGGTGGTCGGACCGCACGGCCTCGATCTCGTGTCCGCCGAGGGGCACCTGCGCATGCTGTCGGCGCTCGGGCTGTCGTTCCTGTTCTTCCTCGCCGGCATGGAGCTCGACTTCTCGACGCTCAAGGGCCCGCCGCTGCGGCTCGGAACGCTGGGCTGGCTGCTGTCGATCGTGCTGGCAATGGGCGCGACGATGGGCCTCGAGTCGGTCGGCCTGGTGAGCGACGCGAAGCTGGTCGCGGTCGCGCTCAGCACGACTGCGATCGGCACGCTGCTGCCGATCCTGCGCGAGGCGGGCGAGCTCGACACCAAGTTCGGACGCTTCGTGCTGGGCGCGGGTGCGATCGGCGAGTTCGGACCGATCGTGCTGTTCTCGCTGATCATGGCGGGCGACGAGGGCGTCGTGGTGCGCTCCGGGCTGCTCGCGACGTTCGTGCTGATCGCGCTGGCCTGCGCGGCGCTCTTCCTGCGCATCCGCCCGCCGCACGTGGTCGACGTCCTGTCGCGCGGCCTCATGAGCACGAACCAGCTGCCGATCCGCATGTCGATGCTGCTGCTCGGCGGGCTCGTCGTGCTCGCCGACGTGCTCGGGCTCGACATCCTGCTCGGCGCCTTCGCGGCCGGCACGCTGGTCGGCCTGGTCGCGCGCGGGCCGGGCACGGAGGCGTTCCACACCAAGCTCGACGCGATCGGCTTCGGCTTCCTGATCCCGATCTTCTTCGTCACCAGCGGTGCCGCGATGGACCTGCCGGCACTGTTCGCGAGCGCCAACAGCATCGCGCGCGTGCCGCTGTTCCTGCTCCTGCTGCTCGTGGTGCGCGGCGCGCCGGCGCTGCTCTACCGGGGCGAGCTCGACGCCGGCGACCAGCGCCTGCTGGCCCTGTTCTCGGCGACCTCGCTGCCGCTGATCGTCGTCATCACCGAGGTCGGCAAGACGTCGGGCAAGATGCAGAGCGCGAACGCCGCGGCGCTGGTCGGCGCGGGCATCCTGTCGGTGCTGATCTTCCCGCTGATCGGCCTCACGCTGCGCAAGCGCTGAGCGCTCGCGCAGCGCGCCGCCGGCGCGCTGCGCAACGGGTCGGACGTCGCGCGAACGTCATCCGCCGTGCGGTGCGGTCAGCTTGAGCCCGACGACCGCCGCGAGCAGCAGCACGAGGAACGTCGCGCGCGCGAGCGTGAGCGGCTCACGGAAGAGCACGATGCCGCACAGCGCCGCACCGAGCGCTCCGATGCCGACCCAGATGGCGTACGCCGTGCCGATCGGCAGCGTGCGCGCGGCCCGCGACAGCAGGACGAGGCTGCCGGCGAGCGTCAGCAGGACGAGCAGCGACGGCCAGAAGCGCGAGAAGCCGTCCGCGTACTTGAGGGCCACGGCCCAGACGACCTCCAGCAGACCGGCGAACAGCAGCAGCCACCATGGCGACACGACGAGACCTCGCTTTCTCGCGTCGTCTTGTCGTGACCGGGTACGGCGCGTCTCGTCCGGGCCCGCTCGTGGCGGGGCAGCTCTCGGGGTAGCCACTCGTGCGGCCGATGCCAAGCCCGGTCGCCGCGGCTCGCGTGCACGTCCGTGGATCGGCGTACGGGCGAGGAACCGGCACGGCCGGTGCTGGCGCTCAGCGCGGCGCGCGATCAGCCGGCGCAGCTCGCGTCCGGCGTGACGCGGACCTCCACGTGCGTCGCCGACGCGTCCTGCAGCACCGCGAGCACGCGCCCGCACGGTGCGGACACGACGCGACCGCCGCCGACCGTGGCCGCCCAGCCCGTGCCGTAGGCGGCCTCGGGCAGGACGATCGTGGTCGGCAGATCCACCGGGGCGGGGCTGCCGTCGGGTCGCGTCGTGGTCCATGCGTAGTCGAGCACGCGCGTCGCCGGATCGTAGGCGAAGCTCGCCGGCGTGCCGTTGGTCGCCGAGGCGTACGGTCGCGCGAGCGCCGCGACGACCTCGCCGTGCACGTTGTCCGGCGTCGGCGGCAGCTTGACGTCGCGGATCATGTCCTCGTCCCAGGTCCAGAACAGCCACGGCACCAGACGGTCGTCGAACACGCCGGTGAGGCGCGCGATGGTCGCGACGTCGCGCGTCGCGCCGAACTCGGTGATCAGCAGGGCGTCGCCGGTGTCGGACGCGATCGCGTTGTCGACCGTGGCCTCGTCGAACCTCGGCGCCGTCCCGTAGACGTGGAACGAGAGGCCGCTCGCCGGCGCACCGATGCCCGACAACGAGGTCTTCGTCTGGCCGAAGTTGAACAGCACCCAGGGCTCGCTGAACACGAAGTGCTCCGGGTCGACGGCGCGGATCGCGGCGGTCATGCGCTCGCCGAACGGCACCAGACGCGCCTGCTCGATGTCGGGGCAGCCCGTCAAGCACGCCTCGTAGACACTGCCCGGCCAGGGCTCGTTCATCAGATCGTAGCCGAGCACGCGCGGCTCGTCCGCGACCGCGGTCGCGACCGCGCGCACCGCGGCGGCGTAGTGCTCCTGCAACGGCACGCCGTCGGGGCCCGGGACGTTGTCCCAGAAGTTGTCGAACGCGCGCTGCATCGCGTGGTTGGTGATGTAGTAGGTCGGGAAGGGATCGGGCGGGTTCGGCAGCCCGTCGGTGAGCGTCGCCCACTCGGGGAAGCCGTTGCCGTACGTGTACGGACCGTAGCCGTCCTGGTGGAAGTCGAGCTGCACGTAGATGCCGTGCCGCGCCAGCAGACGGGCGGTCTCGGCGACCGAGTCGACGTACGCCTGATCGATGCGCCCGGGCTCGGGTATGATCGCGCCGAAGACGGCACCCAGGCGCAGCGCGTTGAAGCCCTGCTCGGCGAGGTACGCGACGTCGTCCTCGCCGAAGCCCGCCGCGTCGGGCGCGATCGGCGGGAACTTCTGCACGAAATTCGTCCCGTGCAGCAGGACCACGCGTCCGGTCTCGTCGGTGAACCAGCGTCCCTGGTGCGAGAGCGTGCCGACGGGACCGGCCGCCGCGACCGGATCGACCGGCGTCGCGTCGGGCGCGTCGCTGCAGGCGGCCGTGATCACGGCGAGGATCGTCGCCGCGGCGACGGGGGCGAGTCGGTACGGGCGGAGGGTGGCGCGGCGGAGGGCGATCATCGCGCGACGATAGCGTCGGGCGAACGCGATCGAAAGCGCGATTCTCGGTACGGCACGCGCAGCGCGCATGGCCCGCAGCGTGCGGCGCGCGGCCGCGCCCGACGGCTCACTGCGACGCGATCGCGGCGCGCGCCTCGCCCTCCGGATCGCGGTACTCCGGCCCTTCGACCTCGATCACGACGCGCGCCAGCCTGCCGGAGAACGGGAACGGCGCCTGGAAGTCGTCGCTCACCGCCGGCTCGACCGCCCAGCCACAGGTGAGCCCCGCGCCGGTGATCGAGAAGCGCGACGGCGTGAACTGGTCGATCTCGAGCTCGCCGACCACCGCGCCGTCCACCAGCAGGCGGCCGATGCCGCGATGCTCGCCGTGGCGCGCGAAGTGGAATGCGAGCGAACGCCGGCCCGGGGAGAGCTCGCTCGCCGACACGATCTCGTGGCGCGTGAGCCCGACGAAGTTGTGCACGTAGCACAGGCGCCCGTGCTTGACGTAGAGCGCGTAACCGCCGAACAGCGAGCCCATCGCGAGCAGCACGCCCTCGTCGCCGGCCGCGAGCTCGACCTCCGCGGTGATGCGGTGCGTGCGGTTGCGCACGTTCGCCGCCACGGTCTCCGGCACCATCTCGCCGCCGGGGACGTAGACGTAGCGGCTCCGCTGCGGGACCAGCGAGGGGCGCTCGAGCACCAGCTCCGACAGCGCGCGATTGTCGAGCGGCAGCACCTGGTGCTTCTCGGCCTCGCGCCACCACAGCGCGATCAGCTCGTCGAGCTTCTCCGGGTGCGTCGCTGCGAGGTCGCGGCACTCCGCGACGTCCTCGGCGACGTGGTACAGCTCCCAGCGATCGTCGTCGAAGTTCTGGCGCGGGTCCTGAATTTCTTTGTACGTGACGGCCTTCCAGCCGTCGTGGTAGATCGCGCGACAGCCGAACATCTCGTAGTACTGCGTCTCGTGCCGCCCCGGCGCGCCCGCGTCGGCGAAGGTGTAGGCGAAGCTCGTGCCGTCGAGGTGCCGCTGCGCGATGCCGCCGATCTCCTGCGGCGGCGTCAAGCCGAGCACGTCGAGCACCGTCGGCACCACGTCGATCGCATGCACGTACTGCTTGCGGATCTCGCCGCGCGCGGCGATGCCGCGCGGCCAGTGCACGAGCAGAGGATCGGCGACGCCGCCCTCGTGGACTTCCCGCTTCCAGCGCCGAAACGGCGTGTTCCCCGCGACCGTCCAGCCCCACGGGTAGTTGTTGTGCACGCGCGGACCGCCGATCTCGTCGAGGTGCTCGAGCGCTTCCTCGAGCGAGCGCGGGGCCATGTTCCAGGGCCGCAGGTCGTTGAGCGACCCGAACGGCCCGCCCTCGGAGCTGGCGCCGTTGTCGGACAGGACGACGAGCAGCGTGTTCTCGAGGTCGCCGGTGTCCTCGAGTGCCGCAACGAGGCGCCCGAGGTGGTGGTCGGTGTGGGAGAGAAAGCCCGCGAACGCTTCCATGTAGCGCTCGTAGACGCGCTTCTCGTCGGCCGACAGGTCGTCCCACGGCGGCACCCACTGCGCGCGCGGCGACAGCTCGGTGCCCGCGGGCACCAGCCCGGTCTCGATCTGGCGCGCCAGCGTCTTCTCGCGCCACGCGTCCCAGCCGCACGCGAAGCGGCCGCGATAGCGCTCGAGGAAGGACGGCGGCGCCTGGTGCGGCGAGTGACACGCGCCGGTCGCGAGATAGAGCAGGAACGGCTTGTCCTGATCGATCGCGCGCAGGTCGCGGACCAGGCCGATCGACTGGTCGACGAGATCCTCCGTCAGGTGGTAGCCGTCGGCGATCGCGCGCGGCGGACGGATCTGGTGGTTGTCGCAGATCAGCGCCGGCGCGAACTGGTGGGTCTCGCCGCTGAAGAAGCCGTAGAAGCGCTCGAAGCCGCGGCCCAGCGGCCAGCGGTCGCGCGGGGCGGCGACGTGGCACTCGTCCTCGGGCGTCAAGTGCCACTTGCCGACCGCCCACGCGGCGAAGCCCTGCGGCACGAGCATCTCCGGAAGAAAGCCGTTCTCGCGCGGGATGCGTGCCGTGTAGCCGGGATACCCGGTCGCGAGCTCGATGATGCGGCCCATGCCGTTCGCGTGGTGGTTCCGTCCGGTGAGCACGCACGAGCGCGTCGGCGAGCAAAGCGCGGTGGTGTGGAAGTTCGCGTAGCGGAGTCCCTGCGTGGCGAGGCGGTCGAGCACCGGCGTGTCGATGTCGGAGCCGAAGCAGCCGAGCTGCGCGAAGCCGACGTCGTCGAGCACCACGATCACCACGTTCGGCGTGCCGGCCGCCGCGCGCGTGCGCGGGTGCCAGTACGGCGTCGACTCCCAGTAGTGGCGTCCGATGACGCCGTGGAACGGATCGGCCATGACTCCCTCGGTCCTCCGGTTGTTCTGCGTCTTCTGCTTCGTCGCCGCGCGGTCAGGAGAGCGGCGCGCAGGTGAAGTGCCGGCGCGCCTCGTCGAGCTCGCCGAGACGCGCGGCACTGGCGATCAGCGTGCGCGTGAGGACGATACCGCGCATGCTCGGCGCCTCGACCAGCGTCGCACCCGCCGGCAGCGCGACCTTCGCGCCCGGCGGCGCGAGCACCAGATCGACCGCACCACCCTGCGCCACGCGATCGTTGACGACGAAGAAGTTGTCGGTGTTCGCGCCGAACATCGACAGCGACCAGTAGGTGTCCTTCGGCACCACCGCGCGCAGCCGCACGGGACCGGACGCGAGATCGAACGCGCAGCCCGCGTACAGCAGGTCCGGGCTCGGACGGACGATCGTGCGCGCGGTCTCGTCGGCGCGCGGCGGGAAGACGGCGCGGTTGTGGCCCTCGCGCGCGGCCATCGCGTTGGTCGCGATGCGCATGATCACGCGCGGCAGCAGCCACACCGTCGACACGTGCGCGACCACGGCGACGACGAGCGCCAGCAGCAGCCAGCGTCCCCATCCCGAGCGCTTCATGCGCGGCGCTCCGGCACGCCAGCTCGCGTCACGAGCAATGCTCCCGCTCGTCGAGCCGCGTCACGAGCAATGCTCCCGCTCGATGCGCGGCAGGGCGACGCCGCGCAGATCCGAGACGACCGACGCGTCCGGGTTGTAGAGCCGCAGGGTCAAGGAGAACGGTTGCCCGCCGTCGGGCGGGCCGGTCGAGATCCAGTTGCCGGCGCGCGGCTCGCCACCGACGCGCAGCACGAACGAGCCGTCGACGCCCTTCTCGATCGACGTGGCGTCGACCGAGTAGCGGCCGTTCGAGCCGCGGATCAGGAAGTCGTCGTCCGCGTACGCGGTGATCGACCACCAGCGCGTGGCAGGCTCGCGGCCCTCGACGCGGTACTGGCAGGCGGTCGAGAGCGGCTCGCCCGCGTCGTCGGTGGTCGCGGTGTAGTAGATCGTCTCGCTCGCGTTGAGCGCGAGCAGGCCGCCCATCGCGACGCCGGCCCGCAAGTACGGCCCCGCGCCGCTCGAGCCGATGTTCGCGTTGGTCTGCCACGAGCCGCTGCGAACGCCACCGGCGGCGAATTGCTTGCGCACGCCGAGCAGCGCGCTCACGACGCCGACCAGCAGCGCGCACAGCAACAGAGCCGTCACCGCGAGCGCGTGCCGCACGCGGTTGCCGTGGCGTCGATCCGCTGCCATCGTCGCTCGCTATAACCGGCGCCGGCCGGAAGAGGAAAGGCAGCGCGCGTCCGGACCGGTCGTCGCGTGCCCCGAGGAGCCACGATCGATGTCCGAGCTGCGCCACCGTACCCTGCCGACCAACGGCATCCAGATGCACGTCGTCGAGGCCGGCGATCCGGCGGCACCGCTGGTCCTGCTCTGCCACGGCTTTCCCGAGAGCTGGTACTCGTGGCGCCACCAGCTGCCGGTGCTCGCCGCCGCCGGCTACCACGTCGTCGCGCCCGACATGCGCGGCTACGGCCAGACCGACCGGCCCGACGACATCCATGCGTACACGCAGCTGCACCACGTCGGCGACATGGTCGGCCTGCTCGACGCGCTCGGGGCTCCGACCGCGACCATCGTCGGCCACGACTGGGGCGCACCGGTCGCCTGGAACGCCGCCACGCTGCGACCCGACCGCTTCACCGCGATGGCGGCGCTGAGCGTGCCGTGGGCGGCGCGCGCGCCGATGCCGCCGACCAGCATGATGAAGATGCTGTTCGGCGAGCAGTGGTTCTACTTCCTGTACTTCCAGGAGCCCGGCAAGGCCGAGCGCGAGCTCGACCCGAGCGCCGAGACGTTCCTGCGCGCGTTCCTCTACTCGATCTCCGGCGACGCGCCGATCGAGCGCATGATGAGCATGGTCGGCGGACCGAAGACCGGCACGATGCTCGAGCACCTGCTGGTGCCGGACACCCTGCCCGCCTGGCTGACCGCCGACGACCTCGCGTTCTACGCCGGCGAGTTCCAGCGCACCGGGTTCCGCGGCGGACTCAACTGGTACCGCTGCGCGGACCTGTCGTGGGAGCTGACGGCGGCGTGGGCCGACGCGCGCATCCGCCAGCCCGCGCTCTTCATCGCCGGTGACCGCGACGGCGTGATCGCGATGATGCCGGGCGCGGTCGACGCGATGAAGGCCGGCGTGCCCGGCCTGCGCGATGCGGTGCTGCTGCCGGGCTGCGGACACTGGACGCAGCAGGAGCGACCGCACGAGGTCAACGAGGCGCTGCTCGGCTTCCTGCACTCGCTCGAACGCTGACCGCGGCGCGGCCGCGCGCACCGCACACGTCGCGCGCTCGTCTACCGCGGCACGCGCGATGCCGCCGGCACCGAGTCCGGCACGCGGTTGCGGACCGGCGGGATGCTCGTCAAGTAGCGGTGCAGCGAGCGCAGGTCGTCGTCGGTGAGCCGGGCGACGTTGCGCCACGGCATCGGCGGCAGGATCGGCCGTCCGTCGCCGCGGTGACGTCCGCTGCGCATGGCGTCGACGAACGTCTTCTCGCTCCACGACCCGATCCCGGTGTCCTTGTCCGGCGTGAGGTTGGACGCGTAGCTCACGCCCCATGGGCCGGCGAAGGCGGTGTTGGTCGCCGACGCGAGACTGTTCCACGGACCGTCCGGCAGCGCCGGCGGTGACGGCATCGCGAGGCTCTCCGGATGTCCGGACAGCATCCGGTCCATGTCCGGCTCAGGCCCCGCCGTACCGGGCACGAGCGGCGTGTGGCAGTCGTTGCAGCCGCCGATCCGTGCGAGATACGCGCCGCGCTCGATCATGGCATCGACCGCCGCTGCCGGTGGAGCCGGGGTGACGACGGCGGCCGGCGACGGCAGCGCGAGGTCGTCGGGCACCGGGCTCGCCGTCGCGTGTCCGAGCGCGGGCGTGATCTCGGGCTTCGGATCGGCGCCGCCGGCCGGTCGTGCCGCCGGCATGCACAGGGCGATCACTCCTGCACCAACGAGCATTGCTTGACGGAACTCCATGTAGATTCTTCCCCCCGGCGGCCAGAAAGTCGGCGCGCGCCGACGCCGTAGCAATCCGCACACCAGCACGGTGGCGATTCCGGCTTTCGCCGCGTCGGCAGGCCGCCGATAGATCGGGCACGACGAAGGGTCATCGCGTCGCCAGCCTCGCGCCACCGCGAGCGGTCGAGCGCGTCCGCGGGCCGGGCGACGCGCGAAGGAGTCGAGCAGTGCAGCAGATCCGTTTCAGGCACCGAGGAGCACGAGCGCTGAGCGCGTTCACCCTCAGCGCCTTGCTGCTCGCCGCGTGCAGCGATGGCGGCGGCGGCAACCCATCGGAGCCCTTCGACGACTTCGGCGGCGTCGCGCCGACCGATGCCGAGCTCGCGACCTATCCCAAGGTGCTGCCGGCAGCGGCGTTCGCGAACGAGCCGGCCGTGACCGAGGTCGCGGCGGCGAGCTCGCACGTCATCCCCGAGTCGGCGCTGCCGCCGGTCCAGGCGCAGGGCACGGCGTCGATGCAGGGCTATCCCGGCTCGTGCGAGGTGTGGTCCGCCGGCTACGCGATGGGGTCGTATGCCGCGAACCTCAGCAACCGCCAGGACATCAAGAACCTGAGCAACACCGTGAGCACGGCGTACGTCTACATGACGGTGCTCGCGGAGGATCAGGCGACGTGCGGCTCGAGCACGTCGCCCGTGAACACGCTGGAATTCCTCGCGGCGAACGACGCGCCGAGCCTGGCCGCGATCCCCTACTACCCGGTGTGCGAGTGCCCGTCCGGGAGCGACCAGTGCCTCGACGCGGTCGAGCTCGACCAGGACTGCGCGAGCAATCCGGCGTTCTGCACCGCGCTCACGATCGGCAGCTGGAGCGCGTTCGCGAAGGAGCCGCACGCCGACGTGCTCGACGTCATCAAGACGTGGCTCGCGGCGCGACACGTGGTGCAGATGACGATCGTCGTGCCGATCGCGTTCGGTCAGTACACGAGCGGCGTGTTCGCCGCGCCGACCTCGTGCGGCAGCGACACCAAGTGCACGATCTTCAACGGCATCGCCTGCATCGCGAGCAGCACGACCAACACCGGCTGCGCGCAGCACGGCGTCGCGATCGTCGGCTACGACGATGCGAAGGGCGCTCTCAAGATCCAGAACAGCTTCGGCCCCGACTGGGGAGAGCGCGGCTACATGTGGATGTCGTACGCGACCTTCGAGGCGATCTACCTCGGCGGGACGATCGCGTTCGCGCCGGAGACGCCGTTCCAGCCCGGGCTCGGCGACGCGGCGTCCGCGGCCGACGCCGCCTGGCAGTGGGTCGACACGCGCGACGCCGGCTCGACCACGCCGCGCGTGCACCTGGTCTTCGCGAGCACGCTCGACGAGCCGCTTCGCCTGCACGACATCACGATCACCGCACCGGACGGGACGCGGCTCGTGCACGACTACGGCGGGCACGTCTTCCGGCGCGGCCACCACTACTTGACCCGGCACGACGGCCGGCAGTTCGAGCCCGGCACCTACGCCGTGCAGCTCGAGGGAACGACACGTGCGGGCGCGGCGCGCGTCGTCTCGGGCACGGTCGAGGTCGCGCTCGCGCCCGGCTCGACGTTGCCGGCGGCTCCGCCGGGAGAAGGCGTCACCGGCAGCAACGGCGCGCCCGTGCGCTGAGCGGCGCGCCCCGAGGTCACCGCGTGCCGCGCGCGCGTTGACAGATGCCGTCGCGGTCGTCCATGCCTCCGGCATGAGCGGACGTCTCGAGGGCAAGGTCGCGATCGTGGTCGGCGGCGGGCAGACCGCCGGCGAGACCATCGGCAACGGCAAGGCGACGGCGATCCTGTTCGCGCGCGAGGGTGCGGCGGTGGTGGTCGCCGACCACGACGCCGCGGCGGCCGAGGACACCTGCGCGGCGATCGTCGCCGAGGGCGGGCGCGCCCTCGCCGTGACCGCGGACGTCACCCGCTCCGACGACTGCGCGCGCATCGTCGACGCCTGCGTGGCCGCGTACGGCCGGGTCGACGTGCTGCACAACAACGTCGGCATCGGCATCCCCGGCGGACCGGTCGAGCTCGCCGAGGAGCACTGGAACCTGGTCGTCGACACCAACCTGAAGGCGATGTACTTGACGTGCAAGCACGCGCTGCCGCACATGGTCCGTCGCGGTGCGGGCGCGATCGTCAACGTCTCGTCGCTCGCGTCGCTGCGCTGCTCGCCGGTGCCGATGCTCGCCTACAACACCACCAAGGCCGGCGTGAACGCGCTCACGCGCTCGATCGCCATGCAGTACGCGGCCCAGGGCATCCGCGCGAATGCGATCCTGCCGGGGCTGATCCGCACGCCGATGGCGGTCGACGACGTGGTGCGCCGCTTCGGCGTCGACCGCGACAAGCTGGTGCACGCGCGCGACCGCGCGGTGCCGATGCAGCGCATGGGCGAGGCCTGGGACGTCGCGTGGGCCGCGGTGTACCTGGCCTCGGACGAGGCGCGCTACGTGACCGGCGTGCTGCTGCCGGTGGACGGCGGCCTCACCTGCAAGGGCTGACTCCGCACCGCCGCGGGCTCGCCCGCACGTCGCGCGGCGTGACGTGGCCACGGGCCGCGCGGCGCACGCGTCAACGATAGATCGGCACCGGGAAGGTCGTGCGGAAGTCCGGCCCGGCGATCGGCATCGACACCGCGACCACCCAGCGCACCGGACGCGCCGCGTACGAGTCCGTGCCACGCGCCTTCGGCGGGATGGCGAACGAGAGCTGTGCCCACGAGCCGCCCTCCGGACGGTCGTGCACGCGGAAGCTGCGCTTCTCGGCCCAGATCTCCTCGGCGTCGGCGGCGGGCTCGTCGCCGATCACCCGGTTCTCGGCGCGATCGCGCAGGCAGCGCAGCGTCGCCTCGACGGTCTGGCCCTCGCCGAGCGCGCGCGAGGTCTCGAAGCGCGCGGCGAACGTTCCGCCGGGATGCACGGGCACGGCGTCCCAGCGCAGGCGGCAGCGCCCGGCACGCAACGTCCGCCACAGGCGGCGGAGCGCCGCGACCAGGATCGCGAGGCCGATCAGGTCGAAGATCCCGAGCACGACCCACACGCCCCAGTACGACCACGGCAGCGCCCAGATCGTGTGGAACGGCAGCAGGAAGCCGACCCACAGCGCGAGCGCCGCGAGGCTCGGCGCGAAGCGCTCGGCGAGGATCGGCCCCGTGCCGGTGCGATCCCAGGCACGGTCCTTCAGCCAGCGCTCGTGGCTCGCGTCGCGCCGGGCACGCGCGCGACGCGCGGTCAGCTCGCCCTTGAGCCCGATCTTGAAGAACAGCCAGCCGAACAGGAAGAACAGCCCCGCGAAGTGCCACACGCCGTGGCGCTCGTCCGGGACCTCCTTCAACGTGCCGAGGAAGGCGACGAGGCCCGCGACGGACATCGCGATGAGGCCCATCACGGCGTGCGGCAAGCCCTGCGTCGGCTGGATCGGGTCGTCGTCGGGACGACCACGCGCCTCGGCGGTGATGCGTCCGTCGTCGAAGCGGCCGGGGCGATCGTCGTCGCGGGCCGCCTCGTCGCCGTCGCCGACCTCGGCGTCGTCATCGTCGTCGTCGCCGTCGTCCGCGGCGTCGGTGGCATCCGCGCTGCGCGGCCGCGTGGTCGCGTCCGGCGCAGGGCGCGAGGCGGCGGCGC
>JAIEPK010000385.1 GCA_019749875.1 Candidatus Binatia bacterium | reverse complement strand
CGCAGCACCTCGCCGCCGATCTCGATCGCGTCGCGCCAGGCTCCGCCGCCGAGCCAGCGCGCCGACGCCTGCACCGCCTGCAGCGCGACCCGCGCGCGATCCACCAGTCCGTCGCGCAGCAGCGCCTCGGGTCCGGGTGCAGGGCGCGGGATCCAGTCGCCGGCCTCCTCCGGCACGGCGTGCGGCACGACGTCGAGCAGGCCGCGCATGAGGTCGACCGTCGAGCGGCCGTCCATCATGCAGTGGTGGATCTTCGTCACCACGGCGAAGCGGCGGTCGGGCAGGCCCTCGATCACCCACAGCTCCCAGAGCGGCTTCGAGCGGTCGAGCGGCTGCGAGACGACCTGTGACACCATGATGCGCAGGCGCGCCTCGTCGCCCGGCTCGGGAAGGGCCGCGTGCTGCACGTGGTAGCGCAGCTTGAAGCTCTCGTCGTCGACCCAGGCCGGACGGCCCTCGATCGGCGTCCAGGCGAGGCGCTGGCGGAAACGCGGGAAGCGGAACAGCCGCGCCGCCACGTGGCGCCGGACCGCCTCGATGTCGACGCCGCCGTCGGGGCGCACCAGCGAGCCGCCGTCGAACAGCCACACCCATGCGAGATGCATGTGCGCGTTCGGGCTCTCGAACAGCAGGTAAGACGCGTCCTCGGCCGCGAGACGCTCGGCGATGTAGTGGGGCATCGGGCTCGACCTTCGATTCTGCGCTTCACGGCGCAGGCGTGACGTGGCATCCTACAACGCTGGCGGCGCCCGTGAAGAGCGTTTCGGCCGCGGAGACCGCATCGCGATGGCCTGGTACGAACGACTGTCGGCGCAGGACGCGTCCTTCCTCGTCTACGAGGACCACGACGCGGCGGCGCACATGCACGTCGGCGGCCTGTCCGTGTACGAGCCGGGCGCGCTCAGCAGCCCGACCGGCGGCGTCGACGTCGAGCGCTTCCGCACCTTCGTTGCCTCGCGCCTGCACCAGATCCCGCGCTACCGGCAGCGCCTCGCGGCGATGCCGCTGTCGGGCGATCCGATCTGGATCGACGACGACCACTTCAACGTCCGCTACCACATCCGCCACACGCGCCTGCCGCGTCCGGGCGACGAGCGCGAGCTGAAGCGGCTCGCGGGTCGCATCCTGTCGCAGCGCCTCGATCGCCGCCGTCCGCTGTGGGAGCTGTGGATCGTCGAGGGACTGCCCGACGGTCGCTTCGCGCTCGTGACCAAGACGCACCACTGCATGATCGACGGCGTGTCCGGCGTCGACATCTCGACCGTGCTCATGCAGATGACGCCGGACGAGACGTCGATCGAAGCGCCGCAGCCGTGGCAGCCGCGGCCCGCGCCGTCCGCGACGGCGCTCGCGCTCGACGAGATCCGCGAGCGCGCGAAGCTGCCGCTCGATCTCGCCGCGGCGACGCTGCCGCTGCTGCGCGACTGGCGCAGCACGCTCGCGAGCGTGCGCGCGAACGTCGCCGGCCTGGCGCACGTGACCGGGCTCGCCTGGCAGGGTGCTGCGCAGACGCCGCTCAACCGGCCGATCGGCCCGCACCGGCGCTTCGACTGGATGGGCGTCGACCTCGCCGAGGCGATGGCGATCAAGAACGCGCTCGGCGGCACGCTGAACGACGTCGTGCTGACGGTCGTGACCGGCGGCCTGCGCACGTTCCTCCGTCGCAGGCGGGTGAACGTCGACATCCTCGACTTCATCGCGACCATCCCGGTCAACATCCGCCTGCCCGGCGACCACGAGGGCGGAACGAAAGTGGCGGCGTGGTTCGCGCCGCTACCGCTCGGCGAGCGCGATGCGGCGGCGCGCTTCGCACGCGTCCACGCGACGACCGCCGCGCTGAAGCAGCAGGCGCACGCCGACCCGACGCGCCACCTCTTCAAGCTCGCCGACGTCGGTGGTCCGGCGGCGCTGCGCGCCGTGGTCGTGCTCGAGCAGGGCATGAACCCGTCGAACCTGATCGTCACCAACGTCCCGGGACCGCCCTTCCCGCTCTACGTCCTCGGCTCGCGCATGGTCTCGGCGAACCCGCTGGTGACGCTGCTCGCCAATCAGGCGCTCGGCATCGCGGTGTTCACCTACGACGGACGGATGCAGTTCGGCTTCAACGCCGACTGGGATCTGGTGCCGGACCTGCACGAGCTGGTGCTCGACACCGAGAGGTCGTTCGCGGAGCTGCGGCACGCGGCGGGGCTCGACGCCGCCGCGCGCGACGTCACCGCGGCGACGGCGGCCAGCGCCGCGTCCTGACGGCATCGGCCCTACGCGGAGGGCAGCACTGCGAAGCCCTCGCGACGAGCCGCGTCGGCCAGCCGCTCGTCGAGCGTCACGAACGGCAGGGCATGCGGACGTTCATCGCAGGCGACCAGCGCCGCGGCGAGGTGCAGCGCGTCGGCCGCGCGCAGAGGATGCAGCGCGAGGAGGCGTCGCGCACGACGATCGACGTGTGCCGCGTCCTCGACCGTGGTCCAGATGCGCTCGAGCGACGACAGCCCGGCCTCGGCGGCGAGCCGGGCCTGCTCGTCGATCTCGCCGGCACGCCGGCGTCGCCAGAGCGCGGAGACCACCTCGGTTCCCGCGAGACGCCACGCGACGATGGCGTGGTCGTCGCGCAGCAGGGACCGCGCAACGCTGCTCGACGGCTCTTCGAGGAGCAGCGGAACGAGAGCCGAGCTGTCCCAGAACCTCATCGACCTTCGCGCCGCTCCTCGAGGAGTGCGTCGACCACGCTCCGAGCGGCACGCGGCAAGCGTCGCGTGAGGAAGCCGGCGGGAAGCTCGCCGGCTCCCCGCCGGACGATGCCCTTGCGCTCCAGGTCGTCGAGAATGCCGTCGAGCTCGTCACTTCCGCCCGTCGCCCCCTGCCCGATCGGCACCAACTCGGCAACGGCCCGATCCCGATCGAACACGCGAACGACACCGCCACGCCGCACGTAGGACAGGTAGCGGCTCAGGTTGTTCTTCAGCTCGGATACCTTGGCCTGCTTCACGAGGCCATGATGGCCTCGTTGGTCTGCCTGGTCAACCCGTGCGGTCAAGTGCGCTCACGCCCCCGGGAGCGCGATCACCTTGGTCGCGAGGTACTCCACGAAGCCGAGCTCGCCGTTCTCGCGGCCGACGCCGCTCTGCTTGTAGCCGTCGAACGGCGTGTCGACTTCGTCGCGACCATCCCGGTCAACATCCGTCTCCGCGCCGGGTGGGCAGGCAGTACAAAGCTGGACATTGTCCCAACGGCAGCGGACGCGATCTTCGCGGCGGTCGAGCGGGGGCTGGATCGACTCTAAGGGTGATCGGGGAAGCGGCTCCCCTCCGAGAACACCGAGTCGAGCGGGTAGCCTCTACAAAGCCGCGATTGGTTATGACGGCAGCGTCATCGGACGGCGCGAGCCTGGCTCCGCTCCGGGCGAGGCGTACAACAGGAGCTACGGAGGGCTATTCTTGCGTACGCGTCACCCGTCCCCGTTCTCTGCCAGCACGCTCGATCCATCACGTTCGGCGATCAGCTCGGCTCCTCGAACGATGGCATCGTCCTTCGAGAAGCCCCCACCTCGCTGCGTGGCTCGCCCGGAGGCAATGATCCCGCTTCGACTGAAAGTCTTGTACTCAAGCGAAACATCGCAGATCGCCATGTCGTCGCGCGCGGCGCTCTTGTCACAGGTGGCGCTCAGCCGTCCCAGGACAACCCGATCGACCTGACCGAAGACACCGATCTGGTCGAGCACCGACGTCTGACCCGCGAAGACACGGTCGAAGTGTCCGTCATTCCGAAAGCGCGCCGAGAAGATTGCATTCGAGACCGGCCCCCCAGAACCTGACTCGCGAAGGCGGGCCTCAAGCGAGCCGACCGCGTTCTCGGGCGGGGCGTTCCGACCGGCCACGACGATCTCGAGCGCCGTTCCATGCCCCGTGGTGCCGGGAGATCTGAGGAGGCCGGATGGTGGACCGGTCGTCGGCTCCCGGGAACTGCGCTCGGGCTCTTGCGCTGGGGGCTGTCCGCCACGGGCTCTCACATCGCCTGACGGAGCCGCGCGTGCGGGGACTCGCGGGGTGGGCGCCGGACGCTCGGGCAGCGGTTCACGCGGCGTCGTGGGCTGTCCAACGGTTGCACGACAGATCTCCAGGGATGCCCCCCCCAAGTACGCCTCGCACGCCCGGGACACACGAATTTCCCATCGCTCTTCTGCGAACTCGATGATCGCCAACAAACTGACAAAGACGGTACCGAGCAGCCCGATCGGTTTCGTCCACGGCTTCGCCATCATGACCGATCAGGTACGGCACGCGCGACGGCCTTCGCGACCATTCCGATGACCTGATTCTGGTACGCACGCTCGGTCGCATACTCACCGTTGCTTGATCCCGTCCACAGAATCTCGGCCCGCTCGACGTCGACCAAGCGCGCACCAACAGTTGCCCGGGTGAAATCGACCCTCTGAGGGCTTCTCTCCCCGAAAACACGGACCTTCCGGCTCGTCGTGCCGACGTCACCGATCGTGACGATCAACACCGCGGGCACGTTGAGCGCCTTTCCGAGCTTGGCTGCATCGCGATCGGTGAAGCCGGAGCGCTGCTGGAACTTTACTTCGTCAAGTAGCGCGTCGACGTCCGACCGCGAAGCGACCGTGTATCCTTTGCTCAACAGAGCGCGAATGAACTCATCTTCGACCGAGCGCCTCGTGGTGCCGTCGATCCGTCGGCTCGAATCGTCGATTGCGACCGCCAGCTTGGTCAAGCGACCAGACGAAAACCCAGGCGCCGACACCGACTCCACGGCCGGTTCTGAGGCCTCGTCCGAACGGCCCCCGCGGAGCAGCCGATCGACGGAGGCTGCGGTACACGCCGCCGAAGAGCACGCCACGACAACGGCAACCGCTGTCAGGAGGACGCGGAGAGCGAGAGACTCCCGGGGCATGACAAGCGGAAGTACGTTCTCGATTGGCACAGGTCAAGAATCAGTTCGAACGGGTTCGTGTCCGTGAACAGCGCGGCCCCACGGAGTCCGTTGTTGCTCTGGCGCGGCTCGTCCGAACCGCACCGTGAGGGTGCCGAGGGGCGCCGGCCTGGTAGGCGTGACGTCCGATCATCTCGCGTCTTATGAAATCAGGCCTTTGGAATTCCTATCCGCTCACCCGCCCGGCAGCGCGATCACCTTGGTCTCGAGGTACTCCTCGAAGCCGAGCTCGCCGTTCTCGCGTCCGACGCCGCTCTGCTTGTAGCCGCCGAACGGCGTGTCGACGTGGAACCAGCCACCGCCGTTGACGCTCAGCGTGCCGGTGCGGATCGCGCGCGCGATCTTCATCGCGCGCTCGGTGCTGCCGTGCACGGCGCCCGAGAGACCGTAGATCGAGTCGTTGGCGATGCGCACGGCGTCGGCGTCGTCCTCGTACGGGATCGCGACCAGCACGGGGCCGAACACCTCCTCCTGCGCGATCTGCGAGCGCGGGTCGGCGCCGACGATCAGCGTCGGCTCGACGTAGAAGCCGCGCTGCAGGTGCTCCGGGACGCCGCCGCCGGTCACGCAGCGCGCCCCGTCCTGCTTCGCGCGCTCGATGTAGCCGAGCACACGCTCCTGCTGGCGGCGGCTGATCTGCGGTCCCTGCAGGTTGCCGGGATCGGTCGGGTCGCCGTACGGCCAGCCCTCGAACGACGCCTTCGCGATCGCGATGCCCTCGTCGAAGCGCGCGCGCGGCAGCAGCAGGCGCGTGGTGATCGCGCAGCCCTGCCCGCCGTGGATGCAGACGAAGCAGGCGCCGCCGAGCACGCTCGCGAAGTCGGCGTCGTCGAGCACGACGTTGGCGCTCTTGCCGCCGAGCTCGAGAAAGACCTTCTTGACGGTCGCCGACGCGCGCTCCATCACGCGGCGCCCGGTGGCGGTCGAGCCGGTGAACGTGACCAGATCGATGCGCGGGTCGGACGACAGCATCTCGCCGAGCGCATGGTCCGCCGACGCGACGACGTTGAGCACACCGGCCGGGATATCCGTCCGCTCGGCGGCGAGCATCGCGAGGTGCAGCGTGCTCCACGGCGTCTCGGGCGCGGGCTTGAGCACGATCGTGCAGCCCGCGGCCAGCGCCGGGCCGAGCTTCGCGATCGCGAGGTACAGCGGCACGTTCCACGGCGTGATCGCGCCGACCACACCCGCGGCTTCCCGGCGCAGGATGCGCCGCTGCGGCGCACCGCGGAACGAGGTCTCCTTCATGTCGCGCTCGTACGCGTAGCGCTCGGCCATGTCGGCCCAGTAGAGCGTCGACGTGGATGAAGCCCGTGATCGAGACGGGTGCGCCGCCCTCGGCGACCACGATCGCGCGCAGCTGCTCGCGCTCCTCCCAGAGCGCGTCGCGCAGCTGGCGCAGGCAGTGCGCACGGAACGCGTGGTCGTGCGACCACGACGTCGTGTCGAAGGCACGGCGCGCGGCGCCGATCGCGCGGTCCATGTCGTCGCGCGTGCCGTTCGCGGTCTCGCCCAGGACCTCCTCGGTCGCCGGGTTCACGTTGGGGAACGTGCCGCCGTCGCTCGCCGCGATGATGCGGCCGTCGATGAGGTTGCGCGTGCTGGCCTCGAGCTTCGGGAGGCTCATGGGCGCATGATCTGGCCGCCGTCGACGTTGACGACCTGTCCGGTGATCCACGACGCCGCGTCCGACAGGAGGAAGAGCAAGGTCGGGACGTGGTCGGCGGGCGTGCCGATGCGCGCCAGCGCGAGCTGCGCCACCATCGGCTGGATGAACGCGTCGGGCACCACCGAGTGCAGCGCTCCGGTGTCGGTCGGTCCGGGCGCGATCGCGTTGACGCGGATCTTGAACTGCCCGAGATCCTTCGCGAGGCAGCCGGTGAGCCCGTTGATCGCGAGCTTGGCGAGCCCGTAGAAGCCGGCCGACATCCACGCCGCGGTCGACGATTGATTGACGATCGCACCGCCGCCGCGCGCCTTCATGTGCGGCACGCAGGCGCGCGCGCACAGCAGGGCGCCGTTCGCGTTCACGTTCATGAAGCGCGTGTAGTAGTCCCACTCCACGTCGAGCAGCGGCGCGGGCTTCATGCCGCCGAAGATCGCCGCGTTGTTGACCAGGAAGTCGATGCCGCCGAAGCGCTGCGCGGTGTCGGCGGCCATCGCCTGCGTGCTCTCGGGCGACGCGACGTCGACCGCCAGCGCGATCGCCTCGCCGCCCGATTCCACGATCTCGGCCGCGACGCGCTCGCCGCGCTCGCGCTCGATCTCCGCGACCACGACCTTCGCCCCGTGGCCGGCGAGGCCCTTGGCGTAGGCCTCGCCGATGCCGCCGCCGGCACCGGTGACGATCGCGACCTTGCCCCGGATTCCGGGTAGCTCCATCTCTTCGTGCTCCTCTGTCGTGTGCTGCGGGACTTCGTGTCTCGTGACGTGTCGGGACGGCCGTGCGCGCGCGACGCTGTCGCGCGCGCACGCTCTCAGGGCAGGCGGTTCGCGGGCAGCGGATGACGGTACAGCGCGGCCGCGTTCTCGTGCATGATCTTGCGGATCCACTCGACCGGCAGCCCGGCGAGCATCTTCTCCATCACGCGCTGCGTGTCGGGCCACGTGCCGTCGCCGTGCGGGTAGTCCGACTCGGCGACGACGTGATCGACGCCGATCTTGTCGAGCGTCGAGATGGTCGACGGGTCGTCGATCATGCAGAACCAGAAGTTGCGTCGCAGCACGTCGGACGGCGAGTTCTGCTTGTCGGGCCAGCCCGAGCCGTAGCCCGAGCGCGACATGATGTTGTCGAGGCGATCGCACAGCATCGCCACCCAGCCGATGCCGCTCTCCGCGATCGCGATCTTCAGATCGGGATACTTCGCCGGCCAGTAGCTCCACAGCCACTCGATGCAGGTCTCGATCGCCATCGGACCGAACTTGCTGGCACCGACCTCCATCATCGGCGAGCCCGGCAGGAACGTTCCGAAGCCCGACGAGCCGACGTGCAGCGACAGGACGGTACCGGTCTCGGCGCACGCGCGCACGATCGGCTCCCAGTACGGCTGGAAGACGTTCGGCAGGTTCTGCTTGTGCGGCTGCTCCGGGATCGTCACCGCCTTGAAGCCGCGCGCGGCGTTGCGACGGATCTCCTCGGCGCCCTTCTCGGGATCGGACAGGAAGGTGATGCCGAGCGGGATGATGCGCTCGGGATACGCGAGGTGCCACTCCTCGTACACCCAATCGTTCCACGCGCGGACGCAGGCGAGGCCGAGCTCCTGGTCCTTCGCCTCGGAGAACAGCGTGCCGCCGAAGCCCGTGACCCCCGATGGGTAGTTGAGCGACGCCCACACGCCGTTGATGTCCATGTCCTTGATGCGGGCGTGCGGATCCCAGCAGCCTTTCCGCATCTCCTCGAAGCGCGCCGGCTCGACGCGCTGGTCCTCACGGGCGCGGCCGGCGACGCACATGAAGCCGACCTGGAAGTACGGCGTCTCCTCGAAGACCCAGACCTGGTGGCCCTCCTCGGTCTCCTCGACGCGCGGGCCGGTGGCCTCGAACTTCTTCGGCAGGCGGCCCTCGAAGACGTGCGGCGGCTCCATCAGGTGGTCGTCCACCGAGATCATGGTGTACTTGACCGGCCGCGGCTCCGGGTCGGGCAGGAGCGGATGCGTGGCCGGACGCTTGATGCCGAGCTTGATGACACGTGCCATGAAGGTCTCCCTCTCGGGACCTTCTATCCTGCGGCCCGCGCGCGGTTCCAGCACCCCGCGCCGCGTCGCGGCGTACGCGCGGCCGGGTCGCCGTCAGGGACCGCGCACCGCGCGGACGTGTCCGAACGCGGTCTTGCGATTGCTCGCCTGCACCGCCCCGCTCGACGGCAGCATGCCCCAGGCGAAGTCGTTCGGTGCCGCGGCGACGCTGGTCGACGTCCAGTAGTGCAGCAGCGACGCCGTGCAGCTGCACGTCGCGGCGGTGCAGCCGGACGTGCAGGCGGACGCGAACAGCGCCGGAAATGCCGGGTTGAAGCGGCTCGCATCGACGATCGACTCGAGCTCCTTCTTGTTCGGGATCCGCCAGTCGCTCTTGCCCGCGAAGCCGCTGCCGCCTTCCGCGTTCACCGCGGCGAGCCATTCCCAGATCGATCCCGCGCCGGGATTCCACGTGTAGGCGCCGTCCTTGTCGTGCAGGCCGCCGGCATCGGCCTTCTTCTCCCACACGAGCCCGGTGCTCTCGTCGGTGATCGTGCCGTCGCCGTTGTCGTGGAACGCGAGCGGCGCGCCGGTGCGCAGCGCACCGTCGTCGCCCGGTGCGTACGAGGCGGTCTGCCCCGTCGCCGGCAACGCGGGCGACGGCATCTCGGCGGCGCTCTCGATCTCGGTCGCGAGACGGTCGAGAGCGGCAAGCGCCTCGGTGCCGCCCGCGCCGCCCGCCATCGCCGGGCGCAGCTCGCCGAGCCACTGCAGCGCGCGCGGGTACTCGGTGGCGATCGCCGTCGCGGCGAGCGACCAGTGCGACGCGACCACGCAGGCGAGCCATTCCTCCACGCTGTCGATCGCGCCGTCCCCGCCGAACCCCCGGCACAGCGCGCCGACGCTCCGCGCGTCGATCGGCTGTCCGGCCGCGGGGCTCGCGCCGAGAACGTCCGCCGCCGTGTGGGTGACGTCACGCTGTCCGGGCACGCACCAGCGCGCGATCACGGTTTCGAAGCGCGGCTGCACGCCGAGGTCGCCGCGATTGCGCGTGATCTCGCCGAGGGCGTTGACGCACGTGCGCGCGGCGGCGTCCACGCTCGGACGCCCGCGGCGCAGCGACTCGTCCGCCGCGGCGTCGAGGCAGCGGCCGACGACCTGCTGCACGCGGGTGACGAACAGCTGGCCCTCTTCGGCGACCGTTCTCTGGCAGCGCGCGAGGCTCTGCTCGGGGGGAATGGCCGCGGCCGGCGCAACCGCGACGACCGACAGCAGAACGACCAGCCCGACGACCTCCGCAACCCTCACCATCGATCCCCCTACGCGGCCGCGCGCCGCAAACGCGCCGACGAGGACGGGCTGCGCGCGGCGCCGTCTGGCTTCTGCCACCACTGCGCGCCGGGCGCAAATCGGCGATCGACGGCACGCGGCCGCACGAGGCTCTGGCTGCAGGACTCGGAACGAGGCTGACGTCGTCGTGCGAGCCGGCATCGGCAGCGGTTGTCAAGCACGGCGGAGCGAGCGCGGGGCCCGGTCGTCCGCGATTCCGGCCACGCGTCCTACCGATCGGACGCGGCGGCTCGTGTCATGTCCAAAAACCATGGCGGCTCCGCACCCGCTCGCGGGCACGCCTCGTGCTCACTGCGACCCGAGCGATGTCGCTCCCCGAACGAGGAGGCGAAGCATGGCCAAGAAACCCACGAGCATCTCGGCAAAGGCGCTCTCGTCCACCGTCTCGGCGGCGGTCAAGAAGCTGAACCTCGCGGTCCTCGAGCCGAAGGTCATCAGCCGTCCCGAGATCATCGGCATCATCCTGCGGGACGCCGTCGCGATTCCCGACGCACTGAAGACCGCGGAGTCGCTCGCCAAGTCCGTCGGAACTGCCGCGAAGACGAGCAGCGCGCTGGCTGGCTTGAAGACCCTCGAGCCGGTCGTCGTCATCACCAAGAAGGGAGTCCTGGCGGGCTTCTTCCCGGTGGCCGGCTCGCCCCTCGCCTTCTGAGAAGGTGGGGGCACGCATGGCGGAGCGAGAGACATCCGGGAAGGCGGACCTCGGGCGCGCCCTGCTCTGCCCCAGTGCACAGCCGGACATGCCGGGAGCGCACGTGCTCGGCGTCGTGACCGGGCCCGTCGAGGCACCGCAGATCGCCTACCTCGACGAGCCCGTGCCGGTCACCGACGCCGTCACGGCGCTCGCGGAGCCCGCGCACCCGGCTGACGTGATGCGCTTCTCCGCGCCCTGCGAGGAGCGCAAGTGCTGCCACTTCGACGGCCAGCGCTGCCAGCTCGCGACCCGCATCGTCGACACGTTGCCCGCGGTGGTCGACGCCCTGCCCGAATGCCTGATCCGCAGCGAGTGCCGCTGGTTCCAGCAGGAGCATCGGGCGGCCTGCCTGCGTTGCCCTCAGGTCGTCACCCGGAACCACGCGGCGAGCGAGCTGATGGTCAGCGTCGCCCGCGTGGCGCTTTCCGACGCGGATGCGGGCCAGCCGCCCGCGCCGGCGCCCCGCACCGGCCCGTGACGCTCAGCGGCGCTCGAAGTCCTCGAGCCGCGGCGCGCCCATCTCCTGCCGGAAGCGGTCGAAGGTGAATGGCCACGCGGTCGGCAATCCGGTCTCGTCGAGGTACCAGCTTCGGCAGCCGGTGTTCCAGATGGTCTTCTTCGCTGCCTCGCGGCGCTCGGCGTCGAAGCGTGCCATAGCGTCGGCCGACGGCGCGAGCTCGCGGCACGCGCCGCGGCGAATCTCCTCGACCAGCTTCAGCACGTAGTCGCACTGCAGCTCGGCGACCTCGATCAGCGAGAAGTTCCCGACCGGACCGTTGGGCCCGTTGAGCATGAAGAAGTTGGGGAAGCCGGGCACCGTCAAGGCCATGTAGGCCGTCGCACCGTGCGCCCACACGTCGTCGAGCCGCACGCCGTCGCTCCCGGTGACCTGCATCGGCCGGACGAACCAGTCGACGTGGAAGCCGGTCGCGAGCACGAGCACGTCGAGCTCGTGCAGCTTGCCGTCCTTCGTGCGCACGCCCGCCGGCTCGACGCGCGCGATGGCCTCGGTCACCAGGCGCGCGTTCGGACGCTGGATCGCCTCGTAAAACCCGTCCGACATCACGAGCCGCTTGCACGCCGCGCGATAGTCGGGGCGCAGCTTCTCGCGCAGCACCGGATCGTGGACGTTCTGCTCCAGGTTCTGCGTGCACATGTCCTGGATGATCTGCAGGATCGGCGAGTCGACGTCGCCGATGATGTTCGCGAAGCCCTCGGTGAGCTGCTGCGACGCCGCGCGGCGCGCCTCCTCGATCGCGTCCGGATGGTTGCGAAAGTGCGCCCGCTCCTCGTCGGTGTAGGCGGGGTTCGGGGTCGGCGAGATCCACTGCGGCGTGCGCTGGAACAGCACCAGCTCGCCCACGCGATCTGCCAGCGCGGACACGATCTGCACCGCCGACGAGCCCGTGCCGACCACACCGACGCGGCGTCCGTCGAGCGGCACGGTGTGATCCCAGCGCGCGCTGTGGAACGCCGCACCGGCAAACGTCTCGAGGCCCTCGATGTCGGGCAGCTTCGGATGGTGCAGCACACCGGTCGCTGCGATGATCACGTCGGCGACGTCCTTCGTGCCGTCCTTGGTCTCCAGGTGCCAGCGTCCGCCCTCGAACGCGCAGCGCACGATCTCCTGCCCGAAGCGCGTGCGCCCCATCACCCCGTGGCGCGTCGCGACGTCGACGAAGTACGCCTGGATCTCGGGCCCCGGCGAGAAGCGCCGCGTCCACTCGGGATTGGGCGCGAACGAGTAGCTGTAGAAGTGCGACGGCACGTCGCAGGCGAGCCCCGGGTACGTGTTCTCGCGCCACGTGCCGCCGGGACGGTCGGCCTTCTCGTAGACGACGACGTCGTCGTGGCCCGCGTCGCGGAGCCGGATCGCGGCGAGGATGCCGGCCATGCCGGCGCCGATCACGACGAAGCGCATCTCTCCCTCCCCTTGCCTGCCGTGCTCACGCGAGCCGCACCGGCAGCGACTGCGGCGCGACCAGGATCGAGTTGAAGATGCCGAGCGGCGCGAACGCCAGCGGCCCGGTCTGCTCGATCGTCGACGTGCGGCGGAACAGCTCCTCGAAGAAGGTGATCATCTCGCGCCGCGCGAGATTCGCGCCGAGGCAGAAGTGCGGACCGCCGCCGCCGAACGCGACGTGCTCGTTCGGCGTGCGCCGCGCGTCGAAGCGGAACGGGTCGCGAAAGACGTCCGCGTCGCGATTCGCCGACGGGTACCAGAGCGTGATGCGCTCGCCCGCCGCGATCTTCACGCCGCGGATCTCGGTGTCGCGCGTCGCGCGTCGCGCGAAGTACGAGACCGGCGACGACCAGCGGATCATCTCCTCGACCGCCACCGGGATCGCCTGCGGCTCGCGGCGAAGCAGTGCCATCTGCTCCGGGTCGCCGAGCAGCGCGTGCAGGCCGAGCGTGATCGCGTTGCGCGTGGTCTCGCTCCCGGCCACGGTCAAGAGCAGGAAGAACAGGTCGAGCTCGACCTCGCCGAGCCGCGTCTTCGCGCCGTCGTCGCCGTCGATCTCGACCGTCGACAGGATGGTCCACACGTCGTCCTGCGGGTTGCGGCGCTTGTCCTCGCCGAGCTTGCGCGCGTACTCGAACATCTGCGCCTGGATCACCATCTGCTCGTCGCGCGTGAGCCCGCGCGACGGATCGCCGGCGGCGAGGAAGTCGTTGGTGATGCCGAACAGCCACGCGCGGTCGCTCTCGGGAATCCCGACGATGTCGGCGATCATGTGCATCGGCAGCAGGTAGGCCGCGTCGGGCACGAAGTCGCAGTCGCCGCGCGCGAGCGCCGCGTCGATGATCTTTGCCGACCAGCGTCGCATCTGCTCCTCGAGGCGCCCGACCATGCGCGGCGTGAAGCCCGCGCTGATCAGCTTCCGCTGCCGCGTGTGGTCACGCCCGTCCATGCTGACCAGCATCGCGCCGTGCATCTCGGGACGGTTCACCAGCGACGGTCCCTCGAACGCCGTGAACAGCTCCGGGTCTCGGTTCGCGGCCTGCACGTCGGCATGGCGCGAGAGCACCCAGAAGCCGTCGTCGGCGGCCTCGTCGCGCAGCGCGACGGGCGTCTGCTGCCACCACACCGGCGCCTCGGCGCGCAGCCGCGTGAAGATCTCGTGCGGGAAGCCGCCGCGGTAGAGCTCCGCGTTCGTCAGGTCGAGGTCGTCGATGCTCGTGCTGGTCATGCTCGTCCTCGCTGTTGCGATCCCTCAGAGGCCGCGCGGCCGCGTGCCGATCACGCCGTCGGCCTCGAGCGCGCCCATCTCGTCGTCGTTCAGTCCCAGCAGGCCGCCCAGCACGCGCGCGTTGTGCTCGCCGAGCGTCGGCGCCGGCGTGCGCACCCAGTGCGCGACGCTCGCGTGGCGGAACGGCAGCCCCGGCACCGGCATCGCGCCGACGACGGCATGCCGCGGCCGCTCGTAGTAGCCGCGCGCGTCCAGCTGCGGGTTGGTCTGCGCGAGGCGGCAGGGATTCGCGACC
>JAIEPK010000611.1 GCA_019749875.1 Candidatus Binatia bacterium | reverse complement strand
GGCACGCGCGGTCTCGGTGCGCGCGGCGCGCGCCTGCCGTCCGGCCAGCTCGCGGCGCGCCGGGGCCGTGGCCTCGACGGTCGCCAGCGGAGCGTGCACGCCGTAGTGGATGATCCGGCTGCCCTCGTCCTCGAACGCGAACGGCACGTGCAGATGCCCCGACAGCGCGCGCAGGACGCCCGGCTGCTTGTGCGGCGGGACGAAGAAGCACAGGAAGCCCGAGCTGCCGGCACCGAGCAGCTTGCCGCCCAGAGCGCCGTGCTTGACGGCCTTCGCGTACAGGTCGTCGACGGTCTCGTTCGAGATCATCGGGCTCAGGCTGCGCTTCAGGAGCCAGCTCTCGTGCAGCAGGCGGCCGAAGTCCTCGAGGTCGCCGGCGCCGGTGAGGATCGCGAGCGCCTCGTCGACCATCGCGCGCATGCGCAGCAGCGCGACCCGGCGGGCGTCGAGGTTCGCGAGCATGTCGCCCGCGATCGCCGACGCGAAGCGGCTGGTGCCGGTGTAGAACAGCATCAGGTGGCGCTGCAGATCCGCGAGGCGCTCGGGACGCGCGGTCACCGGGTCGACGCGGATCTCGCCGCTCTTGCGGAACTCGATCAGGTTGAAGCCGCCGTACGCGGCTGCGACCTGGTCCTGCGAGCCGACGTTCTCGCCGAGCACGTCCTGCTCGAGGCGCATCGCCGCGAGGGCCAGCTCGTGCTTGCCGATCATCTGCCCGCGCAGCGCGGTCAGCGCCTTGATCATGCCGACCGCGAACGACGAGCTCGAGCCCATGCCGGCGCGCGCCGGCAGATCCGCCTGATGGTGGATCTCGATGCCGGCCGCGTCGTCGTAGCCGAGCATGCGCAGTCCCTCGCGCACGGCGGGGTGCAGGATCTCGGCGATGGTCCCGACCGTCTCGACGTGCGACCACACGACGCGGTGCCGCGTGGTGAAGAACGGCGGCAGGTGGCGCACGCTCAGGTAGCAGTACTTGTCGATCGTGGTCGACAGGACCGCGCCGCCCTCGCGGCGGTACCACGCCGGGTAGTCGGTGCCGCCGCCGAAGAACGACAGCCGGAACGGTGTACGCGAGAGGATCACGCCGCCAGCGCCCGATCTTCGCGGATGCGTCCGCGGTGGTAGTCGAGGAGATCGCGCAGCGTGGTCTCGAGCGGCACGGTCGGCTCCCAGCCGGTCGCGGCGCGGAACTTCGCCGTGTCGGGGATCTGCAGCGTGACGTCCGACGGACGGACCAGCGCCGGATCGACCTCGTAGCGGATGCGGCAGCCGGCCATGCCGATCAGCACGTCGAGCATCTCGCCGACCGTCATCGTGCGCTCGCCGCCGATGTTGTAGACCTCGCCCGGCGGGCACTTCTCGAGCAGCAGCCAGTAGGCGCGCACCGCGTCGCTGACGTCGGCGAACGTCCGCACGCTGTTCAGGTTGCCGACCTTGATCGGGTTCGGCCGCAGCCCGGCCTCGACCTCGGCGATCTGCTTCGCGAACGCGCTCTCGGCGAACACGTCGCCGCGGCGGGGACCCGTGTGCGTGAACATGCGCGTGCGGATCGTCTTGATGCCGTAGGACAGGAAGTACTGCAGCGCGATCATGTCCTCGCCGCACTTCGAGACCGCGTACGGGCTCGCCGGGCGGAACTCGTTCGACTCGCGGATCGGCACCTCGTCGGGACGGACCTGCCCGTAGACCTCGGACGAGCTGCAGATGTGGATCTTCGGGTCGATGCCGGTGAGGCGGACCGCGTCGAGCAGGTTGGTCGTGCCGATGACGTTGGTGTGCAGCGTGTCGGCCGGTGCGGTGAAGCTCGCCGACACGTACGACTGCGCCGCGAGATGGAAGATGCGCTCGGGACGGACGGTCTCGAGAACGCGCACCAGCGAGTGCAGGTCGCGCAGCTCGCCCTCGTGCAGCGTCACGCGGCCGGCGACCTTGACGAGGTTCGCGCGCGGGCTCCGCCAGCGCACCATGCCGTGCACCTCGACGTCCGGGTGATGGGCGAGAACGTATTCCGCGAGGTGGCTGCCCACCATGCCGGTGATTCCGGTGATCAGGATCCGCATCGTCGTGTCTCCGTCGCAGCTGTCGCTGCCGCGACCCGCCCGGGTCAGAACGGGCCCTTGAAGCGCTTGTAGACGTCCGTCGCCGACGCATCGTCGGGCAGCGGGACGCCGTGGTCGTCACGGCCCTTGGCGAGACGCAGGATGTCGTCCGTCAAGCGCCGCAGGTTCGGGTAGTAGAGGTCTTCGAGCGACTTGGCGGTCGGGCAGGGCGCCGGCGCCATGCCGAGCGTCTTGACGGGCGCCTTGAGCAGCCCGGGGTCGCGCTCGCAGACGATGCGGCACATCTCCGCGGCGACGCCGAACGCCTGCCACGACGTGTCGGCGACCAGCAGCCGTCCGGTGCGCGCGACGCTGTCGAGGATCAGATCGGTGTCGGGGTGCGACACGCAGTGCAGGTCGATCAGCTCGACGTCGGCGGCACCGAGCTCGGCGAGATGATCGGCCGCGCGCAGCGCCTCGAGCACCATGATCGAGGTCGCGACCACGGTGACGTCCTTGCCCGCGCGCAGCTTGCGCGAGCCGACCGCGGGCGTGCGCTCGGCCCCCGGTGAGGCGTCGACGCGGAAGCCGATGTCGTACAGCAGCCGGTGCTCGAGACAGAGGACGGGACCGCGGTGGTGCCGGATCAGCCAGGGGTACGACGACAGGATCGACTCCGCGGTCGACGGCATGATCACGACCAGGCCCGGCACGTGCGCGAACAGCGACTGCAGGCTCTGCGAGTGCTGCGCGCCCTGGCCCCAGCTGCGCCCGACGATCATGCGGATCATCATCGGGACCTCGAAGCGACCGCCGAACATGTAGCGGTACTTCGCGGCGAGATTGACGATCTGGTTCATCGCCAGCAGCGCGAAGTCGGCGCGGATGTGGGTCTGGATCGGGTAGAGGCCGTTCAGCGCGGCGCCGACGGCGATGCCGGTCAGGCCTTCCTCGGCGAGCGGCGTGTCCATCACGCGGTCCTTGCCGAAGGCGTCGGCGAGGCCGATCGTCGACCCGAAGATGCCCTTGTGGTCGTCGACGCCCTGGCCGAGCAGGATCGCGTTCGGGTCGTCGTTCAGCGCGCCGCGCATGGTCTGCAGGAGTGCGTCGCGGTAGGTCACGACCTCGGCGTCGCGCGTCGCGGCCGGCGTCTCGATCTTGAAGGCGAGTCCCATGCGATGCTCCTTCAGGCGACGTCGGCGAGCAGCGCGTCCGCGCCGGGCCAGGGGCTCTGCTCCGCGAAGGCGACGGCGTCGTCGATCTCGCGCAGGATCTGTGGGGTGAAGCGCGCGACCAGCGCGCTCTCGTTGACCAGCGGATCGGTGCGCCGCCACGGCTCCGCCTCGGACGGCGAGCGGTAGCCGACGTGGTGGTCCTCGCCGATCCCGACGTGCTCCATCTGCCGGTAGGTGTCGACGACGACGACCGTCGGGCGCCGCTCGACGCGCACGCGCTCGGCGGCCGCCGCGACGGTGTCGTACACGGCGCGCGGATCGTTGCCCTTGGCGCACAGCCGCGTCGGGATCCCGTACGAATCGGCGTGCTCGAGCAGATCGTACGACTGCCGTGCCGAGATCCGCGAGTGCACGGCGAAGCCGTTGTTCTCGCACAGGAAGAGCACCGGCAGCTGGTGCAGCGCCGCGAAGTTCAGCGACTCGTGGTAGACGCCTTCTTCGGTCGCGCCGTCGCCGAATACCGCGACCACGATCTGCTGAAGACCGCGTCGCTTCGCCGCGAGCGCCGCGCCGACCGCGTGCGGGATGGTGCTCGCGACGATCGCCGACGAGCCCATGAAGCCGACGTCGGGCGCGGCGAGGTGCATCGAGCCCGCCTTGCCGCCGCAGCAGCCGGTGGCCTTGCCGTACAGCTCCGCCATCATCTGACGCAGGTCGCCGCCCTTCGCGAGGTAGAAGGCGTGGCTGCGGTAGCTGCCGAACACGAGATCCTCGGGCAGCAGCGCGGCGCACGCGCCGGCCGCGACCGCCTCCTGCCCGATCGAGAGATGAACCGGGCTCTGAATCTTGTCCGACGGGTAGAGCTGGATGATGCGCAGCTCGACCAGCCGGATGCGCAGCGTCTCGTAGAGCAGCTGCGTGTCGAGATCGATGTCGTCGTGGGTCACGCGACCTCCGCGGTCAGGGTCGACGCCGCGCGCGCGCGGCGGGTGTGGCGACGCGAGCGCGGTGCCGCGTCGCGGCAGCTGCCGGGCTTGCGAAAGAAGCCTGCGGCACCCGCGAGGCTCTCCGGGGTGCCGATGTCGATGAAGCGCTCGCTCCGCGCGAAGCCGTAGATCCCGGCCTCGAGCCAGGCGGGCAGCAGGTCGCGCTCCAGCGAGCACGGCCGTCCGGGACGGATCGACGCGATCAGCGTGCGACGCAGGAGATAGATGCCGGCGTTCACCGTGCCGGCGCGACGCCGCGGCGACTTCTCGACGAAGCGGTGCACGCGGCCGTAGGCGTCGGTCTCGACGGTGCCGTAGCGGCGCGCGTCGGACACGCGGGCGAGGGCGAGCGTGCCGTGCGCGGCGCGTTGATGATGCCACAGCCAGAGGCCGGGCAGGTCGACGTCGCAGTACGAGTCGCCGTTCAGGACCAACAGCGCATGCGATCGCACCAGCGGCAGCGTGCGGCGGATCGCGCCGCCGGTGCCGAGCGGCGTCGGCTCCTGCGCGTACTCGATCTCGATCGGTCCGTAGCTCGGGCCGACCGTGGCGCGCACCTGATCGCCGAGGTAGCCGGTCGACAGCACGACGTGCTTGACGCCGGCCGACGCGAGCTGTCCGAGCAGGTGGAAGACGAACGGCACACCGTCGACCTCGGCGAGAACTTTGGGCCGGTCGGCGACCACACTGCGCAGCCGCGTCCCCAGGCCGCCGGCGAGAATGACCGCCGTGGTGGCCGACAGGTCGTCCGCCGCGTGCGCGTGCTGCGCCGCGGGAACGACGGCGGTGCTGCGGGTCGCTCGTGCTCGCTCCATGATGCCCGGCCCGCAATGCAAGCCGTTTGCCACCCGTCGTCGCCCGTCAAATCAAGGTCCGGCACGGCGTTCGCCGCGTCGCGGACGGCCACGCGGCGGCGCGCGCGACGGCACCGCGGCGCGCGCTGGGTCGAATCTGCCGCTCTGCCGCAGCAGGGTGGGCAATCGCTTCCCCGCGACGGCTCAGCTATGGCGTGCGCTCGGATTTCAGACGACCGCGCCGCGTGCGGCACGGCGAAGGAGAGAGCGAACGTGGGTCCACTCGAAGGCATTCGGATCATCGAGATCGCGGGCATCGGCCCCGGTCCCTTCTGCGCCATGATGCTCGCCGACATGGGCGCCGAGGTGCTGCGTGTCGACCGCGCCGAGCGCGTGACCGGTGCGAAGGGCCCGACGATGGATCTCACCAATCGGGGCCGTCGCAGCATCGGCGTCAACCTGAAGAGCAAGGACGGCGTGGCCCTCGTCCTCGATCTGCTGGACCGCGCGGACGGGCTCATCGAAGGGTTTCGTCCCGGCGTGATGGAGCGCCTCGGTCTCGGCCCGGACGTCTGCCTCGCGCGCAACCCGAAGCTGGTCTACGGGCGGATGACCGGCTGGGGCCAGGAAGGTCCGATGGCCCACGCGGCCGGCCACGACATCAACTACATCGCGCTCGCGGGTGCGCTCGAGCCGATCGGACGCGCCGACAGCGGTCCGGTGCCGCCGCTGAACCTGGTCGGCGACTTCGGCGGCGGCGCCATGATGCTCGCGTTCGGCATGGCGTGCGCTCTGGTCGAGCGTCAGCGTTCCGGCAAGGGTCAGGTGGTCGACGCGGCGATGACCGACGGCGCCGCGATCCTGACCACGATGTTCCACGGCATGCGGCACATGGGCTTCTGGGACGAGCGCCGCGGCCACAACATGCTCGACGGCGGCGCGCACTTCTACGACACCTACGCGTGCAAGGACGGCAAGTACATCTCGCTCGGCTCGATCGAGCCGCAGTTCTACAAGGAGATGCTCGAGCGCCTCGGCCTCGCGGGCGAGAAGCTGCCGCACCAGATGGACAAGGCGCAGTGGCCGGAGCTCAAGAAGAAGGTGGCGGCCGTGGTCGCGACCAAGACGCGTGCGGAGTGGTGCGCGATCATGGAGGGCACCGACGTGTGCTTCGCGCCGGTGCTGTCGATGACCGAGGCGCTCGACCATCCGCACAACAAGGCGCGCAGCACCTTCGTCGATGTCGCCGGACTGTCGCAGCCGGCGCCCACGCCGCGCTTCAGCCGTACGCCGCCCGCGATCCAGGGCCCACCCGCTGCGGCCGGTGAGCATACCGACGCGGCGCTGCGGGACTGGGGCATCGCCGAGACGCGGCTCGCCGAGCTGCGCGCCGGCGGCGCGATCGCTTGACGCCGGTCGTCGCGACGAGCGCAGCGTCCCTCAGCCGGCCGTCGAGCCGGCACGAGCGCTCGACGCCGGCCGTCAAGCGGCGGTGATCGGAACGTGGCCTGGCTGGCTCGCGACGCGAGCCAGCCACGCACGCACCGCGGGGTAGGGCTCGAGGTCGAAGCCGCCCTCGTCGGCGACGTGCGTGTAGGCGTAGAGCGCGATGTCGGCGATGGTGTAGCGCTCGCCGACGAAGTAGGTGCGCGTCGCGAGGTGGCTCTCCATGACCTGGAGCGCCGCCTCGCCCTGGCGCTTCTTCTCCGCCAGCGCCGCGCGCCGCTCCGCGGTGAGCTCGAGGTGGTGCAGCCAGTAGCGCGAGGTCGCGACGTTCGGCTCGTGGCTGTACTGCTCGAAGAACATCCACTGCAGCACCTGCGCGCGTGGGAGACGGTCGGCCGGCAGCAGCGGCGTGCCGTCCGCGAGGTAGAACAGGATCGCGTTCGACTCGGCGAGAAACGTCCCGTCAGGCAGCTCGAGCGTCGGGATGCGCCCGTTGGGATTCTTTGCGAGGAACTCCGGCGTCCGCGTCGCGCCGGCGACGATATCCATCTCGATGCGCTCGAACGGGATCCCGAGCTGGTGCAGCAGCAGACGGACCTTGTAGCCGTTCCCCGAAGACAGGAAGTCGTAGAGTCGCATGGTGATCGCTCCCGTGCTCGTCGCCGTGTCGATCGCGGCCCGCACGACGAGACGAGCATCGTGCGGCGCTGCGCGCGACCAGACCGCACCGGCGCTCGGATCGCCTGACGAGCACCGTGCCGTCTGCGTCGCGCGAGGCTTGTAGCGCGTCCGAGCAGTGCTGTCCCGAGCGTTCTCGCGTGGTGGAAACGCGGCGCTCGCGCGCGGCGTCGAATCCGCGTCGCCCGCGGTGCGTCAGAGCGCACGTGCGTCGCAAATCCGACGCCGTGCGGGGGAAGTGGTGCATCTGAAACGCGCAGCGCCGTATTTTGGCTCGCGGTCGCCCGCCGAATCGGGGTCGTCGTGGCACATCGGTTGCGATCGCATCCGCCCGGCTGTCGCTCGTCGATTGCCGTCGCCGGAACGTCCCGGCGATCCCGCGCATGAATCCTGGAGACCGTGCTCTCCCGGTGACCCAGACCAGAACAGGAGGCGGCGATGAAGACGGTGCTCACGGTGGACGACAGCAGAGTCGCACGGACGGCGATTGCCCATGCGCTGTCGACGTGGGGCTGCCGGGTGCTCGAGGCACGCGACGGGCGCGAGGGCGTCGCGGTCGCGCGGCTCACGCGGCCCGACCTCATCATCCTCGACGTGCTCATGCCGGTGCTCGACGGACGTCAAGCACTCGCGATCCTGCGCCGCGACCCGGGCTGCCGCCACATTCCGGTGGTGATGCTGACGGCGATCACCGGCGAGAGCCTGGTCGACGAGTGCTCGCACCTCGGCATCAGCGGCTATCTGGTGAAGCCGGTCGCCACCGAGGCGCTGCTCGACGTCGTGGGGCGCGTGCTCGGCAGCGCCATGCACGTTCCGCTCGCGCTCGCCGCGCGCGGACCCGCGCGTCCCGCGCAGCTCGGCTGAGCGGTCGGTGCCGCGACCGCCTTGCGGGACGCCTCGAGCACGGTTTCGGCTCACGTCCCGAGCGGCGACCGCCGATCTAGGGAACGACGCGGATCCGCGGATCCGCCGGGCTGCACAGGAGGGCGCCCCCCATGCTGATCCTGACGCGAAAGATCGGCGAGATGATTCGCATCGGTGACGAGGTCACGGTGCGCGTGCTCGCCGTGCGAGGTGCACAGGTGAGCCTGGGCTTCGAGGCGCCGAGCGAGGTCCGCATCTTCCGCGAGGAGGTGCTGCGCGACGAGCGCCCGTCACCGGAGCCGGTCGCGGCGAGCGTTCGCGAACCGATGCACGGCGAGCGCGACGTCACGGCAAAGCCGCCGGCGAAGCTGCGCGGCCGACCCGCGCCCCGCAAGCTCGCATCGCGCTCGGCTTGACGCGCGACGTCGCGCGAACAGCGGCTGTCCAAAGGGGCGGCGTACGCGTTCTGGGCGGCGCCGTGCCGGCGCCGCTCGGCACGGTGCACCGCGCTCGGCGCTGCGAGCGAGACGGTCGCCGGGGCCCACCCGTCGTCGTCCGAGTCCGGGACGCGGCGTCGATCGACGCCTCGATACGCGTCAGCGGTGTCGCGCGAGCTCGCGCTGCACGAGGTCGAACTCGGTGTCGAGGCGCTCGACCAGCATCGCGGCTCGATCGAGAGCACCGCAGTGCCCCGCCTCCTCGAGGGACGCGCACAGCGACGCCAGGCGAACCGCGCCCATGGTGCTGCTGCTGCCCTTGAGGGAGTGCGCCGCGAGCTCGAGCATCTGCCGGTCGCCGCTCGCGAGCGCCTCGCGCACCGCGTTGCAGTTGCGCTGGGCGTTGCCGAGGAAGAGGTCGACGATCTCGCTGAACTCGCCGCCCTCGCCGGGTGTCTCGAGGTCGCCGCGCAAGGCTTCGAGGACCTCGAGCTTGAGCGGGCCGTCCTCGTCCGCCTCGAGCGGCATGATCTCCTCCAGGGTCGGTGTCGCCTCGACGAGCCGCGGTGAGCGCCGTTCGAGCGCACGCTCGAGCGCGTCACGCAGGTCCTCGAGGTGGAGCGGCTTCGCGAGGTAGTCGTCCATGCCCGCCTCCAGACAGCGGCGGCGGTCGCGGTCGAGCGCGTTCGCGGTCATGGCGATGATCTGGCAGCGCCGCTGGCCGGCTTCGGCGGCTCGGATCGCGACCGTCGCGTCGAGGCCGTTCATCTCGGGCATGCGGCAGTCCATGAGGATCACGTCGTAGGGGCTGCGCTGCATGGCGTCGACGGCCTCGCGGCCGTTCGCCACGACGTCGGGGCGCAGCCCGAGCTTGCCGAGCTGCGTGCGGACCAGGCGCTGGTTCACCGGGTTGTCCTCGGCGACCAGGATGCGCACGGTGTCGGCGTCGAGCTTCGGCTTCTCCGTCGCGACCCGGAGCGTCGGCGCCTCGGGCGCATGCGGCCGCGGCGCACGCAGCAGGTCGCGAACGCACTCCAGGAGCTGCGTCTGGCGAAGCGGCTTGGTGAGCCGGCGATTGACGCCGACGGCGCGCGCCTGCTCGACCTGGCCGCGCTCGGACAGCGAGCTCGCCATGATCAGCGGGATGCGCTCGAAGCCCGGCGTGGCACGCAGCTGGCGCGCGAACTCGACGCCGTCCATGCCGGGCATGAGCATGTCGAACACGACGACGTCGTAGGGCAGACCCTGTTGCTGCGCCGCGAGCAGCATCTCGTGCGCGCTGCGCCCGTCGCAGGCGGTGTCGACGATGCTGCCGCAGCGGCCGAGATAGGTCTTCAGGATGATGCGATTGGTCGCGTTGTCGTCGACGCCGAGGATGCGCGCGCCGCTCAACGCCGAGAAGTCGGTCGCCTCGTCGGCGCTCGGGTCGGGCGCGTGCTCGAGGCGCACCGTGAACCAGAACGTGCTGCCCTGACCAGGCTCGCTCTCGACGCCGATCTTCCCGTCCATGAGCTTGACGAGACGCTCGCAGATCGCGAGCCCGAGCCCGGTGCCGGGGTAGCGCCGGCTCGTCGACCCGTCGACCTGCGTGAAGGCGCGGAACAGCTCGGCCTGCGCTTCGCGCGGGATGCCCGGGCCGGTGTCGCTGACCTCGAAGCGCAGCAGCACGTCGCTGCCGCGCGACTCGGCGACGCTCGCATGCACGCGGACCTCGCCGGTCTCCGTGAACTTGACGGCGTTGCCGATCAGGTTGACCAGGATCTGCCGCAGGCGACCCGGATCGCCGATCGCGCGCCGCAGATCGCTCTCGACGTGCACGCTCAGCTCGAGCTGCTTTGCGTGCGCGCGCTCCGCCAGCAGCTCGGCGGCTTCCTCGACGGTGGTGCCGACGTCGAAGGCCGTCGTGTCGAGCTCCATGCGGCCGGCGTCGATCTTCGAGAAGTCGAGGATGTCGTTGATCATGTGCAGCAGCGCCTCGGCCGAGAGGCGGATGCTCTCGGTGAAGGCGTGCTGCTCGGGGGTCTGCTGGGTGCCCAGCAGGAGGCCGGTCATGCCGATGACGCCGTTCATCGGCGTCCGGATCTCGTGGCTGATGTTGGCGAGGAACTCGGACTTGAGCCGGTTTGCGGCGAGCGCCTCGTTGCGCGCGGCGGTGAGTTCGTCGGCGTGCCGTGCGTAGTCGGCGGTCAGCGCGGACGCCTTGGCCTCTGCCGCCCACTCCTCGGCGCGCACGCGCCGTTGCAGGGCGGCGAGGCGGTTCTCCAGCGCGAGGGCGGTGAACGGCACCAGCAGGAAGTCGTCGGCGCCCGCGTCGAGCACGCGCCGCACGTCGTGCGCATCCGCTTCGGCCACCAGCGCCAGGATCGGCATGGCGTCGAGGTCGGCACGCGCGCGCACGCGGCGGCAGAGCTCGGCTCGATCGGCATGCGCACGCGTCCAATCGACGATCAGCAGCGACGACGGCTGGCGCTCGAGCTGGGTCCACGTGATGCTGGCGCTCTCGCTGGTGCGCAGCGCGTCCGCACACGATGCCAGAACGTCCTTGACCTGGCGCGCGAGCGCCTGGTCGGCGACGAGCGAGAGCACGGTGAACGGACGACCCATCGTCCGGTCTCTCGGCGCGAACGTGCGCTGCCTTGAGACCCACCGAGCCTCGTTCGGGGGGGGCGGCGGAACTACGGATGCCGGCCGAGCAGGAGGTCGAGGATCGCGCGCTGGGCGGGCCCGAGCAGGCGGCCGAGGACGCCGGTCATCATGATCGCGAGCAGGATCAGCATGCCATAGCGTCGCAGCGTGTAGGCCAGCGGCGCGAGGCTGCGCGGCAGCAGGCTCTCGAGCACCCCGAAGCCGTCGAGGGGTGGGATCGGCAGCAGGTTGAACAGTGCCAGCGCGGCATTGATCAGGACCGAGTAGACCGCGAGCAGGAACAGGACCTCGTCGACGGTGCTCGCGCTGGCGCCGTGCAGGCGCGGGCGGATCACGAGCACCAGGGCCGTGAACGCGAGCGCCAGCAGCACGTTCGACAGCGGGCCGGCCGCCGACACCAGCAGGTTCGCGCTGCGCGGATGGCGGGTGCGTCGCAGGTCGACCGGCACCGGTCGCGCCCAGCCGAACACGGGTGCCCCGGTGAGCGCGAGCAGGGCCGGAAAGACGATGCTGCCGACCGGATCGACGTGACGCAGCGGGTTCAGCGAGATGCGTCCCTGCTCGCGCGCCGTCGGATCCCCGCACGCCAGCGCCGCGAGCCCGTGCGCGGACTCGTGGAACGACACCGCGAACAGCAGCGCCACCACCTGCACGACGATCGAGAGCGTCTCGTTCATGCGCTCAGGCGAAGCCGGCCAGACCCGGCGCGTCGAGCCCGGTCAGGTGGGCGCTCAGCTCCCAGAGGCGCTGTGCGGCCGCACGGTCGCGCGCCGCGGCCGACGGCTGGACCTCGCGGCAGTTGGCGAAGTAGCGGCCGCTGATGCCGTCGAGGGCCGGCGAGGTGGCGACGTGCAGCGTCGTCGCCGCACCCTTGTCGGGCGTGCGGAAGAACGGCGCCAGCATGCGGATCAGCAGCCCCGCGACCCGGCCGTTGTTCTTGCCGAGCCCGGTCGCGACCGCACCCGGATGGACGCAGTTGACCGTCACGCCGGAGCCCTCGAGACGGCGTGCGAGCTCCGTCGTGAAGAGAAGGTTGGCGAGCTTCGAGTGACCGTAGACCTTCATCGACTTGTAGCCGCGCGCGAAGCCCACGTCGTCGAAGTCGATGCCCGAGACGAACTTGTGCGCGTCCGAGCCGACGTTGACGATGCGCGCGGGCGCGCTCGCGCGCAGGCGGTCGAGCAGCAGCAGCGTGAGCAGGAAGTACGCGAGATGGTTCACGGCGAACGTCTGCTCGATGCCGTCGGCGGTGACGGCGCGCTGCAGGTTCACCACGCCCGCGTTGTTCACCAGCAGATGGATCTGCGGGTAGCGTGCCAGGATCGCGGACGCGACGCCGCGGATCGCCGCCTGCGAGGACAGATCCGCGAGGAAGACGTCGACCGCGGTGCTGCCCGTCTGGTCGCGGATCGCACGCACGGTTTCCTCGCCGCGGCCGGCGTCGCGGCAGACGATCCCCAGCTCTGCCCCGGCGCGTGCGAGCGCGATCGCGGTGCTGCGACCGATGCCGGAGGTCGCGCCGGTGACGATGCAGGTCTTGCCTTTCACCAGCCTCGGTTATCGGGGTCGCGCCGAGAGCTGGCAAGTCGCGGCGGACGAGCGCTACAACGCGCCGGCAGGCGGCCGAGCACGCGACCGGGCGCCGCAGGACCGCCGGCGCACGCGACCAGATCCGGTCGTCGGCGAAGCACGCGACCGAGCGCAGGCAAGGAGAACACGATGTCGAGCGAGATCTACGCTAGCCCCGATCACGAGGCGTTCCGCGCCGCCGTACGCCGGTTCGTCGAGGACGAGCTGGCGCCGCGCGCGCGCGAGTTCGACGCCAACGGCAAGATCGACAAGTCGCTGTACCGCAAGATGGGCGAGCTCGGCATGCTCGGCATCCGCTACGACCCGCGCTGGGGCGGGGCGGGTCTCGACTGGTCGTACACCACGGTGATGTTCGAGGAGCTCGCGCGCGCCGACAACGCCGGCGTGACCATGGGCATCAGCGTGCACACCGACATGGCGACGCCGTCGCTGCACCAGTTCGGCTCCGACGAGCTGCGCGAGCGCTGGCTCGTGCCGGCGATCAAGGGCGAGCTGGTGAGCGCGATCGGCGTGACCGAGCCCGACGCGGGCTCGGACGTCGCCGGCATCAAGACCCGTGCGGTGCGCGACGGCGACGACTGGGTGATCAACGGCAGCAAGATCTACATCACGAACGCCGCGACCGCGGACTTCATCTGTCTTCTCGCAGTCACCGATCCGAGCGCCGGCTACGGCGGCTTCTCGCAGATCATCGTGCCCACCGACGCGAAGGGCTTCAGCTACCAGCTGCTCGACAAGATCGGGAACCGCGGCTCCGACACGGGGCTGCTGTTCTTCGAGGACGTGCGCGTTCCGGTCACCAACACCATCGGCGACGTCGGGCGCGGCTTCCAGCAGCAGATGATGCAGTTCCAGGACGAGCGCCTGGTGGCCTGCGTGAGCTCGAACGCGGCCTCGCTGGCGCTGTGGGAGAAGACCCGCACCTGGTGTCACGAGCGCAAGCTGTTCGGCAAGACGCTCGCGAAGATGCAGGTCACGCAGTTCAAGATGGTCGAGCTCATGGCGCGCCTCACCGCCGACCGCGAGCTGGTGCACGCGTGCGTGCGCAAGCGCATGCGCAACGAGGACGCGACGCTCGAGATCTCGATGGCGAAGCTGCTCGTCGGCCGGACGTGTCGCGTGGTCGCCGACGAGTGCATCCAGCTGCACGGCGGCTTCGGCTACATGACCGAGAGTGCGGCGGGTCGTGCGTTCGTCGACTCGCGCCTGATCAGCATCGGCGGCGGCGCGGACGAGGTGATGATCCAGTACATGGCGAAGATGCTGGGCTTCTGAGGGATCGCAACGAGGGGGCACGCGCCCCCTCGCCCCGTGATTCCTACGAGGGGGCACGCGCCCCCTCGCCCCGCCGGGCAAACCCCGTCGGGGCCCCACTCCCCGCGCTCCCTCCGGTCGGCCGCTCGGCTTCGCCTTCGCAGAGG
>JAIEPK010000043.1 GCA_019749875.1 Candidatus Binatia bacterium | reverse complement strand
GTGCAACAGTGCCTGATACGCCGCGAGCAGGACCGTGAAAACTGTCGAACCATTCGCGCGCGCGCACGCGTGCACTGTCGTGATCACGGCGCGCGGCACGGCGGTTGCGATTCGGGGCGAACTCGATTCGACGCGCGCGCTCCTCGCCGGGCTCGCGACCAAGCACTGAAGGAAGGAGAGTTCGATGAGCACGTTCACGACCAAGGACGGCACGACGATCTACTACGACGACTGGGGAACGGGTCAGCCCGTCGTGTTCAGCCACGGCTGGCCGCTCAGCGCCGACGCCTTCGAGGACCAGATGTTCTTCCTCGCCTCGCGCGGCTATCGCTGCATCGCGCACGACCGGCGCGGTCACGGTCGTTCGAGCCAGCCCTGGCACGGCAACGACCTCGACACCTACGCCGACGATCTCGCGGAGCTGGTGCAGGCGCTCGATCTCCGGAACGCCGTCCACGTCGGCCACTCCACCGGCGGTGGCGAGGTCGCGCGCTACATCGGACGGCACGGCACCGAACGCGTCGCCAAGGCCGTGCTGATCGGCGCGATCCCGCCGCTGATGCTCAAGACGCCCGCCAACCCCGCGGGCCTGCCGATCGAGGTCTTCGATCAGCTCCGAGCCGGCGTCGTCGCCGACCGGTCGGCGTTCTGGAAGGAGCTCAGCTTGCCGTTCTACGGCTACAACCGGCCCGGCGCGAAGGTCTCGGAAGGGGTGCGCGAGTCCTTCTGGCGGCAGAGCATGATGGCCGGCTTTCCCGCCTCGTACTTCTGCATCAAGGCGTTCTCCGAGACGGACTGCACCGAGGACCTGAAGAGGTTCGACGTGCCGACGCTGATCTTGCACGGCGACGACGACCAGATCGTGCCGATCGTCGCGGCCGCGCTGCTGTCGTCCAAGATCGTCAAGAACGCCGAGCTCAAGGTCTACGAGGGCGCTCCGCACGGGATGTGTACGACGCTCAAGGACCGCGTCAATCACGACCTGCTGGCGTTCCTTCAGAGCTGAGCGATGAGCCAGCCGAACACGATGTCCAGGGGGCGCTCGCGGGCAGGGGGCTTGCGTTTCCTCGCCCTTCTCGCCCTCGCCATTGCGGTCGCCGGACTCGCTCCGGGGCGCGCCGACGCCGAGGCCGTGAGCCCCGTCGTCAAGATCAACCAGGCTGCCGCGGAGGCCGAGATCACCGTGCAGCCGCTCCGCAGCAACGTCTACGTGCTGATGGGCTCCGGCGGCAACATCACCGTGCTGACGGGATCGGACGGGAAGCTGCTGGTCGACGCCGGGATCGCCGTGTCACGACCGAAGATCGAGGCGGCGCTCGACCGCATCAGCGATGCCCCCATCAAGTACCTGATCGACACCCACTGGCACTGGGACCACACCGACGGCAACGCGTGGGTGCACCAGAAGGGTGCCACGATCATCGCGCACGAGAACACCCTCAAGCGGCTCTCCGCCACGACACGCGTCGAGGACTGGAGCTTCACGTTCCAGCCATGGCCCGTGGACGCGCGGCCCACCGTGACCTTCAAGACCGAGAAGAGGCTGCGCTTCGACGGCGAGACGATCGTGCTGCGGAGCTACGGGCCCGGGCACACGGACACCGACCTCACGGTGACGCTCGAGAAGGCCGACGTGGTCGCCCTGGGCGACATCTTCTGGAATGGCGTCTACCCGTTCATCGACGTCGCGACCGGCGGCAGCATCGACGGCGCGATCCGGCTGGTGAACCGATCCCTCGCTCACGTGACCGACCACACGATCATCGTTCCGGGGCACGGACCGGTCGGCGATCGTGCACAGCTGATCGAGTTCCGCGACATGCTGGTCGCGGTGCGCAGGAACGTCGCGCGCCTCAAGAAGCAAGGCAAGTCGCTCGACGAGGTCATCGCCGCGAAGCCGACCGCCGCCTTCGATGCGAAGTTTGGCGGCTTCGTGATCGATCCGGCGTTCTTCACCAGGCTCGTCTTCGTGAGCCTCTGAGTGTCGGCCCCTGGGAGACCTGGTCGCCTGGACCGTCCCGGCGAGTCGGAGGAGGGCGCGCGCATGCCGCGTGTCGAGAGCTACGAGGTTCTGATCGTCGGCGGCGGCAAGGCCGGCAAGACGCTCGCCGCCGACCTGGCGCGCGCCGGACATCGCGTCGCTCTGGTCGAGCGCGGCATGATCGGCGGCACCTGCATCAACGTCGGCTGCATCCCGTCGAAGGCGTTGATCCGGAGCGCCGCGGTCGCCGCGCTGGCGTCGCGCGCGCACGACTTCGGCATTCGCATCGATCACCACGCGACCGACATGCCGGGCGTGCTCGCGCGCAGGCGAGCCGTGGTCGACGGGATGGTCGACCTGAACTGGAACAACCTGCACGGCGCGCTGGGCGAGCACTTCATCCTCGGCGAGGCACGCTTCGTCGCGCCGCGGACCGTCGACGTTCGGCCCGCGGACGGTGGACCGCTGCGTCGCATCACCGGCGACAAGCTGTTCGTCAATCTCGGCGCCGAGCCGATGCTGCCCGAGCTGCCCGGCCTCGGCGATGCGCGACCGCTCACCAGCCGATCGGCGCTCGAGCTCGACCGCCTGCCCGCGAGCCTCGTGGTCATCGGCGGTGGCTACATCGGCGTCGAGCTCGGGCAGGCGTTCCGCCGTCTCGGCAGCGAGGTGACGATCGTCCAGCGCGGCCCGCACCTGCTGCCCGCCGAGGACGAGGACGTCTCCGCGGCCGTCGAAGCAATCTTCCGCGACGACGGAATCCATCTCGCGCTGCGCTCCGCGGTGGCGAGCGTCGCCGGACGCTCGGGCGACCGCGTGCGTCTGGCCGTGCGCTCCCCCGACGGCGAGCGCACGATCGAGGGAACCGATCTCCTCGTCGCGGTCGGTCGCGTGCCCGCGACGCGCGACGTCGGGCTGCACGAGGCGGGCATCGAGGTCGACGCGCGCGGCTTCATCGTCGTCAACGAGCGCCTCGAGACGACGGCAGCGGACACCTGGGCGCTCGGGGACAGCGCCGGCAGCCCGCAGCAGACGCACGTCGCGCTCGACGACTACCGCATCGTCAAGGCAAACGTGTTCGGCGGCGGCGCGCGCAGCACGTCGGACCGCGTCGTCCCGCACACCGTGTTCATCGACCCCGAGCTCGGCCGGATCGGGCTGACGGAGCGCGAGGCGCGCGGCAGAGGCCTCGACGTGCGGGTCGCAACCGTACCGACGTCCGTGGTGCCGCGCGCGCGGACGCTCTCGGAGACGCGCGGCGTCTTGAAGGCCGTCGTCGATGCCGGCTCGAGCCAGATTCTGGGCTTCGCGATGCTCGGTCCCGAGGCCGGCGAGGTGGCCGCCGTGGTGCAGATGGCGATGCTCGGCCGGCTGCCCTTCACCGCGCTCCGCGACGCCATCCTGGCGCATCCGACGATGGCGGAAGGGCTCAACTACCTGTTCGGGTCGCCGATGCGGTGACCCCGGACGTTCGGCGCGGGCGGTATTTTGGTTTGCGCTCGACGCGGCAGGCCGTGTCGGCGTCTCAACGGATCGAACACAAAGGGAGATGGTGCCATGGGCAAGCTTCAGGGAAAGGTCGCGGTGATCACGGGGGCCAACAGCGGGATCGGCCTCGCGTCCGCAAAGCTCTTCGCGGCCGAAGGAGCACGCGTCTTCATGACGGCGCGTCGGCGCAAGGAGCTCGACGCGGCGGTCGCCGCGGTCGGCGGCGCCGCGCGCGGTGTCCAGAGCGACATCTCGAAGCTCGCCGACCTCGACCGTCTGTTCGCGATCGTGCGCGAGGAGGCCGGGACGATCGACGTCCTCTTTGCCAATGCGGGCGGCGGGGAGTTCGCGCCCCTCGGATCGATCACCGAGGAGCACTTCGACAGCACGTTCGCGACCAACGTGAAGGGCACGCTCTTCACCGTCCAGAAGGCGCTGCCGCTGATGAAGGACGGCGGCTCGATCATCCTCACCGGATCCACCGCCGCGATCACGGGTACCCCGGCCTTCAGCGTCTACAGCGCGAGCAAGGCCGCCATCCGCAACTTCGCGCGCACCTGGATCCTCGACCTCGCGCCACGGAAGATCCGCGTCAACGTCCTGGCTCCGGGCGCGACCTCCACGCCCGGCTGGCATGGTCTCGCGGGCTCGGACGACACGCATCGCGAGATGGTCGCTGCGGTGCAGACGACCACGCCGCTCGGGCGGCTCGGCGAGCCGGAGGAGAGTGCGCGTGCGGCGCTCTTTCTGGCTTCGGACGACAGCAGCTTCGTGACGGGCAGCGAGCTGTTCGTTGATGGGGGGGCGGCGCAGATCTAGGGGGATCGGAGGTGAGGGCGCACAGACTCTCACGGTCTCGGGTGGTCCAAGGAACGCCGAGCAGGTCAGCGACGCGACGCGCTTGCGCCGTCAGGAGATCGGGAGGAAGCGCCGCCGAAGCCGGCTTCCGTCGAACGTGGCGATGACGCCGCGTTCGATGTCGTCCGCAAGCTGCGGCAGGACCAGTGCGAGCGCCGCGTTGACCGCCTCGACCTGTGTCGATCCGAGCCGCAGCGTCAGGAGCGACGGGGCTGCTTGTCCCGAGAGCGCGACCAGCGACGAGAAGTCGAGGTCGTGGCTGATCACGACGCGGCCTTCTGCTCGCGCGAACTCCACGATCATCGTGTCTGACGACGTCGGATCGAGGACGTCGCCGACGCGGACGACGTCATGGCCTTGCGACCGAAGGAATGCGCAGGTCCGGGGCGCGATGTTGACGTCGGCGAGAATCTTCACGCGACCGCGGACGTGCGCTCGCTCGCGAGCCACGCCCCGTAGCGGGCGGACTGGAGCACGTCCTCGCGCTCCAGCTCCGGGTACTCGCGCAGGATTTCGTCCACGCTGTAGCCGTCGGCGATCAGACGGAGGACGAAGTCGACCGTCAGCCGGAGGCCTCGGATCGTCGGCCGGCCCTCGCAGACACCGGGCTCGACACGGATGCGATCAAGCGTCATGCCTGCACCGTAGACGGGAGGCCGGATCTGGGCAACAACGCAGCTCGCCTCCCCGCGCGGGGCTCGTGTTGCGCCTCTGCACGCCTCCGCTTGACGTGCGCGACGCAGGAGGTCGCTGCTGGCAGCCTCGAACGCGCTGTGTCCCGGCTGCAACTCTCAGTGCTGCTGAGACCTGCCGTTACGCGGGTCGGACGATGCGCGGTGTCGGAGCGTGGCAGAGATGCTCGCTACGCGCTCGCCGAGAGGTCCTCCGCCCGGTTGCCGTGAGCGCTGAGGTCAGGGGGGTTCGGCTGCGAGTTGGCCGTCGCGAAACCGGCACGATCTCGCGCGCTGGGAAAGAGCCACCCGCCGGAATCGAACCGGCGACCTACTGATTACGAATCAGGGGGGCGATTTTGGACATGGTGCGGTGAGCATCTGCATGTGGCTGTAAACAGCTGATTCTACTCAGGGATCAGCTCTTCAGTTTCGATGACATGCGGCTGGCAGACGTAGGCTCCTTGCCGATACGGGTCGTCCGGGCTACGGATGGCCTACGGGGCGCTCCCCTACGGCGTCCCCGGATTTCGAAGCGAAAGGCGGTTGGCGTGTCTGGAAATCGAAGCGGACCTGCGACAGCTGCGGCGTTTTCGGCATGAGAACGCACCGGCAGCGGCCGACCCTCACCGACCGCCTTGTGGCTGCGGCGAAACCTCCTCAACCCACTCCCGAGGGAAGGGCAGTTCGCTACCTTCGCGACGGTGTAACTCCCGGCTTTGGCCTTCGCGTGACGGAGGCGGGCAACAAGGCCTTCTACTTCGAGGCGAAGTTCAAGGGGCGAACGAAGCGCATCATCCTCGGCGCGTATCCCGGAACCAAGGTCCAGGCCGCACGCAACGAAGCGCACGCAAGGCGGGGAGACCTCGCGAAGGGCATAGACCCGACTGCTGATCGAAGAGGGCAACGAGGCGAGCAAACGTTAGCAGCGTTGATCGAGGGATGGCGTACCGGCGACTTGTTCGACGGTGACAAGCACGGTGTTCGGCTCGAGGACCGCAAAAGGAGCTGGAAGGACGATGAACAGCGGCTGCGAGACTTCATCGAGCCCTGGGCCAAGCGCCGCCTCTCCGACATCTCGAGAGACGAGGCCAGCGAGCTCCACACGCGCATCGCGCGCGACAACGGCCCGTATGTGGCGAATCGTACCCTTGCCCTCTTGCGCGCGATGCTCAGGGTTGGTCAGCGCAAGAAGCTCGTAGCCCCGGGGCCGCTTCCGACCGATGGGATCCAGCCCTGTGAGGAACGTCCGCGCGAGCGAGCGTTGAACCGGAAGGAAGCGCGCGCGATCCTTCAATCGATCGCCGCGGAGCCGAATCCCCACTGGCGCGCATACTTCGTCTTGCTGCTCATGCTCGGTCGCCGCCGCGGCGAACTCCTGTCCGCCGAGTGGAAGGAGATCGACTTGGAGTCAGACGAGCCATCCTGGCGCTTGCCACGCACGAAGGCGGGACGCGTGGAGCTTGTTGAGCTCCCCCCGCAGGCGGTGGCGATTCTCAAGGGTCTGTCTAGCGAGGACCACTCGCCCTTTGTGTTCCCGGGGACCGGCGAGCGTGGGCATCTTCGCGAGCCGAAGCGAGCCTGGGCACGCATCCTAGAGCGGGCGAAGGTCAACGACGTACGTCTTCACGATCTCAGACGGACCGTCGGCAAGTGGCTGCGCCGCAGCGGGGCATCGTTGCAAGCCGTTAGCTTGGTGCTCGGCCATTCGCAGATCACCACCACCTCAAAGCACTACACGTCGCTAGATCGCGAGGACAGGCGGGAGACGCTTGAACGGATGGCGACCATGTTGCTTGAGGCTCTACCGGACGAGCCGACACCCGATGCTCGCGAGTAGACCACCGGAGTTGTCGCGCCGGGACAGGCAGGCTCTTACCCGCAAGCGCATCACTGGGTACCGGGCGCTTGCTGCCTTGAGACACCTCCCGACCCTCATGACGGTGGAGGAGCTATGTCATCCCGAGTTGTTCCTTCGGAGATTCGCGGAGCATCACCATCTTCCGGTGAGGATTCCCGGGGGGGTCTATCGAGCAGAGAGTAGACAGTTTGATCCGGAGACTCTTGAGGAAGTGATCGTGCGAGAGGCGGGAAGGACCAATCTCGCACGCCGCATCAAGCTGATCCCTGAAGGCCTCGAGAAGCTGCGGCGGGTCATCCTCGCCTCCGCCGAGGCAATGGATTCTCGCATGGCGAAGAGCTGGCCCCTCGCCGAACGCGTGACCTGGTGCTTTGAGGGAAGCGGGATTACTCACCACGAGCTAGGCGAACTCTGGGAAGCTGCGGGTGCAGTCGCAGCTGGAATGTCCCCAGGGAAGGCGTTGGCGAAGCTCAGATTGCGGATTCCTCTCAACGCGCCTGATGGTGGGCAATTCTTCGACCCCGATCCCATCGACGACGACGACCAGCAAGTAATCCGCCTCAATCTCTTGCGCACAATCGTGTTCGATGAGTTCTGCAGTACCACGGATTGGATGGTCCGATGGACATTCTTTCGTCCGGGGCGACAGCATAGGCGCTTTACTCAAGTGGCGGAATGGATCCGGATCTCTGTCGATCACTTCGCCGCGAGTGCTGCCGCGCACCTAGCTGCAGCTGCCAAGCAGTTGCGTGACAACTATTTCGACACGTTCGACTCTGCGAAATGTGCGAAACCGTCCGGCGAGCTCGAATTCTGGATGCACGGCTACGGCCCAGTCCCGAGCCCAGGCGTAGAGGTGTCGGCAGCCAAGGCCGCTAACTTCATTCCGCCGCAACCGATCGACCACTTGGCGATCTCGCTGGCAGGAGACCCCGAGAAGGGCCTGTACGAAGCGCTTGGCGAAGCCGGAGCGGCAGCCCTTCGCTGGCCCTGGGTGCTTCGCATCATAGATTCGTGGCGTCAGCTGATCGAAGATGGCGAGCCGAATCGCGCGAAGGAGGCCGCGAAGCGGATGGAGCGGATCGGTGGAGCCCTCGCGCACATTACTGGCCGTGGGGCGAAAGCGCGCCCACAGCGAATCGAGAGCATGCTCGAAGCGGCCGACCTGCTAACCAAGCTCCTCAGCGACGAACTTGAGGGCGTCGCCGCCGAATCAGCACGCCAGCGACTGATTGCGCTCGGCGATGTCGCGGACGCGCATCAGAGAGGGACAGCGAAGCGCCGCGCCCGCATGGAGAAGGGCGTCAACCCCTCCGACAAGCGCTCCAACGACTACGTCCGACTTGACGAGTCTGCGATCAGCGACGCGCTGAGAAGAGTCGCCTGCGGCAAAACACCGAAGAGCGTGGCAAGGGCCGTTGTAAGTCGAGCGTTCGGGATGGAGCTGGAGTCGCTCGTTCGGCGTATCCGAGAACGCAGCGCAGCGCAGAGGACGGTGCAGAAGAAGGATTCGAATCTTCGCACCCGGCAAGAGAAAAACGCGAAATCTCGCACTGCCATCTAGGCCGCAGTCAGCGTAGGGCATCTTCAGCCGCAGCATGTAGCGCGCGGCAGATCATGGAGGTGTCCAATGCTCGGCAATCGTTTGGATGGCGACGCAGCACCCGCTGTGGAACGGCCGCGCAGCGGTCGGCGTCGCGAAATTGCCGCCGACGGGGAAGACGCACGCGCTGTCGGGGTGCCCGTCTTCGGCCGTCAGCGGCGCGTCGGCCCAGTGCGTCGACGTGAGGCGGCGGCCCAGTACCTCGGCATCGCTACGAGCTATCTTGCCGAGCTCGATCGGAAGGGGCTCGGACCAGTTCGTGTGCAGCTCGGTGCGACGCGTGCCGTCGGCTATCTCGAGAGCGATCTCGACGACTGGTTGGCCGCCCGTCGGGTGGAGGTTAGGTCGTGATCGCCTCGGCGAGGCGACGAAAGGCAGTGATCGGGGTGATGGTCGTGGGCTCGAGAGGATCAGCACGAGTCCCACATCGACCGGCGCGCACGGCCAAGAACCGTGCGAGTGCCCATGGTGTCCTCTGCCGACACTCTTCGATTGCCGTCAAGTAATGCTCCCAAGACGACGCTGCTCCGAACGAGCGAGAAAGGAATCTGAAGTGTCACAGAAGAATGCCGGCGACGAAGAGGTCCCCAACGACAGCATCGACGCGACGGCGGATCCATTCGATCCGTCAGCCCTCCGACTCTCTCAAGATTTTGGCGCTGACCTGGGAGTGAAGCGACTGATTCTCACGATTCCGGTGCGGAAGCCCGACCGGCAATGGTTCGTGAGAACCCATCCGAGTGAGGATTATCGTCTTGCAACCGCTGTTCTCGAGGTAAAGGAGGATCGGGAGACCTATCTTGTGTCTCCGGCACTCCGTTCTGAACTTCCTGGCGAGATCGTCCCAAAACTTCTGTGGACCGCGATCAACCGCCAGGGCGTGGTGTTCCTTTGGTCGATTCGACTGCCCGGCACGGAGGGGAAGGTCGATGCTTGGAACCGATCCGCGAGCGACGCAGCGGAGCGCGCGCAGTACCGATGGACACGCGTCTCGGCAAACATGGCACTCGGAGCCTACGATGTCTTCGAGGGCAGCAATGACTTGCCCGAGCCAAGCTGGCCGGAGGTCTCGTTCAAGGAAATTCTGAGGATCGCGTTCAAGGACAACTACATCGAGACACCCGACCATCCTGTTCTTCGACGACTTCGCGGCCTGAGCTGATGGTCATCTGCGGTCATCCATTCGACGAGGTCTGGACAGTAGACTTCGAGTTCGGCTCTGAGCCTGGAGAGTGCCCGGAACCGATTTGCCTCGTTGCTCACGAGTTGGGTTCCGGGCGGACCGTGCGGCTTTGGTCGGACGAGCTGCGGCGACGGACGTCGCCACCTTATAGCGTCGACCGTAGCTCACTGTTCATCGCGTACTATGCGAGCGCCGAGTTCGGCTGCCATCTCCGCCTCGGCTGGCCGCTGCCGACCCACACGCTCGATCTCTTCACTGAGTTCCGCGTGCTGACCAACGGCTGCGACCTCCCGTGCGGTAGCGGATTGCTCGGCGCGCTTGCATACTTTGGTCTCGACGGAGTCGCTGCCATCGAGAAGGAGCAGATGCGTGCCCTCGCGCTTCGTGGTGGACCCTGGACCGCACAGGAGCGTAAGGACTTGGTCGCCTACTGCGAGTCCGACGTCGTGGCGCTGGAGCGGCTTCTACGGGTAATGCTGCCCAAGATCGACCTGCCACGCGCGCTGCTGCGCGGTAGGTACATGGCGGCAGCGGCCAGGATGGAGACGCGCGGGGTCCCAATCGACCTGCCTTCCCTCGAAACACTGCGAACGGGATGGGAAGCGGCCAAGTCTGCCCTGATTCAGCGCGTCGACGCCGAATTTGGCGTTTTCGACGGGTTGTCGTTCAAGGCGTCTCGCTTCGAGGACTTCCTCGCTCGTCGGAGCATTCCTTGGCCGCGGCTCAAATCTGGCAAGCTCGCACTCGACGACAATACCTTTCGCGACATGTCGCGGGGCTACCCGTCACTGGCCCCGCTCCGGGAGCTTCGCCATGCGCTCTCACAGATGCGCCTCGATGATCTTGCCGTCGGGCGGGACGGGAGAAATCGGACCCTCCTCTCTGCGTTCCGGGCGAAGACGGGTCGAAACCAACCGAGCACTTCTAGATTCATCTTCGGGCCATCGGTCTGGTTGCGAGGTCTCATCCGCCCGGTCCATGAATGCGGCCTAGCTTACCTCGACTGGTCACAGCAGGAGTTTGGGATCGCCGCTGCCCTCTCGGGCGACAGCGCGATGATCGAAGCCTACGAGAGCGGCGACCCATACCTGGCCTTCGCGAAGCAGGCTGGCGCTGTTCCCACGGAGGCGACGAAGGACACACATCCGGCGCAGCGGGACCACTTCAAGGCGTGCGTTCTCGCCGTGCAGTACGGCATGGGTGAGGTAGCGCTGGCTTGCCGGATCGGCCAACCCCCGGCCTACGCCCGCGAGCTTCTCCGGCTCCACCGTGCGACTTATCGGCGGTTCTGGCGCTGGTCCGACGACGCCGTCGACCATGCGATGCTCCGGGGGGTCCTGCACACCGTGTACGGGTGGCAGATTCACGTCGGACGCAATGCGAACAGCAGGTCGCTCCGGAACTTCCCGATGCAGGCGAACGGTGCGGAGATGCTCCGCATTGCCTGCTGCTTCGCCACAGAGCGCGGGGTAGGTGTGTGCGCCCCGGTTCACGATGCGATGTTGATCGAGGCACCCGCGGACGCGCTCGACGACGCCGTCGCGGAGGCCGAGCGAGCAATGGCCGAAGCGAGCCGCCTGGTCCTCGACGGCCTAGCGTTGCGTTCGGACCGAACGCTGATCGTCTCGCCCGAACGGTATTCCGATCCGCGGGGCGAGCGCATGTGGTCGGAGGTCTGGGCGTTGCTGGGCGAAGCGAACGCTGCATGCGCGCCGTCGCGCGGGCACCCTGTGCGCTCATGCGACAGGACTAGCGCGCCCGCGCCCACCGGTCCCATCTAATGTCTGTCTACTTCAAGGGTTCTTCGTATGGAATGTGACATCGATCCGGAAGCTCTCCGGTGGACTCCACCGTCAATGGCCAGGACTCCCCGGACCAAGCCGTCGGGTCCGAGAAGGACCGATTCGTGGCGGCGGTTCATCAAGGGGCCGATCCCGTACGAATGGGTAGCCTGCGCGGCGGCACTGCCCGGTAAGGCACTGCACGTCGCTATCATGATCCAGTTCCATGCCGGTCTCCGGCCGGCTGGTGAGATCGTACTGTCGCTATCGAGCATGAAAGGCTTCGGCGTCAGCAGGCATGCTGCCGCTCGCGGTCTCTCAGCCTTGGAAAGCGCCGGTCTTGTGGCTGTCAATCGTGCACCAGGTCGAGCGCCCCGGGTGGTGCAGCTCCGAGCATTCCCCGCCGCATCGACCGGGTAGGACCGGGGCAGGTAGTCGCGCGGATGCCCCGCCCGATAGCGGCTTGCATCGCGGGCCAGGGTCGATGAGTCTTGAGCCGCACGAGCGTGAGCCCTTCCGCCCCCGGAGCGCCGCCGTGTCCCAGCTGACGGTCGACGCCCCCCCCCCCCCCGAGGCCCCGCTTGCCGGTCCTGCCGGTGTTCGACTCGATCGCCTAGAGAACCGTAGTGTGTTCATTCCGCGGCGGCGCGCGTAGAAGGTGCGCACCGCCCAAATAAGCGATCGTGCGGTTCTCGAGGCCGTCCCGAACCGAAAAGGCGCAACTTGGCAGCATTTCGGTACGTCACCGCACGCCCCTCGTTCTTACGAAGTTTGAGGGCCCCCGGCCTGGAACATGCGGCATGTCGGAACATGCGGCATTGACGTCGCGAGACCGTCCCCGGTACCGTCCGTTTTGAGAGGACGCGGGGTGGCGGCGGAAGTGCAGGAGGTGGTCGAAGTGCGGGGTGGTCTCCGTGATGCTGAGGTTCCACCAGCGTCGATCGGCGGTGGACGTGCTGCTGGCGCTGGAGCGTCATGGCCGAATCGGGCAGGTGTGAGTGCTGGCCGGGCTCGCGCGGGCGGTACCACCGGTCGCCGGCCTCGCCGCAAAGGACAGAGGTTGCAGGGTGACCTGCTCGACGCGGTCTTTGCTTCGCGTCGCGATGCCGGAGCGTCGTTCGACGCATACGTCCGCTACCGCGACGGTGGCTGCCGCTCCCGCGACCTTGAAGCCGCGTTCGCGCACGCGCTGCCGGTGATCCGCGAGGTCTGCACCTCGCGTGACCGGGGGCTCATCGGCGCTGCCGCGTGGGCCATCTGGCGAGCGCTCCGCCAGAGGCGGTTCTCCAACGGAGGCCGGGCCGCGTACTGGGCCTACCTTCGTCTCACTGCGCGCGGTGCGATGGCGCACCAGCGCGCGGCGGACAACCGTTTTCGTCTGGTCGACCGCGTGGCACCTGAGGTCTGCGTCGATGGAATGGGCTTGTCCGGAAGACTTCCCGGGATCCGAGAAGTTGAACGGAAGATGGTCGTCGAGAAGATCCCGATCCTCGTCGCTGAGCAGGTAGCGCGTCGCCTACCGTTCGAGGGCGAGGAACTCGCGGCCTGCCTCTTCTTCCTCGAGGCTCTGCTCGACGGCCGCGACGTTGCCGCGCCGGGTTTGTGCGACCTGTTCGATGTCCCTCGCGAGCGGCTCCGTCAGCTCCTCGATTACGTGGCCGTCAAGGCGCGGATGGCGATGTGGCGCATCAAATCTGAGCTCCGAGCCGCAGCTGGCAACGATCTAGGCTGGCAGGGAGCGCTGTCGATGCGGGCTTGGTTGTACGGAGAGGATGACGACGGAGCGCGCGGCGAGTGATGCCGCGCGGATGGAGTGGCGTGATGCGTTTCCGAGAGGTTACACGGAAGACGGCGGAGCAGCTCGGCCTGGATGGCGCGACGGTCGAGTACGTCGTGGAGGGTTGGCTCAGGGTGTCGATGCGTCTGCTCGCCGACGGGCATAGTATCTCGACGGTGATCGGAACGATACGAACGAAGCGGGCTGACGCCCGACTGCGTCGTTCGAGGGGTTACCGACGCGACCTCAAGATCATCACCAGTCGCGAGGCGCGAGCTGCGTTGGATCGGTTACCGCCGACTCGGCTCGCTCCGACCGTGCGATCGGAGCGAGCCGCCCAGCGTCTCGCTCCACCGCGGTTCTCGCCCCCGCGCTTCACGGTGCCGGTCGTGAAGTCCTGAGCGAGATCTCGCTACATGACGGATCGTTCCGGGGCGGTACGGAGAACACCGTGACGCATCACGAACGACCACGATGCGCAGCCTCTACTAGGCGCGCTGCTCAGCCCGTTTGGCCGCGCGCGCTCTGGAGCGTCGGACGTGGTCCTAGTGCCGGAGGAGCGTCGAGCGTTCCTCGAGGGGCTCTGCGCCGAGCTGCACGACGTCGTGCGCGACGTTCGCGGCGGGGACGCTGTGCAGGGAGCCTTCTGGCCTTGGTCACGCGCCGGTCCGGTCTCGCGAGCCCCACCGATGTTCGGTCGTCGAACGACGTGGTGGCGGCGAGCGCGGCGGTGATCGAGCGAGGCTGCCTCTCGCGGCTGACGCTTCGCGACACCGCCGCGGCGGTCGAACGATCACCCGCGA
>JAIEPK010000146.1 GCA_019749875.1 Candidatus Binatia bacterium | reverse complement strand
CCGGCGCGCGCGCCGAGCTGCAGACGCTGCTCGCCGCCGCGAGCCGCTGCGACGACAGCGGCGTGTGGTGCCGCATGCAGCTCGGCACGCTGGCGCTGCTGTGCGCAGCGGTCGGCGACCGCGAGCACGCGCCCGCGCTCTACGAGCGCACGCTGCGGCAGACCGACCTGTGGATCGTCGACGGCTGTGCGACGATCGGTCCGTGGGACCTGGCGCGCGGTGCGCTCGCGCTCACCTGTGGACGTCACGCGGACGCCGTGCGGCACCTGGAGCAGGCGCTGGCGCTCGCGCAGGGCATGGGCGCGCGTCCGTTCATCGCGCTCGCGCAGGCGCTGCTCGCCGAGGCGCTGCTCGCAGAGAATGCCGGTGGGGCGCGCGCCCGCGCGACGGCGCTGCTCGACGGCGCACGGAGCCTCGCCGACGAGCTCGGGCTCGACGAGGTGGCCGAGCGCGTGGGTCGCCTGCGACCGCTGCTCGCCGCAGCCACGGACGGCGATGCGTGCGCCGTCTTCCGTCGCGACGGTGAGGTGTGGAGCGTCGCGTTCGCGGGGCGCGAGATCCTGCTGCGCGACGGCAAAGGCCCGAGCTACCTCGCGACGCTCCTCGCGGTGCCGGGCCGCCCGGTGCACGTGCTCGAGCTCGCCGGGGCGGCAGCGCCGGCGACCGTGCGCGCGGGCGGCATCGAGGGGCTCGAGATCGTGCGTGGTGGTGCCGTCGACGACGCCCCCGACGCCGAGGCGCGTCGCGCATATCGCGCCCGCGTCGCCGAGCTGCGCGCGGAGATCGACGAGGCCGACGACCACTGCGATCGCGGGCGCGCCGAGCGCCTGCGCGAGGAGCTCGAGCTGCTGGTCCAGCAGCTGGCGCAGTGCTTCGGCGGGCGCACGCGTACGCGCGGACCCGCGGAGACCGCGCGCAAGGCGGTGACCAAGGTGCTGCGCACGCAGATCGCGAAGCTGCTCGACGTGCACCCGGCGCTCGGCGCGCACCTGCGCGACGCGGTGCGCATGGGAACGTTCTGCAGCTACGCACCGTCGGCGGCGCCCGACTGGCAGATCGCCTGCTGAGGCGTCGCTCGCGAGCCGACGCGTGCCCAGCTGCCTGCGCCCGGCACACGGCCGGGCGCATGGCAGGCTCCGTCTGGCGCCGCGCATCCCGGCGCGTCATGCTGCGCCTTCGGGGGAGGGTGCGAGCATGCGGAGCGGACGACGGCGTTCTGGTTTGACGGCACGCGCGGTGGCGATCGCCGCGCTCGGTGTCGGCGCGATGCTCGCGCGCTCTCGTCCGCCGCTGGCGCAGGCCGCGGATCTCGCGACCGTCGACCCCGTGATCCTCGGGACGTGCTCCGCAGCGGTGCACGACCGCTACGTGGTGACCGGCCCCGACGGCAACCCGTACCGCACCTGGCACCCGCAAGAGGTGCCGCTCGACCCGGCGACCCCGGGCACCGGGACGTGCCGCTTCGCGCACGAGCACGGCGACGACCCGCGCAAGAGCCGCGCGGACCGGACGCTGCCCGCGTTCGGCTACGTGAACGCCGTCGCCGGCACGCCGCACGACGAGGCGCACGAGGGCTTCAAGGTCTTCGTCGCGAACCGCGGCACCGTCAACGACGAGGCCGGCGCATGAAGGCGCACAGCCGCGTCGTCGCGCACATGGGCACGGGCGGCGTGGCGCGCTTCACCCGCCCGCACCACTCTTTGGAATTGACGCTGCGCAAGGGCGCGTACCGCGTCCACGTCCAGGGCATGGCGGACACCGCGCTGGCCGGCTCGATCTGCGAGCGCGACGCCGGCGCCGGCATCGGCCGCACGGTGGTCACCCTGCCCGGCACGGGCTGCGACGTCGGCTCGCTGTACGAGATCTGGCAGTTCGTGCTGCCGATCCGCTTCCCGGACGGCACCGAGGTGCTGCGCGCGCACGCGTCGACCGCGGTATTCGATCCGATCACGGTGATGGATCCTGCGGACCGGACGCGGCTCGTGCGCACCGGCGACGCGTTCCCGCAGTGGGGCACGGGTCGCGGCTGCGACCGCGAGGCGTACCACGGGCCCGTGTACTGGTATAACCGGCTCGGATCGACGACGACCTATCGCACCGACGCGTTCGGCGTGATCCGTCCCGACGGTGCCCTCACGCAAACGGTGAGCCGGCACGACGCGATCGGCATCCCGATGACCGCCGACCAGTCGCTGTTCAAGCTGCACCGGCCGACGTGCGGCGCGGGGCTCGGGCTCAAGAACTGAGCTTCCTCCTGCCGGCGCGAGCGGCTTGTGCGTCGGCGAACGGTCGTTGGGTACCGGGCGGCCTCGGTGCGACGCCCGTGCGGCTCTTCCCGTGCGAAGTACGCTCCTGCGGAGCGGGTTTCGACCGCTCGCGCGGAACGCGCTTGCCGGACGTGCTCCGGTTCGGAAACCTGCGCGACCATGACGACCGCTGCCGGAGCCGCGCCCGACGCGCCGACCTCGCCCAGTGAAACCATCGCCGCATCTTCTCCTGCAGCGGCGAGCGATCGCCTGTCGCTGTCGCACAAGGTCCTCTACGGTGCGGGCGAGCTCGTGGTCGGCATCCGCATGGCGTCGCTGAGCACCGTGCTGTTCCCCTTCTACACCGACGTGGCGCTGCTCACGCCGGCGCTGGTCGGCGGCGCGATCGCGCTCGGGCGCGTGTGGGACGGCGTCAACGACCCGATCACGGGCTGGCTCTCCGATCGCACGCGGACGCGCTACGGCCGCCGGCGGCCGTTCATGGGTGCGATGATCGTGCCGCTGGTGCTGTGCTTCGCGCTGCTGTGGCGGCCGCCGGCCGGCTCGACCGGCGAGGTCTTCGCGTTTCTGGTCGGCGCGCTCTTTCTGCTCGACGTCTTCTTCGGCTTCTACGCGACGCCGTACCTCGCGCTCGGCGCCGAGCTCAGCACCGACTACGCCGAGCGCGCACGCATCGTCTCGGTTCGAGCGATGTTCCACAACGTCGGCCTGCTGCTCGGCGGCGGCGTCTTTCTCGGCGTCGCGGCGGCGCGCGGCGGCGGCCACGACGGCTACGCCGCGGCGAGCGTGCTGCTCGCGGTGATCATGCTCGGCGGCGGCGTGACGGCGTTTCTGGGCACGCGCGAGCCGGCGATGCAGGCCGCCGACGAGCGCGCGACGTTCCGCGGCCTGCTCGCCGACCTCAAGGCGACGCTCCGCCTGCGCTCGTTCCGCATCATCGTCGCCGGCTCCGCGATCGCGATCTGCGGCTCGTCGATCAATCAGGCGTTCGCGCTCTACGTCTTCCGCGACGCCTTCGGCGCCGAGGCGCGTGCCGGCCTGGTGATCGGGACGTACCTCCTCGCAGCGACGGTGAGCTTTCCGTTCTGGGCCGCGGCCGCAGCACGCTTCGGCAAGAACCTCGCGTTCGCGGTGTGCCTCGGCTGGAGCGTGGTCGGGCTGTCGCTGTCGCCGATGATCGACCAGACCTGGCCGCTCGCCGGCGTGCTCGCGTTCATCGTCATCGCCGGCGTCGGCGTCGGCGGCTACGTGCTGCCGCTCGCGATCGTCGCCGACGTCTTCGACGAGGACGAGCTCGAGTCCGGCAAGCGCCGCGAGGGCGCGTTCTTCGGCGTGTGGACGCTGGTGATGAAGCTCGCGGGCGCCGCCGGGATCGCGATCGCGGGCGTGCTGCTGCCCTACCTCGGCTACGTGCCCGGCGCCGCGCAGCAGACGCCAGGCGCGATCTGGGCGATGAAGCTCGCCTGGGGGCCGCTGCCGGCGGTGTTCTTCGTCTTGACGATCCTGGTGGTGCGGCGCTTTCCGCTGACGCAGGAGCGGGTGCACGCGATCCAGGCGGAGCTCGCGGCGCGGCGGCCGGGGATCGTCCGCGCGTCGGGGGCGCGCACGGTCGAGTCCTGAGGATCGGACGCCCCGCCCGACCGTACGCGAACGGTCCGGACGCGGCGTCGCGCCCGGACCGGCACCGTCCTCGGGAGGGCTCCCTCAGTACGTGAATCGCGCGACCAGCGCCTGCATCCGCGCCGCCATTCGTGACAGCTCGATCGAGGCCGCGAGCGTGTCGTTCGCGCCGAGGGTCGTCCCCTGCACGGCCTGCGCAACCCCGCTGATGTTCGCGGCGATCTCGACGCTCCCCTTCGCGGCTTCGGCGACGCTCCGTCCGATCTCGCAGGTCGTCGCCGTCTGCTCGTCGACGGCGCTCGCGATCGTGGTCGAAACGTCGTCGATCCGAGCGATGATCCGGCCGATCTCGGCAATGGCCGAGACCGCGCCGCGCGTGTCGCTCTGGATGGCGGCGACCTTGCGGCCGATGTCGTCGGTTGCGCTCGCCGTCTCCTTGGCGAGCTCCTTCACCTCGTTGGCGACGACGGCGAAGCCCCTGCCCGCGGCACCCGCCCTCGCCGCCTCGATGGTGGCGTTCAGAGCCAGGAGGTCGGTCTGCCGTGCGATCGCCGTGATCATCCTGATCACCTTGCCGATCTCGGCGCTGCTCTCGCCGAGCTTCTCGACGCGTCCGTTGGTCGCGGTCGCGGCGTCGACAGCCGCGCTCGCCAGACGCGCGGCCTCGCTGACGCTCCGGGCGATCTCGTTGATGCTGCAGGCCATCTGGTCCGCGCCACCGGCCACGGCCTGCACGTTCGTGCTCACCTGCTCCGCCGCGGCCGACACGACCGTCGCCTGGGCCGCGGTCTCCTCGGCACAGCTGCCCATGTTCTGGCTGGCGGCTGTGAGCTCCTCCGCGGCCGCGGCGAGCGTCGTTGCGGTGCTCGCGATCTCCGTGACGCTCGCGCGCAGGTCGGCGAGGAGCCTGGCCAGCCCCTCGCCCATCCGTCCGATGGCGTCGTCCCCGCGAACCGTCACCTCCTGCGTGAGGTCGCCGGCGGCCGCTGCGTCGACCACCGCGAGGAGGGCATCGACCTTGGCGCGAAGATCGTCTGCTCTCTGCCGCTCGCGCTCGTGGCCCTCGCGAACCTCCGCCTGAAGTCTGTGCTTTTCGGTGACGACCTCCCACGTGACCATGGGTCCCAGGTACTCTCCGCGCTCGTCGTAGATGGGGCTCACGAGGAGGTCGAGCTTCTCGGGACCGAGCGCGATCGTTGCTCGGTGCGGCAGAGTCTTCGGGTCCGCCAGGATCGCTCGCTGATGTGCGGGATGCTCGTGGAAGATGTCGATGGACCGTCCGATCACCTCGCTCGCCTTGACCGGAAGATGCTCCTCGAGACCCGCGAGCGTGCGGAGCGACGCCGCGTTCAAGTACTGCAGGCGCAGCTCCCTGTCCGCGAACATGACGTTGATCGGCGCATTCTCCATCATCGCGTGGATGCGCGCGGCTGATGCCTGCCGCTGCACGCGCTCCATCGCGCCCGAGATCATCCGCGCGAGGGTGCGATACGCGTCGAATCGGCCGCTGGAGCAGTCGATCTTCGCGCGGCCGAAGAACTCCATGCTCCCCACGACCGTGCCCTGCACGACGAGCGGGAAGCAAAGGCCCGATCTCACGCCGGCGCGCCGCGCCGATGCCGCACGCGGACAGTCGCGCACCATACCGAGGTCCGGCACCAAGACCAGCTCCCGTGTTCGCCATGCACGGCCGTGCACGCCCTCTCCCTCACGAAAGCGCGCCGCGTCGGTCTCCCTTCGAAAGCCGTCGTCGATGGAGCCCGACTGGAAAGCCGGGACCAGGCCGGATCCCGAGTCGTCCGCGACGAAGTAGGCGGCATGTGCCCATTCGAGCTGGTCTCGGATCGCGTCGAGCGCCGCGCGAGCGACGTCGTCCCGTGTGCTCGCGTGCTCGACGGCCTCCATCACGCACAGGACGCGTGCCGTCGTCGCGCGCGCCTCCCCCGAGCGACCACGGCCTCCGGCATCGATCGCGACCGGGCCGGTCGCATCCACTCGCCTCTTGCTGCTCTGAACGGTTCCCACTTCCCATCGCCCCTTCTGCGGCATCGCCGCGATGCTCTCGGGGCGATGCTCCTTCGCAGGAGCCGTGCCAGCGGTTGACGACGCGACCGGCCTCGCCGCCCCGACGAGCGTCAAGTGCCGACGAGGCGAGCGCGCACGAGGAAAATGCACACGACGCGGAACCGCTCGAGCGCCGCATCCGACGTTCGACCGAAGACGCGGGCGGCGTCAATTACACCAATCCCCGACGGCGGGGATCACGCCGCTCTCATTCCGACCACTGATCGCCTTAGGCCAAATGGCGGCCCTTCGCATGAACAGCTGTTGAAATCCTGTCCGGCTGTCAGAGAAGCCTTGATGGTCGTCCTGGTTGCAGCTAGGGCGTCGAGGACGGCATTGTCCCCGATTTCCGAGAGAGTTCTTCCATGGTCGTCCCGTCTTCTGCCCCACCCACGTACGACCGCTGCGTCGAGGAACTGGTCGAGCTTCACGGCGACCTCGCGACCGACCACGATCCGCCGATCCGCGTGGGCCTCTTCGAGCGTCACGCCGTCGTACGGGAGGGGCTCGTCGCGCTGATCGAGCGGTCACCGCGCGTGACGATCGCCGTCGAGGCCGACGCGCTGGAGCAGGCCGGCCCCGTTGCCATCGCGAGTCGCGCGCACGTCGTGGTGTTGGGAATCGGTCGCCCTCATGAGATCGATTACTCCGTCGTCCGCTCGCTGTGCGACTCCCCGTCGGCTCCACCGGTCATCTTGCTCGGCGACTACTCCTCCGGCGACGAAGTCATGCCCGGTCTGCAGGCCGGGGCGCGCGGATTCGTCGCGAAGAAGTGCATCGCGGCAGTTCTGGTGGACGCGATTCGCACCGTACACGATGGCCTGTACTTCATGGGACCTCTCGTGCTCGACTGCTTCCTGAGCTTTCTCGTGCGAAGCACGATGACCGCGAGCGCGGTTCGCTTCACCACGCGTGAGCACGAGGTGCTGCGGCTCATCGGCGAGGGCAACACGGATCGCGAGATCGGCACTCGGCTCGGCTTGAGCGCGAAGACGATCCACACCCACCGGACGAGCATCATGCGCAAGCTCGGCGTCCACAACCTCGGCATGCTGGTGCGGCGTGCCATGGAGCTCGGGCTGATCGCGTCCTGAGCGTTCAGAGCTCGAGCTTCTCGCCCTGGGTCGCGAGCACGAAGCGCACGCCGTACGGGTTCGCCTCGCGAAGCTCGCGCGCGATGCGCGCACGCGGCGCCTCGCCACGCGCGAGCGTCCGCTTGACGTGCGTGATCACCACCGGCAGGTCGCGCAGCGCGCTCGACGGGTCGTCTCCGTCGACGAGCGACGCGAGCACGCCGAGCTCGGCATTCACCCAGCGCGGCGTCAGGTGTCCGTAGAGCTTCTCGTCCGGGTGATCGCTCGGATACGAGGCCTCGAGGAAGATCGCGCGCAGCGTCTTCGCGCGCACCAGCGGCGCCACCGCGGTCCACAGCGCGCGCAGACGGCCCTGCCCTTCGATCGCGTCCGGTCCGGTGTCGCCGAGATAGAGCAGGCTCTGCCCGTCGCTCTCGACCAGGAACGCTGTCGATGTGGACGCGGACGAGCCGGTGCCGCCGTGGCTCAGCGGGAACGCCGTGACGCGCAGGCTCGTGCCCGGCACGTCGTGCGCGACGCCGCTCGCGAGCGGCATCAGCGCGTAGCGCGACAGCACCGGCGACACCCCTTCGTTCGTGAAGTTCGGCCACACCTTCCAGTTGAAGACGTGATCGCGCAGCACGTCGAGCGTCGGCGGCAGGCCGTGGATCGGCTTCGGCGTGTCGTCGGTCGAGCTCAGGACGAGGCCCGCGACGTGGTCGAGGTGCGGGTGCGTGATCAGGTACGCGGCGACGTGCTTCTGCAGGACCTGCCCTTCCGCCGAGACATCGCCGGAAGGATCGAGCGGCAGGCTCGCGAAGGCGCCCTTCGCGAGCGCGACACGGATGCCCGCGTGCAGCGTGCCCGCGTCGAGCGCGATGCCGATGTCGCTGCCCGCGGGAAAGAGAAGGAACGCGGTGAGGTCGTCCTCGGCGAGACCACCAGCATCCCCGAGCACGACCACGTCGAACGCCGGCGGGGACCCGACACGAGCGCTCGCAACGCCCGCGAGGCCGGCGACGACGAGCAGCACGACGGCGTGCCACGGCACGCCCCGGCGTGCGCGACGCGAGCGCGGCGTCCCTCGGCTAGCGGGTGCCCGGCGCGGGCTGGCTCGCATTCACGCCACCGGCAGACGGTGCCGCGGGCACCGCGGTGCCCGCGTCGTACGTGGTCAGCATCGAGTCCGCGTGCCGGCGCAGCTCCGGAGCATCGTCCTCCGCGCCCAGCGCCTGCAGGACGGCGACGAACACGTCGATCATCTTGTCGCGCGCCTCGGGCTGATCGGCATCGAGTCCGAGGTCGAGCATGGCGATGCCGCACGGCGTCGGTCCCTTCGCGAGCTTGACGACCAGCACGCCGCGGCCGGCCCGCCCGAAGCGGATGTCGCGCTCGACGATGCCGGTGGCCATCGGCCGTCCGACGGTGGACCACGCCTCCGGCGTGCCGCCCGAGATCTGTACGCGGTAGTAACGGCGGCGTCCCGCCATCGGCGTCGCCTCCTCGATGCCGCCGACCGTCTCGAGAACGGCGCGCAGCCCGGCGACGGATCCTTCCCGGTCCTGAGCCGCCTGCTCCTCCGTGTACGACGGCGGCTCGAGCAGCAGCTTCGCGACCGCCTCGAGCTTGCCGCCGCGCAGGTCGCTCACGATCTGCGCCGCGCAGGCGTCGGCGTCCGGAGCGGCACGCGCGTCGAGCGCGGGGGACGCGATGGTGAGCAGCGCCGCCGCGATCAGCGTCACGGCGGCACGGTGGTTCGGGCGCGGGGTCGGGTTCGTGGACGGCATCTGGACCTCAGCTCCTGGCCGCCTGCTCGGACTGCGCGATCTTGGCCCACGTGTCGCGCAGCGTGACCACGCGATTGAAGACGGGCTTCGTCGGCGCCGCGTCCGGATCGACCGCGAAGTAGCCGAGGCGCTCGAACTGGAAGCGGCTGCCGGCTTCCGCGGCCGCGACCGACGGCTCGACGCGCGCGTCGCCGATGACATCCAGCGAGTCGGGGTTGAGGTCGTCGAGGAACGACCCGGCCTCCTCGGGATTCTCGCTCTTGAACAGGCGATCGTAGAGCCGGACCTCCGCCTGCACGGCGTGCTGCGCCGACACCCAGTGAATCGTCCCCTTCACCTTGCGGTTCGCGTCCGGCATGCCGCTCTTCGTGTTCGGGTCGTGCGTGCAGCGCACCTCGACGACGTCACCGGCGTCGTTCTTCACGACTCCCGTGCACTTGACGATGTAGCCGTAGCGCAGCCGGACTTCCGCGCCGGGGGCGAGACGGAAGAACTTCTTCGGCGGATCCTCGCGGAAGTCGTCCTGCTCGATCCACAGCTCGCGCGCGAACGGGACTTTCCGCGTGCCGGCCGACGGATCCTCGGGATTGTTGACCGCGTCCATCTCCTCGACGCGGCCCTCCTCCCAGTTCTCGATCACGAGCTTGAGCGGACGCAGGACCGCCATCACGCGCGGTGCCGTGCGGTTCAGCTCGTCGCGGATCGAGAACTCGAGCTGGCCGACGTCGATCGTCGCGTTCTTCTTCGCGAGCCCGATGCGCTGGCAGAAGTCGCGCAGCGCCGCCGGCGGCACGCCGCGCCGCCGCATGCCGGCGAGGGTCGGCATGCGCGGATCGTCCCAGCCATTCACATGCTTGTCGCGCACCAGCTCGAGCAGCTTGCGCTTGCTCATCACGGTGTACGTCAGGTTGAGGCGCGCGAACTCGATCTGCTCGGGGCGGCTCGGCAGCGTCACGTTGTCGATGCACCAGTCGTACAGCGGTCGATGATCCTCGAACTCGAGCGTGCAGATCGAGTGCGTGATGCGCTCGAGCGCGTCGGAGATCGCGTGTGCGAAGTCGTACATCGGGTAGATGCACCACGCGCTCCCCGTCCGGTGGTGCTCGACCTTGCGGATGCGGAACAGCGCGGGATCGCGCAGGTTGATGTTCGGCGACGCCATGTCGATCTTCGCGCGCAGGATGTGCGCACCGTCGGCGAACTCGCCGGCGCGCATGCGCGCGAACAGATCGAGGTTCTCCTCGACGCTGCGCTCGCGGTACGGGCTGTTCGTGCCGGGCTCGGTCAGCGTGCCGCGCATGGCGCGGATCTCCTCGGCGCTCGAGCTGTCGACGTAGGCGAGGCCCTTGCGGATCAGCTCCACCGCGCAGTCGTGGATCTTCTCGAAGTAGTCCGACGCGTAGTACTCGCGGTCGGCCCAGTCGAAGCCGAGCCAGCGCACGTCGCGCTTGATCGACTCGACGTACTCGGTGTCCTCTTTGACCGGGTTGGTGTCGTCGAAGCGCAGGTTGCAGAGGCCGCCGAACTCGCCCGCGAGACCGAAGTTCAGGCAGATCGACTTCGCGTGCCCGACGTGCAGGTAGCCGTTCGGCTCGGGCGGAAAGCGCGTGTGCACGCGGCCCTCGTTCTTGCCCTCGGCGAGGTCCTGGGTGATGCGCTGGCGGATGAAGTCGAGGCCGGGGGTGCGGGGGGCAGCGCTGTCGGCGGGATCGCGGTCGCTCATCGTGCGCGGGATCTTACTGGTCGTCGGCCGAAAAACGAGCGGTCACGACAGACGGCCGACCTCCGCCCAGAGATCGTCGAGGTCGAGGACGAGCCCGTCGCAGCCGGGGATCGCGTCGTGGTGGCCCGCGCTCGCGATGAAGGCGAGCTCGTACGATGCGTCGTCGCGCAGCGCGAAGATCTCGACGGTGCGCGGCTTCGGGTCGACGATCCAGTAGTACGGGATGCCGAAGCGCGCGTACTCGGCGAGCTTCTCGACGCGGTCGCGGCGCTGGTCGCGCGCGGTGCGCGACACGATCTCGACCGCGACGTCCGGCGGCATACGGACCAGGCCCTCGCGCGGCGGCCGGCGCCCGCCGAGGAAGACGCTGTAGTCGGGCATCCGCCCCAGACCGGCCGCAAGGCCGAACTTGACCCCTGAGGTCGCCGCAAACCCGCCATGCGCACGGGCCCACGACCCCAGGACCTGAGCGAGCCAGTTGACGATGGTCTCGTGGACGTAGCTCGGCACCTCTTCCTCGACGAGGACGCCGTCCACGAGCTCGCCCGCGACGTCCTCGTCGAGCGCCTCCCACTCCTCGAGCGTCATGCGCACCGCGGCTCGTGACGGTCTCATCCTCGCCCCGGACATCTCGCCGACCCTACCACAGCGGACAATGGCAGGGACGGCGTTTCACGCGGCAGGCGTCGATACGATCGTCGGATGCGTCGCCGGCACCGGACGCTCGCCGAGGATCTCGACCAGGTCCGCGTACTCGAGCTTCTCGTGCGCGAGCAGGCGCTGCGCGAGCGCTTCCAGACGATCGCGCTTCTCGGCGAGGATGCGCTTCGCCTCGGCGTAGGCCTCGCTCAGGATCTCGAGCTGCTCCTCGCCGACCTGCTGCTCGATCTCGCCCGAGTGCGGCGCGCCCTGTGGTCCTTGACCGAGAAAGCCGCCCTGGACGTTGGTCGCGAGCGACAGGTTCGGCAGGCGCTTCGACATGCCGTAGACGGTCAGCATGTCGCGCGCGATGCGGCTCGCCTTCTCGAGGTCGTCCGACGCGCCGGTCGAGATCTCGCCGAAGACGGTTTCCTCCGCGGCGCGTCCGCCGAGCAGGGTGCGGATGCGACCGAGCAGCTCCTCGCGCGACATCAGGAAGCGGTCCTCCAGCGGCGCCTGCAGCGTGTAGCCGAGCGCGCCGCGGCCGCGCGGCACGATCGAGACCTTCTGCACCGGATCGGCGCCCGGCGTGAGCCAGCCGACCAGCGTGTGGCCGGACTCGTGGTACGCGACGGTGCGCCGCTCCTTCTCGTTGAGCACGCGGTTCTTCTTCTCGAGACCGCCGATCACGCGCTCCATCGCGTCCTGGAAGTCGCCCTGCGCGATGTCGTTCGCGCCGCGACGCGCGGCGAGCAGCGCCGCCTCGTTGCACAGGTTCGCGATGTCGGCGCCGACGAAGCCGACGGTCTGTGCGGCCATGCGAGCGAGGTCGACGTCGGGACCGAGCGTCAAGCCCTGCGTGTGAATCCTGAAGATCGCGAGCCGTCCCTCGCGGTCGGGACGGTCGACCAGGACTTGACGGTCGAAGCGTCCGGGACGCAGCAGCGCCGGATCGAGTACTTCCGGGCGGTTGGTCGCACCGATCAGCACGACGCCGGCCTTGCCGTCGAAGCCGTCCATCTCGACCAGGATCTGGTTGAGCGTGTTCTCGCGCTCGTCGAAGCCGCCCACCGGCGGCATTCCAGGCTGGCCGCGCGACTTGCCGATCGCGTCGAGCTCGTCGATGAAGATGATGCACGGCGCCTTCTTCTTCGCCTCGGCGAACAGGTCGCGCACGCGTGCCGCACCGACGCCGACGAACATCTCGACGAAGTCCGAGCCCGACAGGCTGAAGAACGGCACGCCGGCCTCGCCCGCGATCGCGCGTGCGAGCAGCGTCTTGCCGGTGCCCGGCGGTCCGACCAGCAGCACTCCGGTCGGCAGCTTCGCGCCGAGCCGCGTGTACTTCGCCGGCTCCTTCAGGAACGAGACGATCTCGCGCACTTCCTCCACCGCCTCGTCCACGCCCGCGACGTCGGCGAAGCGGACCTTGGTGTTCTCATCGGCGGCGTAGATCTTCGCCTTGCTCTTGCCGACGCGCAGCGCGCTCGGACCACCGCCCATGCGCTGCATGACGAAGCCCCAGAGCAGGAACATCGCGCCGAAGGGCAGGATCCAGTTGAAGAACAGGTCGCGCAGCCAGTGCGTGTCGAGCTCGGCGCGGAAGTCGACGCCGTGCGCCTGCAGCGTCGCGACGAGCGTCGGGTCGTTCAGCGGCACGACGGTGAACTGGCGCTTGAACGCCTCCTCGCGCTCGCGCTGCTGCTGCTGCGCCTTCTCCTTGACGCCGGTGAACCAGGCCTTCAGACCCGACAGATCGAGCCGCCACGGCGTCTTCTTCTCGGGTGCGGTGATGACCTTCGCATCCGCCGCGTGTGCGGCGGTCGCGGCCGGCGACGGACGCGGCGGTGCCGCCGTCGGCTCGGGTACGGCGGCCACGTCCGCGGCCGACTTGGTCGCATCCGTCGCGGCGGTGGCGTCGTCGGTCGCCTTGCTCTCGCCGTAGATCTGCTGCGGCGTGAGAACGACGGTCGCGACCTCGTTCCTGGTCACCCGGTCGAGGAACTCGCTGTACGGGATCTCGGGGACCTCCGGTCCGGGAAAGAAGACCGCGTCGATGAGCAGGATCAGCCCGAGGACCCAGAGGTAGTAGACGATCGAGAACCGCGCGCGACGTTCCAAGCTCCGCCTCCTGCCGCCACAGCAACACTCGCTGCCGAACTGGCATCGGTGGCGCCCGGCTGGCACCTTACCGGCCGACCCGGGTCACGCAACAAAGACGGTGCGCTGCACGCAGCCCGCCCACTGCACCGAGCCAAGGAGACGCCGTTGCCGAACGCCACCAAGCCGATTCCCGAGGGACGCTGCGACGACACGCCCGGACGCCTGCGTCCGCTGATCGACCGCAACCGCTGCGAGGGAAAGGAAAGCTGCGTCGAGGTTTGCCCCTACGACGTGCTCAGCATGGGCACGCTCACCGCCGACGAGCGCAGCAGCCTGTCATGGCTCGGCTGGTTCAAGTCGCTGGCACACGGCTGGCGTCAAGCCTACGTGACGCACCCCGAGCAGTGCCACGCCTGCGGCCTCTGCGTCGAGGCCTGCCCCGAGAAGGCGATCAAGCTCGCGAGGGCTTGACGCGCCCTTCACGACACCGCCCGCGCGCCCCCACCGACACAGCCTCGCGCGCGCGACAGCTTCGAGCGCGGAGCGAAGCGACCGCGGGGCGTGGGTCGCGTCAGGCGCCGCGTCCCCACCGGCACCACCTCGTGCACGCGAGCCAACGGCGAGCACCGAGCGCAGCGAGCGCGGGGAGTATCGGGTAGCCGGGGCTGACGCCCCAGCTCCCACACCACCGGACGTGCCGTTCGGCATCCG
>JAIEPK010000617.1 GCA_019749875.1 Candidatus Binatia bacterium | reverse complement strand
CGCCGAACAGGACGTCGCCGAGCACCGCGGCGACCAGCGCTGCGAGCAGCAGTGCCGCGACCAGCGCACCGCGTGCGCCGCGCACCGGTCGCGCTGCGCGCGCTCCTACCACCGTGCGACGATCGCCCCCGCCGTCATGCCGCCGCCGACCGCGTTCAGCAGCAGGATGTCGCCGGCGTGCAGACGTTCCTGCACGACCGCGTCGTGCAGCGCGAGCGGGATGGACGCCGCCGAGGTGTTCCCGCAGCGCTCCAGGTTGACGCACACGCGCGCCTCCGGGATGCGCAGCTGCGCGAGCACCATGCGGATGATGCGGACGTTCGCCTGGTGCGGCACGAGCAAGGCCACGTCGTCGGGTGTGAGCTCCGCAGCCGCGAGCACCTCGCGGCTCAGCGCGACGAGCTGCTCGACGGCGAGACGGAACACGTCCTGACCGCGCATGCGCATCCACGGATCGGCGCCGGGTGCCGCGAGCTCTTCGATCCGCCGCTTGCCGGCGGGCACGTAGAGGATCTCCCACTGGCTGCCGAGCGCGCGCAGCCGCGAGGCGAGGATGCCGCGGCGCAGGCCGGTCGCGTCGTCCCGCTCCGCCTGCAGGACCACCGCGCCCGCGCCGTCACCGAACAGCGGCGACGTCACCCGATCGACCGGCTCGCAGTACGCGCTGAGGCAGTCGGCGCCGATGACCAGCACGCGGCGGTGATCACCGGCGCGGATCGACTGATCGGCGACCGTGAGCGCGTAGGGAAACCCGGCGCACGCGGCGGCGACGTCGAATGCGGGCTGCGCCGAAAGACCGAGACGCGCGTGCACCAGGCACGCGAGCGAGGGGAACAGGTACGGTGCCGAGGTCGTGGCGACGATCACGGCATCGAGCGACGCCGCGTCCACACCCGCGGCGTCGAGCGCGTCGCGCGAGGCTCGTTCGGCGAGATCGACCAGCGTCTCGTCGCCCGACACGATGCGGCGCTCGCGAACGCCGGTTCGTCCCTCGATCCAACCCTGGTCGACGCCGAGCCTGGCCTCGATCGCGGCGTTGCCCAGCACCGTCGCCGGCAGCGCGGCGCCCACGCCGATGAACCGCGAGCGGAGCACCACCGTCCCTTAACGAAGCCCGTGCAGCTCGTACAGGTCGAGCCGCGCGGGACCGGTCACGTCGAGCTGCACCGCGATGTCGCCGCCGCCGCCGGGAAGCTCGACGGCCGTTCCCGCTCCTGGCGCCTCGATGCCGAGCGGCTTCGCCGGCGGATCGCCGGTGACCCGAACCACCCGCGCCGAACCGTCGATGCGCGCGAGGGCGCGTACGACTGTCCCGTCCGGCGCAGGCCGCGCATGCATCGTCACCGTCGGCGCGACGCACGGCCACTCGGGCCACGGCGGCGTTCCCGCGCCGTACGCGAGCGGCTCGGGCAGCGGCGGCGCCGGCAGGTGCCCGTCGCAGCCGCGAAGCATCGCCGACGCGCGGTCGAGCGTCGGAACGTAGGTGCGGATCTCGAGCGGCCCGACGCGTTGTGACGGCGCGAAGGCCGTGAGCCACTCGACCGGCAGCTCCCCGGGATACGAGACCAGGGCGCTGCGGCCACGATCGATCGTGCCGGCGCGAGCGGCCCGGCGCAGGAAGTAGCCGTTGTCGGTATCGAGATCGGAGAAGCCGCTGCCGTGCGTATCCAGCCACAGGCGCTCGGTCGGGATGCCGACCTCATGGACGAGCGCGTCCGCGACGGCGGTCTTGGTCTTGACGGAGAGCAGCCGCGCGCGCGCGTCCGGGTCCGCCGGGCGCGCACCGCCGAGGTGCAGCCAGTCGAGGTTCGCGAGCACGTAGCCGCTGCCCGCCGCGAGCTGAATCCACCACGCGAGCAGCAGCGTCCGTGCAACGACGATCAGCAGCAGCGCCCCGGCGACGAGCGTCCGCGCGCGCATCACCACGCTCATCGTCCCGAGCAGCACCGCGCCGGGCACCAGCGTCGCGTCGAGATAGTAATACCAGGCGTCCGCGGGCAGCAGGAGGACCGCGACGACACCGGTCGCGAACACCGCCGCGACCATGCGCAGCGCGCGCGCGTCGGTCTGCCGCGGCGGGCGGAGCGCGAGCAGGAGCGCCGCGAGCAGCGTCGCCGCACCGATCAGCGCCTCGCACGGGAGCCACGCCCGGACTGCGGACGGCAACGCTGCGGGCGAGAGTCCCGTCAGGACGCGGGGAGCGAGCAGCAGCAGGTCGCCGAGACGATGCTCGCGCGGATCGGTCAGGACGGCCGGTGCCGCAAAGGACGGCACCGGCTCCACGAGCGCGAGCAGCATCGGCAGCAGCGGCAGCGCGCCGGCGGCTGCGGCGAGCGCCACGCCGCGGACGCCCAGCGTCCGCGCCCGCGCGAGCACGATCACACCCGCAACGAGTGCCAATGGGGCAGCCGTCACGTGCAGCTGTGTGCCCAGCGTCGCGACGAAGAGCAGCAGCGCCGCACGCGCGCGCGACGGCGCCTCGAGGAACCAACGGGCACGGAGCAGTAGGATCGCGCTCCACGCCGGCAGCGCCGCGGGTGCCCAGGCGACGCGCGTATCGATCACGGCGAGCGGCGACGACGCGAGCAGCAACCCGGCGGCGAGCGCGGCGCGCGGCCCGGCGATGGCTCTCGCGAGCCGCCACGTCAAGAATACGGATGCCACGCCCAGCAGGCCGGCGAAGGCGTAGGCCGCGAGCGGGCCGTCGGCGAAGTGGGCCGGGATCGCCCAGAACTCGTAGTAGAGCGCGCCCAGGTGGAACCGATTGCGCATCAGCGGTCCGGCGACCGGATGACCCGCACCGCTCGCAATGTGCTCCGCCCAGGCGAGGTCGCGCGCCTGGTCGACGCCGAACCAGCCCGCGTCGAGTGCCGCGAGCCGCAGGACGGCGGCCAGCAGCAGCATGGCTGCGACGGCCGCCGCTTCCGGCATCTTCCTCAGCGGTGCTTCACCCCGCGCACATAGACGTCGCGCGGCGTCGGCTTTTCCAGGTCGCCGAGAGTCTTGCGCTGCCCCGTCATGTCGGTCCACGCCTCCCACAGGACGAAGGCGCCCTTGTCGCTCAGGGCGACCTGCGGATAGCGCAGCGTCTTCTTCTCGGCCGCCGTGGCGACCTCGACGGGTGCGATCGGCCAGGTCTTGCCGCCGTCGGTCGAGATGCGCACCAGGACGCGCTGCTCGTTCTCCTGCCAGGTGATCGCCACACCGCTCTCGTCGTGCAGCGCCATGCGCGGATGCCGCGCCCCCTCACCGGTGGCCTGGGCCTCGTCGATGCGCAGCGGCGCGTCCCAGGGATGACGCCACGTCGTGCCGCCGTCATCCGACGCATTGAAGTAGACCGCGGACGGCTTTCCGGCGTCACCCGCGTGCCAGGTGAGATAGACGTGCTCTCCCGCCGCGAGAAGCTGGAAGAAGACCTGGAGGCTGCCCTCGAAGACGACCTGCGGCGTGCTCCACGTCGCTCCGCGATCGGTCGATCTCGAAAGCCAGAGCCAGCTCTGCATCGTGTCGCCGGTCACGCCACCGGTCCATGCCGCGGTGAGGATCCCCTTCGACTCGACGATCGCAGGCCACATCGGAGAGGCCGGCAGATCGCCCGGAGTCACGCGGTGCGGCTCCTCCCAGGTCTGCCCGCGATCGGGGCTGCTCGCGACTTGGACGAGGGCTGCCTTGTCGGCGGCGGTGCGGTGCGGCCGCTGCTCCCAGGCGACGTACGCGTGCCCGTCTTCACCGATCGCGACGGACGGCGCGTCCGATTCCTGTCGCGCACCCCGGTCGACGCGCACGTCCTGCGGCAGCCAGCTACGTCCGGCGTCGGTCGAGCGGTTCGCGTAGATGTCGCGCTCGATGTCGCGCTCGTCGTTGTAGGCGACCACGACCGTGCCGTCGGATGCCACGTCGATCGCCGGCAGGAACGACTGCGTCACCGAGTTGAGCCGCTGGGTCGGCGCCCAGCTCTTGCCGAAGTCTTCGGAGCGCCGCGCCAGGACGAACTTTTGTCCCGCGACGTTCCGGCGCGCGTGCCAGACGATGAGCAGGTCGTTGCCCGCCGGCAGCGGGGCGAGCTTCGGAACCACCGAGACGGTGCGCTGGTACTCGCCGTCGTTCATCAGCTGCTCGCCCGACCAGCTGTCGCCCGCGTCACTCGACGCACGCACCATCAGATCACGGTCCCGCTGCCCGTTTCGATTGAGCCACGCCGCGACGACGTTACCGCCACGGGCCGCGATCGCCGTGTAGTACGGCCAGGAAAACGTCCCGGAGAGGCCCTCGACCTCGTTGAGACGCTTGGTCGGCCCTAGCTCGTAGGCGCCGCCGCCCGCTCCCTTCGAGCATGCCGCGATCGCCCCAACGAGGGCGACGGCGAGCAGCCCGGTGCGCAGCGAGTTCAGGTTGCGGATCGCGCTCAATCTAGGACCTCCCCTTCGGCGACGCGGCTTGGACGGGTGAGCCCGGGTGAAATTCGCGATCCACGGACTCGAACGGGTTTTCCAAAAACGACACGGGGCCAGGGCTTTCGCCCTGGCCCCGTGCTGCAACCGGTTCTTACGAACCGATCTGCGGGTGCCGGATCACTCCAGGCCGGTCAGCTTGTACTTCATGTTCGAGCTGCCACCGAAGTTCGCCACCGCCTGGCCGTGGATGCCGTAGATGAAGCGGCCGGTGTCGCCGCCGATGGCCGGCGTGAAGTTCGACAGACGCAGGATACCGGACGAGAGCAGCGAGATGGTGTCCGGGATCAGCGAGCCCTTCTCCGCCGGGATCACCGACGTGAAGGTCGCGCACTTCAGGTTCGCCTCGGGCAGCGAGGTCGGGATCTCGAGGTTGTCGTAGTACACCAGGTCCGCACGGGTGTTGCTCGTGTTCGGGCCAACCTCGTACTTGGCGGTCGAGCCGCTGCCGCTCTTCTCCTTGAGCGAGAGCAGAACGACGGTCGAGTCGTCGAGATCCTCGGGGTTGAAGGTCTGGATCGTGAACTTGTCGTAGCCCGCAGCCGGCAGCTCGGTGAAGTTGCCGAACAGATCGGTGCCGAGGCCGATCGCGTCGTTACCGAAGGACGCCTGCGTCTCGGTGTTCGCGAAGGTGTACGTGCCGACGATCGCGTCGTCGACCAGGATGTCGCCACGAACCGACGAATCGCTGCAGATCTCGTCCGTCGCGTACGCCGTCACGACGACGAAACCACGGTTGCCGCTCAGGTCGATCTTGGGGCCGATCGGGTTGTTACCCGCGTCGATCGCCGAGACGTCCGACGGGCTGACGATCACGGTGTCGTTCAGCGTCAAGCAGACATAGACGTCCGCGAGGTGGTCACAGCCGTCGCTCCAGTACGACCAGTGGGTCGTCACGCCGGCGATGAAGCCGTCACCCGCGGGCGACAGGCCCGAGATGTTGCTGACCAGGAAGAACGTCGTGTGGCCAGTCGTCTCGTCGAACGGCATGACCAGTGCGTTCGCGGGCTGGGTGAAGCTCGTGTACGGGTCATCGATCAGCGCATGGCTCTTGCCCGCGCCGAGCACTCCAACGGCCAACGCAACCGCGGCCACCCCTAGCTTTCGAATACCTCTCATAATCCCCTCTCTCCTTTCGCTGGACCGCTCAGTAGCTGAGCTATCAACAGACTCCACCCGCAGTCAGGCTGCCGATGCGACTTCCGAGCTGACTGCGGCGCAGCCCGACTGCTTCGTCTCACTAACCCGCGAGGTGCTCATCGCGCCTTCGCAGATCCCCAACCTCGAAACTCATCCCTCGACCCGACGCAAGGAAGGATGTCCCGATAGCGTACCGGGCCCCGCCGAGTCAACCGAACCAACACAAAAACAGACCAATTTGCTGATGCTGACGGCCCATCCCGAAGCCGTCAGCTCTCCAATCGGATGTACCAGCGTCCGTCGCGGGCCACCCACTTCTGGGACTCCTCCATCTCCTTGCGGAGCATGGTGGTGCCACCCTTTGGATTGAGGACCGGAATCATCGCGTCGATCTTGGCGACGACCTTTCCGGTCCCCCCCTCCTGCTCTTCCGCCGACACCACGCTGAAGTTCAGCACGTCGAACGCGGCCTCGCGGCGCTTCAAGAACGCGTCGCGCTTCAGCTTCTCGTGCAGCTCGGGATCCAGCAAGCCGTCATAAATAGCGACCCAGTCGCGCTTCTGCTTGAGCTCGAGGTAGCTGCGGGCCCGATCTTGCAGGTTCTGCTTCTCCTGCTGCGGGCTCGCCTGACAGCTCGCCAAGGCGATTCCGAGCAATGCCGTGAGCGCCAGAGCAGCACCCGTGGATCGCCCGACCACCTGGCTCGCAACGAGCGGCGCTCCTCTACGCACGCCCATCGCCTACCGCCTCCCGATCCGAGACCTGCGTTCCGTCATGCCGCCACTCATGCGGCAGTCGACAGACTCCCCAATCCGTCTTCGGGTTCACGACCGAAAACGGCGCCTCCCCCTCCCTTACATCGAGCATGATCAACGGCCTGCGGCTGTCGATCGTGGCCACGTTGAAGTGATACGACCCACCGAACAGCGAAAATTCCGGAAAATGCAGCGCGATGTGGAACTCGTCCGGACCGACGGCCTGCAATCGCACGTCGTCGAGCTCGGTCGAGGCGACGTAGCACACCACCCCATCGCTCCGGACGAGGCCCACGGCACAGCCGGGCTGGACGTCGCTCGCGGGCGCCCGCCGCAGCCGGACGCGGATCGTCAGGGCGTCGCCGGTCTCGATCTGTGACACCGGCAAGCCCGCCGCATCGACGAGCTCGACGCCGATGACCGCCAGCTCGGTCGACCCGTCCGTTGTACCGGTGTGGCCGCTCAGCAGGCGCGCCCGGGCTCGGTCGGCATACAGATCGCAAACCTCGGCGGCCCGTCCGGCCGCCGCGATCCGGCCATGGTCGATCCACAACGCCTGCCGGCAGAGCTTCTTCACCTGATACAGGTTGTGCGAGCAGAAGATCAGCGTGCCGCCGCGCTGCACGAAGCGGGCGATCCGATCCGTGCACTTCAGCTGGAACCGCTGGTCGCCCACGGCCAGCGCCTCGTCGACGATCAGGACGTCGGGCTCGGCTGCGGTGGCGATGGAGAACGCGAGCCGGAGGAACATCCCCGAGGAATAAGTGCGAACCGGCTGATCGATGAACGTGCCCAGCTCGGAGAAATCGACGATCTCGTCGACCCGGCCGGCGACCTCAGCCCGACTCATTCCCTGCGCCACCCCCACGAGGTGGATGTTCTCCCGGCCCGTGAACTCGGGGTGGAAGCCCGCCCCCAGCTCGAGGATCGCGCTGCGCCGACCGAACACGACGAGCTCACCGGTGGTCGGCGTCGCGGCCCCTGCGAGCAGAGCCAGCAAGGTGGTCTTGCCGGCACCGTTGTCGCCCACGAGCCCGAGGGCTCCGCCCTTCTCGACCTCGAACGATGCGTCCTGGATCGCCCAGAACAGCTCGTGCCGCACACGGCCGTCGATCCACTCACGCGCCCGGTCGAACGGCCGGTCGTAGCGACGATAGGCCTTGCCGAGCCCGACCGCGGTCACGCTCCTCATACGAGATCCGCGATCTCGCCGCGCGCGCGGGACAACACTCGAGCGCCCGTCGCGAGCGCCACGGCGCCGGCGATCGCACTCCATGCGAGAGCCGGCCACGGAACCGCCCCACCCAGCGCAAACGCCCGAAATGTCTCCACAATCCCACACAGCGGATTCAGCACCAGGAAGCGCCGAAGGGCCACCGGCGCGGTGTCGAGCGTGTAGACGATGGGCGTCAGATAGAACCATGCCTGAAGAGCGGCCACGACCACTTGGGCCGTATCGCGGAAATAGACGTGCAGCACCCCGAGAATCCAACCGACCCCGATCATCAGAGACAGCTGCAGAACGAAAGGCAGCGCGCATAGGGCAAGGCTCGGGCGGATGGGCAGGCCCAGCAGCGGCATCAGCAGCGTCAACAGGGTGAGCGCGGCGACTTGCTGGACGGCTGCCGCGAACGCCGTCTGTGCGACCAGGATCCCCGGCCGAAAGGCCATCCGCTTGATCATGACGCCGCTCTCGACGAGCGACGTGGTGCCGCGCGCGATCGCCTCCTGGAATCCGATCCACGGAAAGAGCGCCCATGCGAGGACGATCGCGAAGGGCGCCTCGCCCGGCCCATGCAGGCGGACGTCGAGCACGAAGGAGAACACCAACGTGAGGATGACGATCTGCAGCAGCGGGCTCGCGAACGACCACACCAGCCCGGCCGACGAGCCGGCGTAGCGGGCACGCAGATCACGCAGCACGAGGGAGGTGAGCAGCGCACGATGCACCCACAGCTCGCGGATCGGTCCGACTGCCTGCACCGAAGGCGCCGGCGATGCCGGCTGATCGACTACAGCCCGCACTCGGCCTTCGCGTCGTCGCAGCAATCGTTCCGGTCGGCATCGCGACAGTGCGGATCACAGCGACAGTCGAGCTCGGCATGGCCGCAGAAGCCGTCCGGGTCGGGGCAGCACCGTCCCGCGCAAGACTTCGGCTTGCCGCAGGTGCAGTCGTTGCGGCACACGCGATTGTTGGGGCACGCGTCGGCGGGATCATCACTGCCGGGATCGCACCGCTCCGCCCCCTCCTTCTTGCCGTCGCCGCAGAGCGGCGGCTCCACGCACTGCGAGGTCACGGCCATGTCGTCGCCCTCGTTCTTGGCAGCGTCGAGCAACGCGACGGTGTAGTCCAGCATGCTGTCGTCACCATCGACGACACCGTTGCAGCCGACGAACACCTCGAACGTGCCGGAGCGCCGGCCAGCCACGGCGAGGTCGTAGAACTTCTGCTCACCGGTACTCTTCGTGAGCACGGCCTGCGTGACGTCGCCATCCCTGTCCGAGAAGGTGCCGCGCACGGCGTAGCGCGAGTGGGCATCGATCTCGTCCGGGAGCGCCTCCAACGAGGTGATCTGCGGCGCCTCGTCGACGTCCGTGCAGCCGACCGGGATGCAGCCCGAGCAGTCGAGTGTTCCGCCGGCGTAGCTCAGCGAGGCACAGGTCGGTGCTGGGGACGTCGCCGGATCGCAGACCTCGTTGCCCTGGATCAGCCCGTCACCACAGAACTGCGAGGCGGTGGTGTGCTTGGCGCAGGTCGGCGCGTCGAGGCTGGGGTTTTCGCTGGGGTCGATGCAGATGCCCGCGCACGCGGCATCGCCCGCCAGTGGATCGCAGCCGTCGCGCGGGTCGTCGACGCAGCATCGATCGCCTGCGCACGGGGTGCCTTCGGCGCCGCCGCAAGACTCGACCCCACGAATCCGTCCGGGCGGGTTGGCGTGGCAGTAGCAGTTCGGGCTGTCGGCCTCGAGCGGCAGGCTGACCCCGTTCGCGACGCGCCGGGTGCCGTTGGTACGGTCCTCGGCCGGCACGCCGACCTCGAAGGAGCACGCATCGCCGCATGCGGCAGGAATTCGCGGCTTCGAGACGGTCTCGGTTCCAGTGCGGAAGCAAGCCGAAGCGACCGGCGACACGTAGCAGCGGCAGACGCCGTCCACCTCGATGAGGCGTCCTTGCACGTCCTCGCAGCCCGCGATGCGATCGACCTCGCAGGCGGCGCCATCGTCACAGGAGCCCGTGCCGCTCCCCTTGTACCCGTCGGAGGCGATGGACGGCAGACCCGAGGCGCCGCCCACCAGCAGCAGCTTCTCGTCCGAGGACGGCGGCGTCCCGCGGCCGTCGGGCGGCAGAAAGAAGCCGGCCGAAATCACGGCGTCGTCGCTGATGGTGCTCCAACCGCTGGCACATTCCTCTGCGTTGGTCTCGCAACCGCTCGTGCCGAGACACACGAAGTGCAGCTCGGTGGTCGGATCTTCGAGCGTGACGGGAGATCCCGAGCGCGGCACGCAGTACACGAAGGCGGGCGCGTCGCTGCCGCGAAAGACGTTGCCGGTCACCGACGTCGGCTTGAAGCCGCCCGCGCGCGTGTCGTCGCGCACGACGTTGAATGCGATCGACCAGCGCGCGTCGTCGCGGTCGCGCAGCACGAGGTGGCTCAGCAGGTCCGGCGTCAGCGTCGCCGCAGCGAGCGTCGTCGACTGCGCGGCGGCGTCGCGCGGTGCGACGGTGCGAACGGCACCACCGAGCTCGCGCCAGACGTCGCGCAGCAGTCGCGCGAGACGTTCACTCGGCGCGCTCGCCGACGATCCCGAGCCGCCGCGCCCGCCCGGCGGCAGGAAGAACGACGCCGGGATGGAGACGTCGCGGGTGAGCGGCGTCCAGGCGCTGCGCGCACACCCGAGTGCGTTGCCGGTGCACCCGCCCATGCCGCGGCAGGTGAATCGGATCGCGCTCGACGCGTCGCTCAGCGAGCCGGTCGAATCCGGCCGCGCCGCGCAGTGCACGAAGCTGACGGTCTCGTCGTCGCTGCGGTAGACGTTGCCCGTCACGCTGACGATCCGGGTCGGATCGTTCGCGGACAGGTTCATGCTGATCGACCAGCGCTCGGCGCCGAGATCCTTGTTGACCAGCAGATGGAGCCGGTCGGGTGTCATGGTCACCCCGGCCGTCTGCCCGCTCGCTCGAGCGACGTTGCCCAGGATCGACGTCAGGAGGAGGAGGAAGAACGCTGCGCTTCTCATCCGACTTCTCCATTCCGCCCAGGCACGCGGGGTGCGCGCCCCGATTGGCTGCGCGATGATGCGCGACGCCGTTCCGACCGTCAACCTGAATTCGGCCTTGCCGCTCACGAAGAATCGCCACGGCTCCGGGCACGGGCCAGCCCGCGCCGTGCGTCTCCACTGTTCTCTCCCAGTCCGATCGCGGTCTCGAAGCTCTCGATCGCGCCCGGCGCATTGCCCTGGCTCACCAGCGCCCAGCCGAGGGCCGTGTAAGCGCGTCCGTCGCGGCCCAGCTCGACCGCGCGGCGCGCGAAGCGCTCGGCGGCATCGAAGTCGCCGAGACGGAGCGCGAGCGTCGCCGACGTGAGGAGCACGTCGCGATCGTCGGGAGCCAGCTCCCGCGCCTGCTCGAGCGCCTTCCGTGCCCCGATCACGTCGCCTTCGCCGAGCGTCGCGATGGCGAGGTTGTACTGCCCGCGCACCGACCTCGGGGCCGTCGCGACGGTGGCACGCCAGAGCGTCAAGTTGTTCTTCCAGTCGAGTGCCCGCAGGTGGCTGCGCACGCCGAGTGCCGCGACCAGGGCGACGACGGTCGCCGCCACCAGACGCGGTCGCGACCGCGAACCGACCGTCACCGCGCGGCCGGCGGCGAGCGCGAGGCCGCACAGCGCGAGGTAGGCGTTGTGTTCCGAGACGATCTCGCCGTAGGGAACGATCTGCGCGACCGGCAGCAGGGCGACGACGAACCAGAGCAGCCCGGCACCCGCGATCGAGCCGCGCCGCAGCAAGAAGGCGCCGCTCCCCGCCACCAGCACGATGGCCAGGGCGGCGACGACGGCTCCACCGTCGACGGCGGATTCGGGCAGCGGGAAGGCGAAGCGCCGATAGTCGGCGAGCAGATCGGACGGCCAGATCGCGAGGCGGAGGTACCGACCGAGCACGCGCAGCGTGAGCGCGGGCTGCGGCGCGAGCGCGCCGTCGCCGGCCTTGGCGAGCGACGAGACGATCACCCCGCCGTAGAGCCACAAGCCGACGCCGAGCAGCGCCGTCACGCTCACGCCAAGGGCGCCCCATGCGTGCGTGGCATCACCGCTCCGGCGATCGTCGTGCCGTAGCGCGACCGCGAGCACCAGAGCGAGGACCGGCAGCACGACGGCCATCTCCTTCGCCGCCATCGCGAGGATCGTGCACGCGATCATGCCGCCCAGGAGCACGATGCGGAGCACCGCACCGGGCGCACGGGACGCGCTCGACGCAGAGTCTGCGCCGCGATCCGTCAAGAGCATCCGGCACCAGCACCAGAGCGCGAGCAGAACGAAGAGCGCGCAGAGAAGATCCCTGCGACCGGCGACGTACACCACTGCCTCGCTGCCGAGCGGATGGACCGCGAACAGCGCCGCCGCGGCGAAGGCGCCGCCCGGCGATCCTACGAGCAGAAGCGCGAGGGCATGGAGCGCGAGCGTCGCGAGGCCGTGCACGACCAGGTTGCTCGCGTGGAAGACCGCGGGGTCGCGCCCGCCCGCGATCCGGTAGTCGACCATGTACGAGAGGATGCGCAGCGGGCGGTACGAGATCCCGCGGTCGGTTCCCGTCAGGAGCTCGTGGGCTCGCGACAGCGGCAGCTCGACGAGCTCGTTGTCGACCACCAGCGAGGTGTCGTCGAAGACGAACTCGTGCCGGACGGAGACCCCGTAGACCAGCGCGATCAGCACCACGAGCGCCGCGCATGCGGCGAGGCGCCAGCCGATGCGCGTGGTGCGACGAGACGCTCGGTGCGGATCGTCGCTCGTGGTGCGCGGAGCCGGCGGGGACGTCAGTCGTTCGACTCCCGGTTCGGCAGCAATCCTTCGCCCGGCTTCTGGTTGGTGGTGCTGCGATTGCGCAGCTTGCGGATGTAGTTCATCTCCGCCTGCGACGGCGGCTTCAGGCCGCTCGTGCGCTCGATCTCGTCCACCACGTCCCACAGCCGATCCTTGTACTCCTCGGTGACCAGCAGCGACTCGCTGCGATTCCGGATCACGTGCGGGGTCAGCATGATGATCAGCTCGATGCGGCGCACGGCATCCGTGTCCACGCGGAACAGACGCCCGACGAGCGGCAGGTCCATCAGGTACGGCACGCCCGAGCGGCCACGAGAGCTCGTCTCCTGGATGATGCCGCCGATCAGCAGCGAGTCGCCGTTCTGCACCACGGCCGTCGTCTCCGCTGCACGCGTGATGAACGACGGAGATCCCGTGCTACCGAAGTTCTGGTCGCCGACGTCGCTGACCTCCTGGCGGACCTGCAGGTTCACCAGGCCGTCGGCGTTCACCTGCGGCAGCACCGTGAGGATGACGCCGGTCGAGCGGTACTGGACGCTGTTGACCAGCGCGGTCGAGCCGTTGGCGCCCTGGATGCCGGGGAAGTTCGCCTTCGAGGTGAGGATCGGGATCTCGGTGCCGATGTGGATCGATGCCTCGCGGTTGTCCGCCGTGAGAATGTTCGGGCTCGCGAGAACCTTCGCGCGGCCCGCCGCCGCGAGTGCTGTCAGCTGGATGCGGAAGCTGCTCTGGTCGGTGATGAGCGCGGTTAGCGCACCGGTCGTCGGCGCGATGCTGATCAGGCGCTTCAGCGCGTCGGTGCCCGTGGTCGCGGCGAGCGTGTTGAGCAGCGAGGTCGTGCCGTCGGTGGTGTTCGACGCCGTGGGCGACGGCGCCGGGGTGGGCGTCGTGTTGACCGAACCGGGATTGCTCAGCGTGGTCTGCAGGCCCATCGACAGGGACTTGTTCAGGCTGATCTCGGCGATCAGCACCTCGATCACCACCTGGCGCGGCACCACGTCGAGGTCACGCAGGACCTTGAGGATCTGCTCGTAGTCGCGCTTGGTCGCGAGGATCACGATCGCATTGGCGATCTCGTCAGCGACGACGCGCACCTCCTTCTTGAACATCGACAGCGGCCCTTCGCCGCCAGCGATCACGAAGCCGGCAGCACCGCCGCCACCCGCACCCTGCTGTCCGCCGAGCGCGCCGGCTGACGCAGCGCCACGCCGCGCGCCCGAGCTGCCGCCGCCACCGAGGTTACGCGACGAACCGGATCCGGAGCCGCCGAGGCCGCCGCTGGAGCCGCGGCCGAGACCGCCGCTGCCGCCACCACCGCCACCACCGCCACCACCGAGCTGCTGCGTCGAGCTGAGGCCACCCGACGAGCGACCACCGCCGCCGAATCGCCCACTACCGCCGCCGCCCCCGAGGCCGCCGCCCCCGAGGCCGCCACCGCCGCCGCCCGCACCGCCGCCGAGGCC
>JAIEPK010000405.1 GCA_019749875.1 Candidatus Binatia bacterium | reverse complement strand
CGCGCCCGCGCCGAAGCGCGACGCGCGGCACTCGGGGAGCAGCCGTCGCCGGCCGCGGGCGCGGCGATGGCGAATCCGGCACAGATGGTGCCGCATCCCGAGGACTTCACGCCGCCGCCGATCGACGAGCCCGCGTCCCCGCACACCGGTGACGTGCCCGCCGTCGACGTGCCGCCCGAAGACGCCGAGGAGTAGCTCCCTCCGCGCAGCGCGGGCGCCCATCGGCCCGGCGAGGCGCGCACGCTGGTGACGATCGGGCGCGCGCGCTCAGCGCACGACGTTCTGCGGCTTGCCGGCAAGGAAGCCGCGCACGTTGTCGACCGCCGTCGCCATCAGTCGCCGGCGCGCGGCGAGGCTCGCCCACGCGACGTGCGGCGTGAGCACGCAGTTCGGCGCACGCAGCAGCGGGTTGTCGGCGCGGATCGGCTCCACCGACACCACGTCGAGCCCGGCGCCCGCGATGGTGCCCGCCGCGAGCGCCTCCGCGAGAGCCTGCTCGTCGATCAGCGGACCGCGCGCGGTGTTGACGAGCAGCGCGCTGCGCTTCATCCGGGCGAGCAGCGCCGCGTTCACGAAGCGCGTGTTGTCGGAGGTGAGCGGGCAGTGCAGCGACACCACGTCGGACGTCGCGAACAGCGTCTCCAGATCGCACCACGTCTCGGTCGCGGTCGCGGCCGGCGCCGCTGTCCCGGGACGCACGCTCGCGAGCACGCGCATGCCGAGCGCGCGCGCGACGTCGCCGACGCGCCGTCCGATGCGGCCGTAGCCGACGATGCCCATCGTGAGGCCCGCGAGCTCGAGCAGCGGACGCTTCCAGAACGAGAAGTCGGGGCAACGCTGCCACTCGCCGGCGTGCACCGCCGCGTCGTGCTCGCCGACGGCATTGGTGAGCTCGAGCAGCAGCGCGAACACGTGCTGGGCGACGAAGTCGGTGCCGTACTCGGGGACGTTGGTGACGGTGATGCCGTGCGCACGCGCCGCCGCGATGTCGACCACGTTGTAGCCGGTCGCGAGCACGCCGACGTAGCGCAGGTCGGGCAGCGCTGCGAGCGTCGCCGCGTCGAGGTGCGTCTTGTTCGTCAAGACGATCGCGGCGCCGCGTGCGCGCGGCACGGTCTCGTCCGGCGCCGAGCGGTCGTGCACCGTCAAGTCGCCGAGCGCCGCGAGCGCGTCCCACGGGTTGTCGCCGGGGTTCAGCGTGTACCCGTCGAGGACGACGATCTTCACGACACGCGCCGTCCGTGCCCTGCCCAGTAGGGCTCGCGCAGCTCGCGCTTGAGGACCTTGCCGCTCGGGTTGCGCGGCAGGGCGTCGACGAAGTCGACCGAGCGCGGGCGCTTGTAGCCCGCGAGCTTGCCCTGGCAGTGCTCGAGGATCAGCGCGGCATCGGCAGATGCGCCCTCGCGCAGCACCACGATCGCCTTGACGGTCTCGCCCCACTTCTCGTCGGGGACGCCGATCACCGCCACGTCGGCGATCGCGGGATGCTGGAACAGCACCTCCTCGACTTCCCTCGGGTAGACGTTCTCGCCGCCGGACACGATCATGTCCTTGACGCGGTCGGAGATGTAGAGGTAGCCCTCCTCGTCCATGCGGCCCGCGTCGCCGGTGTGCATCCAGCCGCCGCGCAGCGCCTCGCGCGAGGCTTCGGGCAGATTCCAGTAGCCGCGCATCATCTGCGGCCCGCGCGCGACGATCTCGCCGACCTCGCCCGGCGGCAGCGGACGGTCCTGCGCGTCGACCACGCGGACTTCCGTTCCGACCATCGCGCGTCCGGCCGACAGCAGCAGCTCCGGCTTGCCGGCGAGCGCACGATGATGGTCCGACGGCAGGAGGTACGTGACCGCCGCCGTGGTCTCGGTCATGCCGTAGCCCTGCACGAAGTCGCAGCCGAAGACGTCGATCGCGCGCGCGAGCGTCGCCTCCGAGATCGGCGAGGCGCCGTACACGATGTAGCGCAGCGCATCGTACTTCCGCTCCGCGACGTCGGGCACCATGACGAGGCACGCCTGGATCATCGCCGGCACCAGCAGCGCGCGGCCGATGCGCTCTTCGCTGAGCGCCTCGACGGCGTGCACCGGATGAAAGTCCTCCTGGATGTACAACGAGCCGCCGAACCAGATCGTGCTGCAGGTCATGATCGCGGCCGCGGCGTGGTACATCGGGGCGACGATGAGCGCGCGCTCGCCGGGCGCGCTGCCGAGCGCGAAGGACGCCTGCGCGAGCTGCGCCATCACCGCGCCCTGCGCGAGCACGGCACCTTTCGGGCGGCCCGTCGTGCCGCTGGTGTACATCTGGTACAGGTCGTCGTCGCTGGTGACGTGCACGTCCGGTGCGGTCGCCGGCGCGCCCCCGACGAAGTCGTCGTAGGGCTGCCAGCCCGCGGGGATGTCCGGTGCCGCCAGCGCCACGCAGCGCTCCACGGTCGCGAGCTGCGCCCGCACCGGCTCGATCGCCGCGACGTACTCGCCGCGCGCGATCAGCAGGCGCGCCTTCGCGTCGTCGACGATGTACTGCCACTCCGGCGGTGCGAGGCGGTAGTTGAGCGGTACCGGCACCGCACCGATCTTCGACGCGGCGAGGAACAGAAACGCGTACTCGGGCGCGTTCTTCGACAGGTACGCGAAGCGGTCGCCGCGCTTCAGCCCCGCGGCGAGGAGCGCGTTGGCGAGACGATGCACGGCGATCGCCGCTTCGCCGTAGGTCGTGCGCGTACCGTTGAACACGGCGAACTCGCCGTCCGGCATCTCGCGGACGCGGAAGTCGAAGGGATCGTGCAGTCGCAGCATGTCGGTTCTCCGTCGCGCTCGCGCCCGCGCGAACGTCGAGAGCGTTCTGGTCAGAGCAGCAGGCCGGCGCGGCGGCCCGCGTCGAGCGCGTCGATCGCGTCGACGCGGCGGATCGCGCCGCGGATCTCCTCGGCGAACACCGCGCGGCGCGCGGCGAGGTCCTTCTTCGACGGATCGATGAGGCCGCGGTTGCGCGCCAGGCTGAGCGCGGTCTGGAAGAGCACCCGCGACACGGATTCCGCGCTGCGGATCTGGCGCTGCAGCTGGTACTGCTTGCCCAGCGCGAGACAGCGCGTGAGGAAGTCGGCCTCGTCGAACGGGGCGTCGACGGGTTGACGCGTCAGCACGTCGCCGACCACCTGGTACGCTTCGAGGAACGGCCGCAGGATGCGGTGCGCGAGGAACGGCTGCATGCGGCGCAGCAGCGCCGCCGCCTCGGCGCCGCCGACGGCGAGCGCCTCCTGCCACTTGGCATCGTGCAGCGCGACCTCCGCCGTGAGCTCGGCGCGAAAAACGTCCTTGTCAGGGAAGAAGAACTCGAACTTCAGCAGATCGCGCAGCCGCAGCGCTTCCTCGAAGAACTCGCCCGCCGCGTCGGTGCAGTCGCGCTCCGCGGTGTGCACGAGCGCCAGCTCGGCGATCGCCGCGTTCACGAAGAAGTGGATGATGGTGTTGCGGTAGTACGCGGCGGCGAGGTGCTTGTCGGGGCCGATCAGGTAGACCGTCTCCGGCCCCTCGTCGAAGTAGGTGAGCACGTCGCTGTCGATGAGAGCGCCGAGCGCGCGGCGGACGTCGTCCGGAGTGTCGAGCTGCAGCGCCTCCGTCGTCGGGAGGCCGCGCCTGCGCACGTAGGCGACCAGCTCGCGCAGCACCGCGCAGACTTCCACCAAGGTCAGCGCGCGGTCGCCGACGCCGAGCAGCGCCAGCGTGACGAGTGAGGTCGGCGTGATCGGCGTCACGCGGTCGATGCGGACGGCGACCTCGAAGGCGAGCTTCTGGAGCGCGATCGAGTCCTCGTCGGGATGCGGCTCGGCGCCGGGATCGGCGGGCGGGCCGAGTGCGGTGCGCACGGAGACCGGCTCGCCGAAGTTGATGTGGATGTCGCCGAAGCGGCGGCGCAGCGAGCGCAGCACGTGCACGAACCAGCCGAAGCTCTCCTTCTGCTTCTTGCCGCCGCGCTGCTCCTGCACATAGTCGCCGACGTCCTGGATCTGGTCGTAGGCGATCGACACCGGGATCAGGAACACGTCCTCGGCCTTGGCGCGCCGGTAGGCGTCGACCACGTAGGCGAGCAGCCCGAGCCGCGGCGGCAGCAGCTTCCCCGAGCGCGAGCGTCCGCCCTCGACGTACCACTCCATCGAGAAGCGCTTCTCGACGAGGTAGTCGACGTACTGCCGCAGCACGAACTTGTAGACCGGGTTGTCCTTGAACGTGCGGCGGATGAAGAACACGCCGCTCCGCCGGACCAGCGGACCGACCGGAAAAAAGTTCATGTTGATGCCGCCCGCGGTGTGGTTCGGCGGGTGGCCGTTCTCGTGCAGCGCGTACTGCAGGACGAGATGGTCGAGGTTCGACTTGTGCGACGGCAGGAACACGACCGGATAGCGCTGCGTCAAGCTGAACAGCTCGCCGAGCCGCTGCCGGTCGTAATGCAGGTGCTCGCCGTAGCCCTGCGTGTAGAGCAGGTGGATCAGGTGCGCGGTGAGATCGATGACGTGCGGGCTGTGCGTCGCCGCGATCTCGCGCAGGTAGCCGGCCGCTTCCGCGGCGACCTTGGCCTCGTCCTGGTGCGTCTCGCGCGCGAGGCGCGCCACGCCGGCGCGAAACGCCGGACGAGCGAGGATGTCCTCGCGCACCAGCTTCGGGACCTTGTAGCGCGCGCCGCGCAGCCGCCGCTCCGCGCGCTCGAGCGCGAGTGCCGCCTGCCGCCAGACGAACTCCGCGAGCCCGGTGGTGTACGACGGGTCGCTGCCGCCCGCGTTGCGCCAGCGCTCGCGCAGCGCCGACAGCGGGGCGGGCTCGCCGGCGACGATCAGGCAGCGCTCCGGGTTGCGGCGCAGGATCATCTCCTGGCGCAGCCGCCCCGGGTCGCGCGGGTCGCCGACGGTCAGCAGCTCGCGCAGCGGGTTCTCGCGCACGCCCTCGACCTTCTCGCGCTCCCAGGCGACGCGCAGCGGGGCGAGCAGCGGGTCGCCGTCCGCGGCCGCGACGCAGGTCTCGAGCCGTCCGTCCTGCGGCATGCGGCGGCGGCGCGACGACGGGATGGTCGCGACCTCCCAGCCGCCCGGCCCGCCCTCCGGGGCGTGGCGCTCGATCCAGCCCTCGAGGATCCGGCGCTCGAGCGGGCTCGACACGTCAAGCAGGAAGACGACGCGACGGCCGTCGGCAGCGGGCCACGTCGGCTCGTTCGGCAAGCCGCGGCCTCCGCCGCCGCCGCCGCGCGCGGCGGGCGACGGCGCGTCGCCGTTCGCGGTCGTTCCCTTCGCCACCATCGCGCCCGTTCTTCCCAGATGCCGCCCGATCGGTAAAGCGGATTCCGCGCTCGCTGCAGTGGCATGACGACGTGCGTCGATGCTTTACCCGCCATGGCACCGCCGCTAAGGTCCGAGTGGCCCCGAGCCGAGAGAAATCGACGTGCGGACGAGCGAGCTGACCCGCGAGATCGACGAGAGCCCGTCGGGACCGCACATCGCGGCGCTCTTCGACCTCGATCGCACGCTGATCGCCGGCTTCTCCGCGCTGACCTTCGTGGTCGACGGCTTTCGCAGCGGTCGGCTCGGCGCGGCCGATCTGGGCGAGTTGCTGTTCGCGGCGACCAGCTTCCAGATCGGCACCGTCGGCTTCTCCGGCTTCCTCTCCGGCACCGCGCGCACGCTGCGTGGCTTCTCCGAGGAGGAGTTCGCCGCGGTCGGCGAGCGCATCTTCAACGAGGAGCTGGCGAGCGAGGTCTACCCCGAGGCGCGCGCGATCGTCGACGCGCACCGCCGCAAGGGCCACACCATCGCGATCGTGTCGTCGGCGACGCGCTATCAAGTGGCACCGATCGCGCGCGAGCTCGGCATCGAGCACGTGCTCGTGTCGAGCCTCGAGGTCAAGGACGGTCAGCTCACCGGCGAGCTCGTCTACCCCCTCTGCTACGGCGAGGGAAAGGCCCTGTTCGCGCGCGGCCTCGCCGACGAGCTCGGCCTCGATCTCTCGCAGAGCTGGTTCTACACCGACAGCGAGGAGGACCTGCCGCTGCTGGAAGCCGTCGGCAAGCCGCGGCCGACCAATCCCAGCCGCGCGCTGCAGACCATCGCCGCACGCCGCAAGTGGCCGACCCAGACCTTCACCAGCCGCGGCTTCCCCGGCGCCGAGCAGATGCTGCGCACCGGGCTCGCGATCGGTGCGCTGTTCCCGTCGTTCCTCATGGGCCTGCCCGCCGCGGCACTGAGCGGCAACTGGCAGCAGTGCGTGAACATCGCGGCGTCGACGTGGGGCGAGGTCGGCACGGCACTCGCGGGACTGGAGGTTCACGTGCGCGGCGAGGAGCACCTCTGGTCGCGACGCCCCGCCGTGTTCATCTTCAACCACCAGTCGGCAGTCGACATGCTCGTGCTATGCAAGCTCCTGCGCCGCGACTTCGTCGGCATCGGCAAGCAGGAGATCAAGCGCAACCCCATCTTCGGGCCGCTCATGTCTCTGGCGGGCACGGTCTTCATCGACCGCTTCCACCACGAGAAGGCGATCCAGGCGCTGCGTCCCGCGATCGACGCGCTCCGGCACGGCATCTCGCTGGCGATCGCGCCGGAAGGCACGCGCAGCACCACGGCGCAGCCCGGGCCGTTCAAGAAGGGCGCGTTCTTCATGGCGATGGAGGCCGGCGTGCCGATCGTGCCGATCGTGCTGCGCAACACGCTGGATGCGTTGCCGAAGAACTGGCTGGTCGTGCGGCCGACGACGATCGACGTCGACGTGCTGCCGCCGATCGAGACCAAGCACTGGAAGCGGCGCGACCTCGAGCGCCACATCGCGGAGACGCACGCGCTGTACGAGGAGACGCTGCGGACGGCGTGGGAGTGAGCGCGCCGGCGCGCCGCGCGGGCATTCGGCCCGTCGCATCCGTATAGCTCCACGACCATGCCTTCCGCGCCGGCCACGCGCGACGCGCCACGCTCGGCATTCCGGCGCGACTTCGCGCTGATGTTCGTGTGCCTCGTGTCGGTCGGCATGGGGCAGTCGATGCTGTTCTCGATTCTCCCGCCGGCGTCGCGCGAGATCGGCATCACGCCGTTTCAAGTTTCGACGATCTTCGCGACGTCCGCGTCGCTGTGGGTGTTCGTGAGCCCGGCGTGGGGACGGCGCAGCGACCGCTCGGGACGCCGGCAGGTCATCATCATCGGGCTCCTCGGCTACGCGCTGTCGATGTCGCTGCTGGCGCTCGTGATCGACATCGGACGCCGCCACCTGCTGCCGACTTTCGCCGTGTTCCCGATGATGATCGCCGCGCGCTGCATCTTCGCACTGCTCGGGTCGGGCACGGGCCCCGCGACGCAGGCCTACATCGCGGACCGGACGACGCGCACCGAGCGCACCGCGGGCGTGGCGCTGGTGAGCGCCGCGATGGGCCTCGGCGAGACCATCGGTCCCGGCGTCGGCGCGGCACTCGCCGTGGTCGGTCTGCTCGCACCGCTCTACCTGTCGTCCGCGCTCGCGGTGCTGAGCGCCGCGACGATCTGGCTCTTCCTGCCCGAGGAGAAGCATCACGCGCACGCGCACCACGAGCCGGCGAAGCGCATGCGCGTCTTCGACCGGCGCATCCGGCCGTTCCTCGCGATCGCGACGGCACTGCAGTCGGCGCGCGGCACGACAGTGGTCTGTCTCGCGTTCTACCTTCAGGACGAGCTCGGTCTCGGCGCCGAGCGCACGGTGCAGATCGCGGGGCTCGGCTTCGTCACCCTCGCGGTCGCGGGGCTGCTGTCGCAGCTGGTGATCGTGCAGCGCTTCCGGCCGTCGGCGCGCGCGATGATGCGGGTCGGCGTCGGCCTCATGCTGGCCGCCTTCCTGTTGCTGGTCCTCGGCACGGCGTTGCCGGTCTTCCTCCTCGGCCTCGCGCTGCTCGGCGTCGGCATGGGGCTGGTGCGGCCCGGTGCGTCGGCGGCGGCATCGCTGTCGGTCGAGGCCAACGAGCAGGGCTCCGCGGCCGGGATCCTCGGCGGCGTGTCGGTCGCGGGCAACGTCTTCGGGCCGATGATCGGCACGTCGCTCTATGGCCTCTCGCACAAAGCGCCGTTCCTGGTGAATGCGGCGATGCAGGCCGTCGTCTTGATCCTCGTCCTCACGAATCGGCGGGTGCGACAGGTCCGGGCTTGACCGCGGCGGATCGTCGACTGCCAATGGAAAGGTCGAACGGACGGAGGGAACATGACGGTCTGGATGCGCGTTGCTCTCGGATTGCTGCTGGTGCTCGGTCTCGCGGGAAAGCCGTCCGCATCACCGAACAGCGATCTCGCGGCGCTCACCAACCGCGAGTTCGAGGACTACGCGCGCGATCGCTTCAAGTGGCTCACCGGGGAGGCCCGGTCGGGGCATCACCTCGAGGCGCGGGCGAAGCGCGAGTGCAAGCCCGACGCCGGTGCGGAGACCGACGAAGGTCGCGCCTGCGAGATGCTGAAGGCCGCCGACGAGCAGGCCGAGCGCATCCTCCTCGAAGGGCGCGATCTGCTCGCAGCCCTGCAGCAGCGCCTTGGATCCGTACCCGCATGGGCGCGGGTCGCCAACGGCCAGCTGGTCGCGGCGACCGGTCGCACCGTCGCTCCCTCGACGGCGTCGGCGGCCCCGTCGGGCGTCGCACCGGCCTCGCTGCCGCAGGCGCGGTGAGCACACCTCTGGCGGTCCCGCATCACCTCTCGTAGAAGTGGAGAGGTGCCCGCTCCGGTCTCGCGCCGGGCGCGCCAGGCCGCGACGGCCGGGAAGGAAGCGCTCTGCGACGTCGAGACGAGAACACGCCGCCGCTCGCCGCCACGGCAGACCCAGCCGCTGACGGCGACCTGATCCTCGAGACCGACCGGCTCACCCGCTGCTTCGGCGCGAACTGCGCCGTCGACGCGCTGACCATGCGCGTCACGCGCGGAGAGATCTTCGGCTTCCTCGGCCCGAACGGTGCCGGCAAGACGACGACCATCAAGATGCTGTGCGGCCTCCTGCAGCCGACCAGCGGCAGCGCCATCGTCGCCGGCTGCGACATCCGCACCGAGCGCGACCGCATCAAGCGCGCCACCGGGTACATGGCGCAGTCGTTCTCACTCTACCCGGACCTGACCGTCGAGGAGAACTTTCGCTTCTTCGCCGGGGTCTACGGCATCACCGGCGCGCGCGCCGACGCGCGCCTGCAGGAGCTGTTCGGCGACGTCGAGCTGCTCGACCTGAAGGACGTCCAGGCAGGCGCCCTGTCCGGGGGCATGAAGCAGCGCCTCGCGCTCGCGTGCGCGCTGGTGCACGACCCGAAGCTCGTCTTCCTCGACGAGCCGACCGCCGGCGTCGACCCGAGCCAGCGCCAGCGTCTGTGGGATTTCCTGTACGATCTCGGCGAGCGCGGCACCTCGCTCTTCGTCACCACGCACTACCTCGACGAGGCCGAGCGCTGCCACGAGGTCGGCTTCATGCTGAACGGCACGCTGATCGCGCAGGGCTCGCCGCGCGTGCTGCGCGAGCAGCTGCGCGAGCGCCTCGTCGGCGTCGAGGTGCGTCGTCCGGTCGAGGCGATGCGCGCGCTGCGCGCGCTGCCCGGCATCGCCGACGTGACGATCCACGGCTACGAGCTGCGCGTCCTGTTCGACGCGTGCGTCGACCTCGACGTCTGCGGCACGCGCCTCACCGAGGCAGCGTCCGCCGCCGGCGCCCCCATCGAGCGCCTCTACCCGCTCGACCCCACGCTCGAGGACCTGTTCATCGGCTACGCGCGCGAAAACGTGACGCCAGGATGATCGGACGCCGCAACCTGACCATCCGCGCGCGACGCGCGCGGCCGACCGAAGGGAGCGCGGGGAGTGCGGTGATCGGACGCCGCAACGAGAGCATCCGCGCGCAGAGCGCGCGGCCGACCGAAGGGAGCGCGGGGAGTGGGGCCCCGCGCGGCTTCGCCGCGTGGGGCGAGGGGGCGCGTGCCCCCTCGTGGCAATGACCCGCAACATCTACCACCTCGCGCTGAAGGAGTTCCTGCACCTCGTGCGCGACCGGCGCACGCTGGCATTCCTGCTCTTGATGCCGTCGGTCCTGACGGTGATCTTCGGCTACGCGATCGGCAGCCCACGCGTGACCGGCATCCACACCCGCATCGTCGACCTCGACGGCGGCCGCATCGCCGAGGAGTACGAGGAGGCGATGAGCGGCTCGATCACCTTCAAGCCGCAGGTGGTCTCGAACGCGACCGAGCAGGACATCGCCGACGCCGAGGAAGCGCTGCGCCGCGACGACATCAGCGCCTTCGTGATCATCCCGAAAGGGCTCAGCGACACCGTGGAGGAAGGCGGCTCGGGAACCGTCCGCGCGGTGGTCGACGCGTCCGACACGTTCACCGCACCGTCCGTGCTGCGCGAGCTCGGCAGCACGACCGTGCAGCAGAACGCGTTCCTCGCGGCCGAGCGGGCGCGCCGCGAGGGCCGCGTCGACAGCGTCGAGGAGGGGCTCAAGAAGGTCTCGCCGATCGAGCTCGCGACCGAGATGCGCTTCAACCCCGAGCTCAAGAGCCAGAACTTCGTCATGCCGGGCGTGATCGGGCTCATCCTGCAGCTCTTGACGGTCATCGTCATGGCGACCTCGATCGCGCGCGAGCGCGAGCGGGGCACGATGGAGCAGCTCGCGGTGACGCCGCTCTCTCCGGCGGAGATCTTCATCGGCAAGCTGCTGCCCTACTTCTTCCTGGCACTCCTCGACACGATCAACGTCATGCTGCTCGCGTGGCTGCTGTTCGGCGTGTCGCTGCAGGGACACTTCGCCGCGGTCGCGGCGCTCGTGGTGGCGTTCATCCTGGGCTCGCTCGGCATCGGGCAGCTGATCTCGGTGGTGTCGCGCAACCAGAGCCAGGCGGTGCAGCTCGCGGTGTTCTACATCCTGCCGGCGTTCGTGCTGTCGGGTGCGTTCACGCCGATCGAGACGCAGCCGGAGGCGGTCCGTCCGATCGCGTACGCGTTTCCGCTCACCTACTTCTGCCACGGCTTCCGCGCCGCGCTCCTCCGTCAAGCAACGCTCTACGACGTCCGCTGGGACCTCGCGGCGATGCTGCTCTTCGTGCTGCTGACCTTCGGGCTGTCGGTCGTCCTGCTGCGCGTCCGCCCCGACGCCCGCTGAGCGGCGTCGCCGCTCAGCAGAACCGGCAGACGTGCCGGAAGCGGCGCGAACGCTCGACGTAGGCGGGTCGATGCGCCGTTCCGCCGCGCGTGACGGCCGGAGCGTCGGCCGTGCGCGGCACGCGCCCCTTGCGGAACGGCAGTCCTGCCGCCGCCCACGCGGTGACGCCGCCGTCGAGGTCGGTCGCATTGACGAGGCCGATCTCCTGCAGCGACGCCGCCGCGAGACTCGACGCGTAGCCTTCCTGGCAGACGAGGATCACCGGCTGCGCATGACTCGTCATCTCGGCAATGCGGTCGGGGCTGGTCGGATCGAGCCGCCACTCGAGCACGTTGCGCTCGAGCTTGAGGGTACCGGGGATCTCGCCTTCCCGGCGACGCTGCTCATCGGGCCGGATGTCGATCAGCAGCGCGCCTTCCCGCCATGCCTCACGCGCCTCGCGCGGGCCGACGCGCTTCAGGCGCGAGCGCGCCTCGACCAGAACCGTCTCGATCGTCTTGGTGCTCATCGCAGAACCTCCTCCTCCTGCAGAACCAGCTCGGTGCGCACGGCCTGTGGGGCGTTGCCGGGCGCGAGATCGTAGAAGCGCATCGCCGTCAGCGGCGGCGCGTAGACGTGCACGCTGGTGGCGGGCGTGCGCGCGACGTTGGTCACGTGATGAACGCGGTCGGGCCCGAAGGCACGTACGCCGCCGGTCCGGCAGACCGCGCGACGCAGCGGTCCGAGCGCGCCGCGCGTGGTGAAGTGCTCGTGCAGCTCGCCCTCGGCGACGGCGAACGCGCCCGCGGACCCGCCGTGGTCGTGCAGCTCGACCTCCTGCTCCCGGGTCCAGCCGAGGAGCCAGATCTCGACGTCGCCGAGGTCGGCGAGCCGGGCGTGCCAGCGCTGACGCGGATCGTGCTTGACGATCGGTCGCCACAGGTCCTCGCGACGCGCGACCGCGAGAGCGAAGCGCGCGAGCCGTGCCTCGAGCGTTTCCGCGCGGGCATCGCGCCGCGTCGTGGATTCATCCGGGGCGTGCTCGCCCCACGAAGGAGTCATTCGTCGTCACCATTCCTCGCCCGGCCAGCGGGAAGGTGGGACGCGTCACGACGCAGAAACGAAAAAAGCCCACCGACCGCGCTGGTGGTGGGCTCTCGAGCGTACTTCCGCTGCCGTCTAGACGAGGGCGCGCGGAGGCGGAACCGACCACCTCGACGACGCGCAACAACAGCGGAACGAGAGCTTCATCGCCGTCGACCGTAGGCGCCCGGATCGCACGTGTCAAGATGGGCCGGCGCATTGGGAACGATTTCGCAAGCCTGCTACGCGAGCAGGCATGGACCTCGATGCGCGCTCCGACTTCCTGCGCGTGCACCTGCACGGCGACCGCGGCGAGCACCTCGACTTCCACTGGTTCTGGCTGCGCCACAACTGCGACTGCTGCCGGCATCCTCAGACCCGCGAGCGCATTTTGTGCTCGTCGAGCGTGCCGCTCGACCTGCGGCCGCTGCGGGTCGCGTCGTCACCGGACGGCGACGCGATCGAGATCGAGTGGGACGAGAGCGGCGGACACCGGAGCCGCTACCCGCTCGCCTGGCTGGAGCAGCATGCCTACGCGCGCGGCCGCGACGAGGTACCGCCGCCGCCCGGCGACGCGACGATCCTCGAGCGCACGCTCACCGGGCCGTCCGACGTCGAGCGCCTGCGCGACGTCTGCCTCGCACCGCTCGCCGAGCACGGCGCGGTCGTGGTGCGCGGCGCGGGCGACGACACCGAGCGCCTGATCGACACGCTCGCCGGCGACGACCTCGAGATCTTCGGCTCGCACTTCGGGCGCATCGAGGATCTGCGCACCGACAACACGACCAACCAGAACAACGACCAGCTCGGCTACACCGACGCCCCGGTCGACCTGCACACCGACCAGGCGTTCATCGCCCACCCGCCGCGCTACCAGATGCTGCACTGCATGCGCCCCGCCGATGCGGGCGGCGACAACCGGCTCGCCGACGCACGTGCCGCGACGGCGTACCTGCGCGCGACCGACGCCGAAGCGTACGAGCTGCTCACCACCGTACCGGTGTGCTTTCACCGCGTACAGCGCGCCTTCGAGAGCGTGCACGAGTCGCCGATCCTCGAGCTGCGCGACGGCGCGCTGTTCCGCGTGCGCTCGAGCTACTTCACGATGGACCCGCACCGGCTACCGTTCGCGCGCATGGAGGCGTACTACCGCGCCTACAACCGCTTCACCGCGCTGGTCAGCGACCCGCGGCATCACTTCCACGTGCGGCTCGGCGCGGGCGATTTCGTGCTCTACGACAACTTCCGCATGCTGCACGCGCGCACCGGCTTCAGCGGCGCGCGCTGGATGCGCGGCGTGTACTTCGACGATCCCGACAATCGCGCTGCACGCGACGCCGCGACCACGCCGCAGCGCAGCTGACCGCCCCTCGCCGCGCGACGGCCGAACCCGTCGCGGCACCGAGCCGGGTCGAGCGCCCGCGACCGTCAGCGCGCCGCCTGCTCGAGCACCCGGCGTACGGACGGATCGTCGAGCAGCGTCGCCCGCAGCACAGGGTCGCCATCGAGCGACGCGCCGAGACGGTGCAGCACCGCAGCGCTCTCGCTCCAACGCTCGCGCGCCCGCGTGCCG
>JAIEPK010000517.1 GCA_019749875.1 Candidatus Binatia bacterium | reverse complement strand
GTGCTCGCGCTCGCTGCGGGAGGGGCGCTGCTCGCGAGCGGACCGGCACGCAGCGCCGTCGTGGCGGACGAGCTGCAGTTCGAGCCGTTCCGCGAGCTCGGCGCGCGCATCGCCGCCGACCTCGGCGACGAGCCGTTCATCGGTGCGACGCGCGAGAATCCGACGCTGATCTTCTACGGTGGTCGCCCGGTCCGTGTGTATTCGAGCGACGAGCTGAACCGCCTCCTGCTCGATCCGAGGGTGCTGCCCCGTGCGGCCCTGGTCGAGGAGATCGAGGCGCCGGCGCTGCTCGATCTCGGCGCGCAGGAGGTCGCACGCTTCGGCGACCGCGTGCTCGTTCGCTACGCGCCGCTCGAAGGCTGAGGCATCCCGGGACATCGTCTCGTCGAGTGGGGTACGTCGCCACGGTGACGGCCGCGTTGTGCATTCGGGCAGGGCGACGGCAGAACGTCGCCGGCATGCACGACGCGGGGGCAGCTTGACCGGGGCGGAATGTCCCCCTCGGCAGCGGCGCACCGGAGGGGCGACGATCTTCTCCCTGGAACGAGAGATGCTCGTGCGGCCGCCGCATGCAGCTTCGATCGAGGGATGTCGCGCGTCGACACGAGCGCTCGGTGCAGCGCCGGTGGGGTGCCGTGCTCCGGGCCATCGCTGTCGTGGCCCTGGCCGTGGGACCCGGGGTGCCGCGGGCATGGGCGAAGCCCGCCCGCGTGGTTTCGATCGCGCTCGAGCCGTCCGAAGACAAGATCGCGCTGATCCCGGGTGACGTTCGGCAGATCCGGGCCGTGGCGACCTACTCGGACAAGAGCACCGAGGACGTCACCGCGCGGATGGCCTACACCAGCGCGAAGCCGGAGGTGATCGCGGTCGAGCCGAGCGGCCTTGCGAGTGCGATCAAGGGCGGCGACGCAGAGGTCGCCGCGTACGATCCGGTGAGCGGCAAGAGCGCGCGCACGTCCGTCAAGTTCAAGGTCGCGAAGCTCAAGCGCATCGACGTGGAGCCGGCGGACAAGGTCGTTCCGGTGCGCCGCAGCCTCGTGCTCCGCGCGCTCGGTACCTACGAGAACGGCCGGACCGCCGACGTCACCTCCCGGGTCACGTGGTCGTCGGACAAGACCTCCATCGCCTCGATCGGCGCGGGCTCGAGCGGCGAGATCCTGCTCCAGGGAATGGCGGCCGGCAAGGCGAAGATCGTCGCGTTCGAGCCGCTCGATCGCGTCAAGTCGGACGGGGATTCGGGTCGAGTGGTGGTCGTGGCGAAGCTGGCTGCGCTGTCGATCGAGCCGGCCACTCTGTCGCTGCGCAACGGACAGACGGCCAGCCTGCATGCGCTGGGTCGGTTCGAGGGCGGCGCGGTCGCCGACGTGACGTCGTACGTCGAGTGGAGCAGCGACGCCCCGCTGGTCGCCGTGGTCGATCCGGGCGGCGCCCTGTCCGCCGTCGGCATGGGCCGGGCGCCGATCGTCGCGCGCGATCCCGAGAGCGGCATCGCCGCGGTGAGCGGGCAGGGCGGCGCGACGATCGACGTGCTGGGTGCCTTGCTCGGAGTCGCTGCGGCGCCCGGCGGTGCGACGCTGCCGGTCGGGGACACCCTCCAGATGCGTGCGCTCGCCATCTACGAGGGTCGCGACGAGCCGGTGGTGGTGAGCGACGGCGTGCGCTGGAAGAGCAGCAACACGGCGTCGGTCGCGATCGACGCCACGACCGGCGCGGTGCGCTGCGCGGCTGCGGGGTCGGCGCTGATCTCGTTCACCGAAATGGAGACCGGAACGTCGTCGACGGCGACCGGCGGCGACGCGCGCATCGCCTGCGTCGCCGACGTGCCGACGGTGCGCGTGGCTCCGGCGAAGAAGCTGCTCGCGGTCGGCAAGTCGGCGAACCTCACCGCGTCGCTGCTGCTGCCCGACGGCACCGAGCGCGACATCACGCTGACGGCGACCTGGACGTCGAGCCGCGCCGACGCGGTGAGCATCGCGCGCGTCGGTGATCAGATGCGCGCCCGCGGCGTCGCACCGGGGGTCGCGCTGATCACCGCCACCGATCCCGTCACCGGCACGAGCTCGGCCGGCGCTCAGGGCATCGGCGCGAAGCTGAGCGTTCCCGGCGTACCCAAGGTCTTGAAGATCTTCCCCACGCCGACCGGCTCGTCGGGCATCGAGCTCGCCAACGGCGTGACCACGTTGCTCAAGGCCCGTGTCGACTTCGAGGGCGGCGCGAACCAGGGCGCGAACAACCTCGTGCTGTGGGCGTCGTCCGACCCGACGGTGCTGCGGGTGAGCAACGGTGAGGACGGCAAGCAGCCGGGAACCGCCACGCCGCTGCGGCCGGGCGATGCCACGGTGTCGATCCAGTACCCGAAGCCCGGTGGCCCGAAGCCGCAGTTTCCACCCTCGCAACCCATGTCGAAGTCCGTCAAGGTCAGAGTTCGCTGAGCCGGGCACGCCGATGCCCCGTCACCTGGAGAGTCTCGTGAAGTCGCAAGCCGTTCGCCTCCGGCTCGTCGGCCTGGCGCTGGCGCTGCTGCCATCCATCGCGCGCGCGGTGTCGGTCGACCTCGATCCTGCCTTCGGGAGCGGCGGCAAGCGCCTGCTCGCGCTGTCGCCGAGCTCCGGAACCGACGAGGCGTTCGCCATGACGCTCGACGACGAGGGCCGGATCCTGGTGGCCGGTTACTCCTCCGGGCCACGGCAGCAGATGGCGGTCGCTCGCCTGGACGCGAGCGGTGCCCTCGACCCGTCGTTCGGCGGTGTCGGCTACGTCAAGCTCGACGTCGGCGTGCGCGCACGCGCACAGGCGATCGCGCTGCAGCCGGACGGTCGGATCGTCGTCGCCGGGTTCGCGGTGCTCCTTCCGAGCGGCATCGAGCAGTTCGTCGCGGCGCGGCTGCTCGACGACGGGACGCTCGATCCGGAGTTCGGCGAGGGCGGCGTGGTTTCGACGTCCTTCGGCACGCGCGACGCGCGTGCCGCGGCGGTGGCGTTGCAGCCGGACGACGGTGCGGTGGTCGTCGCCGGCTGGTCGCGCAACACCGCGAACCGTGACCTCGCGGTGGTCCGCTACGGCGCGTCCGGCGCCCTCGACCCGACGTTCGGCAAGGGCGGCAAGGCGATCTTCGCGGTCGGCCTGAACAACGACGAGGTGACCGCCGTGGCCGTGCAACCGGACGGACGCATCGTCCTCGCGGGCTACGCATCGGATGGCAGCACGTTCGACTTCCTCGCCGGACGCTTGACTCCGACCGGCGCCGCGGACCCGACCTTCAACGGCGGCGGCTTCCGTCGCGTGTCGACCAGCGAGGGCGTCGAGCAGGCGAACGCGCTGCTGCTCGCGAGCGACGGCGGCATCGTGCTCGCGGGGCAGAGCAAGGTGAGCGGAACTCTGCGCTTTGCGCTGGCGCGCGTCGACGGCGCCGGAGCGCTCGACCCGAGCTTCGGCAACGGTGGCGTCGTCACGACGCCGATCGGCGAGCTCGCCGAGGGCAAGGCGCTGGTGCCGCTGTCGCGCGGTCGGCTGCTGGTCGCGGGGCGCGCGCGGATGCCCGGCGGCAAGCTGCAATTCGCCGCGGCGCGCTACCTCGCGAGCGGCGCGCTCGACACGACGTTCGGCACCGGCGGTCACGTCCTCGTGCAGCTCGGCAACCGCAACGACGAGGGTTACGCAGCCGCGGTCGACGACGGCGGTGCGATCCTGCTCGCGGGCACCGCGCGTACCGGTGGCGATGCCGACTTCGGCCTCGCGCGCCTGCTGATCGACGATTGCGGCGACGGCTTCCTCGACGCGGGAGAGGCGTGCGACGGCGGTGCAGGTCCGAGCTGCTGCTCGTCGTCGTGTACGATCGCGCCCGCGGGCGAGACCTGCCGCGCGGCGGCGGACGCGTGCGACGTCGCCGAGACCTGCGACGGGATCGTCGGCGAATGCCCTGCGGACGACGTGCTGCCCGACGGCGACGACGACGGCGTGTGCGACGCGCAGGACGTCTGTCCGCTCGATCCGGACCCGCTGCAGCAGGACGGCGACGGCGACGGGCTCGGCGACGCGTGCGATCCGTGCACCGGCGGCGCGCCGCTCGAGCGTCCGACGCTGCGCTTCGGCGGTCTCGCGACGCCCGATGCTGACGACACCGTCAAGATCCTCGGCAGCGTCACGCTGCCCGGGCCGACGACGCTCTCACCCCAGACCACCGGTGCGCGCGTCCTGGTGCACGCGGCGGACGGCTCCCTGCTCTTCGACGCGATGCTGCCGCCCGGCGTGTTCGACGCCGCGACGGGAACGGGCTGGAAGGTCGCGCCGAGCGGCAAGGTCCGCAAGTTTCAGAGCCGCACGGCGATCGGTGGGCTGGTGCGCCGGCTGCGCATCCTGCGCGCGGTCAAGCCTGGCCGCTACAACCTGAAGATCGTCGGATCGAGCCTCGACCTGGCGGCGCTGCCGCTGTCCGGTGCGCTCCGCGTCACCGTCGTGCTCGATCCGCCGGGCGCGGCGGCGGGGCGTTGCGCCGAGCTCACGTTCCGTCCGCCACAGCACGCGTGTGCGCGCGACGACGATCAGGGCACCCTGGTCTGCAAGTGAAGACGGGGAGCGCCGCCGGATGCGGTCGGCGCTCCCGAAGATCACCGCTTCGCCGCGACGTGCTCGGCCGAAGAACGTCGCTCGCGTGTGCGCTCACTCGGGCAGCGTGTCGCCCGAGCCGCCGAACTCCTTCGGGAAGTCCTTGAACTTCGGCAGCCCGTCGCGCACCGCGAGAACCTTCTCGCCGTAGTGCACGTGCAGCGACGGCTGGTAGGTCAGGCCCTGCACCGTGCCGGCCGGAATGTCGACCATGCCGATCGCCGGGTGCTCGATCAGGACCGGCGAGCCGCAGGACGTGCAGAACTGCCGGTGGCTCGCCTCGGTCCTCTTGTAGAGGCCGAGCTTGTCCTTGCCCTTGGTGACCTCGACCGCCGACGCCGGCCACAGCGCCGCCGCGTGGATCGGTGCCCCGAGCCAGCCCCGGCACGAGCTGCAGTGACAGAACGCCTGCACCGCCGGATCGCCGGTCAGCTCGACCTGCACCGCGCCGCACATGCATCCGCTGGTCCGCTTCTGATCCGCCATGGCTTTCACCTCCGTCGTCGAAGCTCGCCGAGGTCTGACACGGCGCAGGCTACCCGACAAGACGAAGGACGAACGCCCACGACGGGCTCATTGCAGCTCGTCGTCAATTCGCCCAGTAGACGAACTCCTCGTCCGCGCTCGTCGGCACGCCGAGCGGACCGTCGATCGCGATCGACCCCTCGATCAGCGCGGGCCAGATCGGCGTCACCATCTGCCCGTCGATCTTCTCGAGCGCGGCGGTGAGCGCGCGCACCTGATCGGGGCGCGCGTCGGCGAGATTGGTCTTCTCGTCGGGATCGCCCTTCAGATCGAACAGCCAGGTCTTCTTCGGTCGCTCCGAGAGCTGCAGCTTCCAGTCGCCGACGCGGATCGCGCGGTAGTGCCCGGAGCGCCAGAACAGCGAGTCGTGCTTCTTCGCAGCGGCACCGTCGCGCGCGACGGACACCAGGTCCACGCCGTCGATCGGACGGTCCGACGGGATCGGCGCTCCGGCCGCGGTCGCGGCGGTGGCGAAGATGTCGACGTGCCCGACGGGCGTCTCGACCTTCTGTCCCGGCGGCAGCTTGCGCGGCCAGCGCGCGAAGAACGGCGTGTGCACGCCGCCCTCGAAGAAGGTCATCTTCCAGCCGCGGTACGGGTCGTTGATGCCGGGGAGGCCGATGTAGTTGGCACCACCGTTGTCGCTGGTGAACAGCAGGAGCGTGTCGTCGGCGAGGCCGTTCGCCTGCAACGCGTCGAGCACGCGGCCGACGCCGCGGTCGAGCGCGCGGATCATCGCCGCATACGTGCGCAGCGTGTGGTTCTGGATGTGGCCGAGCGCGTCGTAGTCCGAGCGCAGCGCCTGCAGCGGCGTGTGCGGCGCGTTGAACGCGAGGTAGAGGAAGAACGGCCGGTTCTTGTTGGCCTCGATCGCGCGCACCGCCTGCTCGGCGAGGTAGTCGGTCACGTAGCCGGTCGGCGCGAAGCGCTGTCCGCCGTCCTTGGTGACCGCGTAGTCGAGGTTCGGCCACAGGAAGGCGTCGATCGGATCGAACGTTTGTCGCGACTCGACCGAGTCGGGATGTCCGACCGGCAGGTACATCGCGGCGCCGGCGAGGAAGCCGAGGTACTCGTCGAAGCCGCGCGCGGTCGGCTTCATCGCGGGCGCCTCGCCGAGGTGCCACTTGCCGATGCCGAGCGTGCGGTAGCCCTTCTTCTGAAGGACCTCCGCGACGGTGATCTCGGTCGGCGGCAGACCCTCCAGGTCCAGCTCCGGCACGTCCTTCTCGCGGTCCGCGAAGTAGACCGGCGGCCGCGCGTCGTCGTGGCCCCAGCGCGCGATGAGACGCATGAAGGCCTTGGGCGCCGGCGTGAACTCGAAGCCGAAGCGCGTCGGGTAGCGTCCGGTCATGATCGCTGCACGTGACGGCGCGCAGGTCGCGTTGCCGGCGTAGCCGTTGCGGAAGTCGACGCCGTCGCGCGCGATCGAGTCGATGTTCGGCGTCGGTACGGTGCCGTCGGCGACGCCGCCGCCGTTCCACGTCAGGTCGTCGAAGCCGAGGTCGTCGGCGACGATCACGACCACGTTCGGCGGACGCTCGGACGGCGGCGCGCTCGCCCGGGCCGGGCCGGCCTGCCACGTGACCTCGTGGTTCGGTGCGATGGGATTGCGCCAGCGGTTCAGCCATCCGGGGACGTGCAGCACCAGCCAGTCGAACGAGAGATAGAGCAACCCCGACAGCACGACGACGCCGATGCCGAGGCGTTTGGTCCATTTGAGGGCGCGCAAACCGGTCTCCTTCCGTCGCCGTCCGTCGTACTGGTATTTGCACGTATGGTGCAAGTAGATTTCGTACCCGCGTGACGCTGGGTTTGGCGACGCGCGCGCGCTACCACCGGGGACGCCGATCCGTGGACGCGCCGCCCGCCCGATGAGCACCGACGACACCCCGCGCTGCGCCATGTGCGCCGTCCCGCTCGCGCCGCACCTGCCGGCGGCGCGCGATCCGCAGACCGGCGAGGCGTTCGACGTGCTGCGCTGTCCGCGCTGCGGCTCGGGTGCGATCGCGCCGATCCCCGACGACCTGTCGCGCTTCTACGGCGCCGCCTACTACGGCAAGCGGCACGGCTTCACCGTGCGCTACCGCTGCTGGCGCCGCATGCGCCTTCTGCGACGCCACGTCGCGAAGCCCGGACGTCTGCTCGACGTCGGCTGCGGCGACGGCGACTTCCTCTCGACTGCCGCGCGCGCCGGCTGGCGCGCCGTCGGCGTCGAGCGCGGCGAGCGTGCGCCGGACGTCGCGCACGAGGGCGGTTTCGTCGTCCGCGGCTCGCTCGACGAGCTGCGCGGCCTCGGCACGTTCGACGTGATCACGCTGTGGCACAGCTTCGAGCACATGACGGATCCGGCCGCCGAGCTCGACAAGATCGTCGAGCTGCTCGCCGACGGCGGTACGCTGCTGATGATCGTGCCCGACTTCGGCGGCCTGCAGGCGCGCACCTTCGGCCGCAGCTGGTACCACCTCGACGTGCCGCGCCACGTGCACCACTTCACGCAACCCGCGCTGCGCGAGCTGGTCGAGAGCCGCGGGCTCGTGGTCATCGGCATGGACCACCACGAGATCGAGTACGACCTGTTCGGCTGGCTGCAGAGCACGCTCAACGCGCTGCTGCCGACGCCGAACCTGTTCTTCAACTGGCTGACGCGCAAGCCGCTGCCGCACCGCGGCTGGGATCTCTACGCCGGCATCGCCCTCGCGACGCTGCTGATGCCGCTCGCCGTGGTCGCGACCGCGCTCGGCATCGTCACGCGGCGCGGTGCGACCATCAACGTCGTGGCGCGCAAGCCGGCGTTCGCGCGCATCACCCGGCCGAAGCTGGTGCCGGGCGGTGCGCGCGTGGCGGTCGGCGGTTGAGGCACACGGTCCCACCAGGCGAGCGACGTGGCGCTGCGCGCGCGCCCTCCACGCGCGCAGCCGCCGGCCTCGCTCTACAGCTCGCGCCGCGCACCGCCGATAGCGCCGTGGAAGCTCGCGCGCGATGAAGGGCGGACCGCACATCGAACACGACCGCGCGGCCGAGGGCTGGGTGCCGCCGGAGCGCGGCTACCTGCGCTTCCTGTTCGCGCTCCTGATGTCGGCCACGGTGTTCGAGGGCTACGACATCACGATCTTCCACCTGTGCACGCCGGACATCGCGCACACCTTCGCCATGGGCGATCCCGCGGTCGGCGTGATGGCGTCGATCGTCCGCATCGGCGGCATGTGCTCGTTCTTCTTCGTCCTGCTCGCCGACCGCTTCGGTCGCAAGCCGGTACTGTCGATGACGGTGCTCGGCTACACCGTGTTCACGCTGCTGACGTCGATGTCCTCGGGCGTCGTCTCGTTCACGCTCTTCCAGAGTGCCGCGCAGGTGTTCCTCGCGGCGGAGTTCGGCGTGGCGGTGACGATGATCAGCGAGGAGTTTCCCGACGACCGGCGCGGGCGCGCGGTCGCGGGGCTGCACATGGTCGCGATCGTGGGCGTCATCGCGGCGGGACTGGTCTACGGCGCGATGTCGGGAACCGCCTGGGGCTGGCGCGGCATGTACGCGCTCGGCGTGATCCCGCTCGTGCTGGTCGCGTTCCTGCGTCGCGGGCTGCGCGAGACCGCGCGCTTCGCGGCGCTCGAACGGCAGCGGACGCACGCCGGACGCGAGCGTCCGCCGCTCGGCACTCAGCTGCGCGCGACGCTCGCGCTCTTCCTCGGACCGTATCGCTCCCGCCTGCTCGTGGTCGCGGGTCTGTGGAACTCGATCGGCCTGATCGGCGGTCCGACGATCACCTACTTCAGCCTCTACGCGCGCCGCGACCACGGCTGGAGCGCCGACGAGCTGGGCACGACGGTCATCCTCGCCTACCTCGGCGGCACGCTCGGCAGCCTGCTGAGCGGCGTGCTCATGGACCGCATCGGGCGACGCTTCACCGCGGCGCTGTTCTACGCGCTGTCGGCGGCCGGGATGTACGTGCTCTTCACCAGCGACGCGCACCTGGAGATCCTGCTCGCCGAGGTCGCCACCATGTTCGCTTATCAGGCCTCGCGCACCGCGACGTCGGCACTGTCCACAGAGCTCTTCCCGACCGAGATCCGCGCCACCGGCTACAGCTTGACGGTGCAGGTGATCGGCCAGATCCTCTGGATGGCTTCGCCGCTGGTGATCGGCCTGCTCGCCGGGCCTCTCGGTGGCCTCGGGCGGGCCGCGTCGCTGTTCGCGATCGGGCCGCTCGCCGGCATCGCGCTGCTGCTCTTCGTCCCGGAGACGCGCGGTCGCTCGCTCGAGGACGTCGGCGCGGCGGCCGCGACCAGCGCTTGACGGAGCGACGTGCGACGCTCAGCGCGACGGCAGCATGCCGTGCGCGCGGAACCAGGTGATCGCGTCGTCGATCGCGGGCTCGATCGGTCCGTAGGCGTAGCCGAGCTCGCGCTCGGCCTTCGCCGAGGTGAACTGGAACGTGGGGCAGTAGCCCCAGCGCACCGAGCTCGTGTTGACCAGCGGCTCCTTGCCCGTGATCCACTGCTGCACGTCGCCGAGCAGCCCTGCCAGGTACGCGAGAGGGTAAGGAACGCCCCACGTCAGCGGCGGGATGCCGGCGACGCGCGCGATGCGCTCGAAGATGTCCTTGTAGGGCAGGTTGTGGCCGCCGAGGATGTAGCGCTCGCCGCTGCGGCCCTTCTGCCACGCGAGGATCATGCCGCGCGCGACGTCGCGCACGTCGACGAAGTTGTTGGCGCCGGTCGTGTAGCCCGGCGACTGCCCCTGCACGATGCCGACGATGAGGCGTCCCGAGCTCGGCTTGGCATCGTAGGGACCGAGCATGAACGTGGGGTTGACGATCACCGCGTCGAGGCCGTCGCCGACCGCCGCGCGCACCAGATCCTCGGACTCGCGCTTGGTGACGGTGTAGCCGTCGGCGAGGCCGTGCTCGGCGAAGTTGAAGCGCGCGTTCTCGTCGCACGGCAAGCCGTTCTCGGAGAGCCCGACGGCGACCACCGACGAGCAGTGCACGAGGCGCGGCACGCCGGCGGTCCGCACTGCCTCGATCACGTTGCGCGTGCCCGCGACGTTGGTGCGGATCACGTCGGGTGTCGGCTGCGGATCGAGCGTGACCGACGCCGCGCAGTGGAAGACGACGTCCGCGCCGTTGAACGCCGCGCGCAGGCTGTCGACGCTCTCGAGCTCGCCCGGCACCCACTCGATCGGCTCGCCGTCGAGGTGCGCCGTGCTGGCCGGGCTGCGCCGGATCGCACGCACGGCGTATCCTCGACGCACGAGCTCGCGTGCGAGGTTGCCGCCGACCAGTCCCGAGGCGCCGGTGAGTGCCGCCTTCACCGCGCCCACACCCCGGACTCGTTCGAGGTGTAGCCGATCGCACGATACGCCGCGTCGACCAGCGATTGCCCGCGCTCGTTCAGCATGAGCCCGTTGCCCATGCGGTTCATCGAGTAGCCGAACGCGAGGCCTTCGCGCGGATCGGCAAAGCCGATGCTGCCGCCCGCGCCGACGTGCCCGAACGCGGCCGACGACAGCAGCACGCTGTCCTTGTCGCCCGTCGCACGCCGGCGGTTGTCCATCGACTTCATGAAGCCGAGCGCGAAGCGGGTCGGCAGCAGCAGCGTCGCGTCCTCGTGCGTCGCCATCGAGACCTCGCCCATGCGCGCGAGCTGCTTTGCGTCGACCAGCCGCGTTTCTCCGAGCGCCCCGCCGTTCGCGAGCGGGGCGTAGAGTCCTGCCAGGCCGCGTGCGTTCGAGATGCCGCCGCCGCCGCCGATCTCGGCGGCGTGCGCCGCGCGCGCGTTGGGATCGAAGCCGCCCACGTTGAGCAGCGACAGCGCCTGGATCGACTGCGGATCGGAGAGCAGCGCCATCACGAAGTCGCTGAGGCCGTCGCTCGGCGACGGCACGAAGGGGATGATCGGCGCGACGCGCGCCTCGTGCTCCTCCGGCAGGCCGATCCAGAAGTCGATGCCGAGCGGCCGCGCGATCTCCTCGCGGAAGAACGTGCCCAGCGAGCGTCCGGACACGCGGCGCACGATCTCGCCGACGGTCCAGCCGAAGTTGACCATGTGGTAGCCGTTGCGCGTGCCCGGCTTCCAGTACGGCTGCTGCGCCGCCAGCAGCCCCGTCATGTAGTCGAAGTCGTAGCAGCCGCCCGGCTTGACGGGCTCGCGGCAGACCGGGACGCCCACCGAGTGGTCGAGCATCATGCGCACGGTCGCATTCTCTTTTCCGTGCGCCGCGAACTCCGGCCAGTACTCGGCGACCGGCGCGTCGATGTCGAGCAGCCCGCGCGCGGCGAGCACGTGCGCGCAGATCGCGACCGCACCCTTGGTGCACGAGAACACGATCGACACCGTGTCGCGCGTCCAGGGGGCGTTCTCGGACGGACGCGCCATGCCGCCCCAGAGGTCGACGACCGTGCGGCCCTGGTGGTGCACGCAGACCGACGCGCCGATCTCGGTGCGGTCGCGGAAGTTGCGCTCGAACTCGTCGGCGACCGCGAAGAACTCGGGATCGCAGGTGCCCTCGAGAATGCCGTTCGGGATCTCGCGTCGGATGTGCTCCATCGCCTGCAACGTAGCCGAACCCGCGACCGAAGCGAAAGTCGGACGATCGCCGCTCGTCGCGCGCAACTCGGCGGCATCACGCGCACGTTCCGGCCGCGCTGCGACCCGCAATTTGTTTGACGACGTCGGTGCGGCGTGTTCAGACTTGCCGCCGTGACGGGCTTGGCGCGCACGTGCCTCGCGGCGGCGTGTGTTGCCGTCGTCGCCACGACCGCCGCCATCCCGAGCGCGGTGAGGCTGCCCGGGCTGTGGAACGACGCGGTCGAGTATCTCGCGATCGGCAACGCCTGGGTGCACGGCAGCGGCTTCGTCGACCCGGTCCGCTGGACCAACTATCTCCCCGTCGGTCCACCCTTTCCCGCCCTGCTGCTGCGTGCGCCGCTGCCGGCCGCGGTGCTGGCGCTGCCGCTCTGGCTCGGCGGAGGGGTCGTCGCCGTGCGGGTGTTCCATGCCGTGCTGGCGAGCCTCGTCGTCGGCGGGCTGGTGCTCTTCGGTCGCCGGATGATGGGCCTCGCCGCGTCGATCGCGTGCGCGCTCGCGATCGGCTTCATGCCGAGCTGGGTCCTCCTCGCCGGCATGCCGATGTCGGATCTGCCGGCGGTCGGCGTCATGCTCGTCGTGCTCGCGCTCGGCGTGCGTGTCGGCGACTCGGTGCCGTGGGCCGCGGCGTGTGCGCTGGCGACGATCCTCGGCTGGGCGACACGGCCGACGCTGGTCGCGCTCGCGCCGGCGATCGTGCTCGCGCTGGTCTGGCAGCGCGGCGTGGTCGACGCGCGCCGCAGCCGCCCACTGATCGCGTACGTCGTGCTCACCGCGACGGGCTTCCTCGCGGCGCGGCTCGCCGTGATCGCGACGACCGGCCACGCCCCCTACGCGGGCTACGGCTTCATGTCCGAGATGCTCTCGCTCCCCGACGTCCTCTCGTACCGGAAGGAGTACGTCGGCTCGGTACGCTTCGTCGCGACGCACGGATGGGTCGTCGCGCGCGCATTGCTGCGCAACGTGGGCCAGCTGGCGGATGCGCTCTTCGTCACGGCGCCCTATGCGCGCCTGGGCTGGCTCGCCGTGCCCGGAACGATCTACTGCCTCGTGGTCCGCGCACCCGCGCCGGATCGCACCGGGCTCCGCCGGCTGGTGGCGACGTGCGGGCTGATCTCCGCGGTGCTCGCGCTCGCGAGCTATGGCGCGTTCGACGTGTACCGGTATCCGATGCCGTTCGTCGTGTGCGGCACCCTGTGCGGCTTTGCGGCGCTCGACGACGCGATCGCTGCGCTCGTGCAGCGCTCCGCGCGCCTCGCGCCGCGTCTGCCGGCGTACGCCGACCTGCTGCGCGCGGCCCCGGTCGCGATCGTGCTGCTGTCGAGCGTGCAACCGGCGAAGCTCCTCGAACGTGTCCGCTGGCGTCCCCGCGTGCAGGCCGAGCCGTCCGGACACGCGGCGTTCCGCGACGTCTGCCGCAGCATCGCACCGGGCACGCTGGTTGCCGCAACGAACCCGTGGAGCATCCATGCCTGGTGCGGCAACCCGGCGCTGCGGCTGCCGATCGATCTCGCCAAGCGACCGGCGCTGCAGGAGCGCTTCCTGCGCGAGCAGCGACCCGCGTACGTCGTGTCCGCGAGCGACGGACCGGAGGTGCGCTGGATGCCGGCATCGCCGCTGCTGCGCCGGATCGCGCGCAGCGGCGTCGTCGAGGTCTACGAGGTGATCGCGCCCGTCGCGCCGAGCGCCGACCGCTTCGCCGTGCCGCCCTTGATGTGCGCCGGCTACGGCGAAGCATGCCGTCGCGAGCTCGGTCGCTGACGTCGGCGTCACGCTGTCGCCGCTCCATCGGACGCGCTACGACGTGTCACCGGCATCTCGTGGTACCGGGAGGACGCATGGCCAAGGACCGACGGCGAATCAGCACCGAAGCGGCACCATCGTTGCGCCAGCCGCTCGCCGGTCTCGCCGGCCTGCGCGAGCGGATGCCCGCGGGCGATGCGCCGCCGCCGGCTCCGCGCGAGGACGGTGCCGTCGGCGGCGATGCCATGCCGCAGGGCGAT
>JAIEPK010000034.1 GCA_019749875.1 Candidatus Binatia bacterium | reverse complement strand
CCGTCCGCCGGGCGGGCGCGATCGTGCGCGCGGGCTCGCCGTGCGCGTGCGCGAGCTCCGCTCCGTGCTCGTGCGGGTGCACGTGTGGATGCTCGTGAGTGTCGCCGCGGGCGTCGTCGATCAGCTGACGGATGTCGTCGGTGCGTGTGCCGTCCCACGCGTGCACGTGCGCCCGACCAGAGTCGGCGTGGTCGTGCACGTACGTCGTCGAGCGCGGCAGCACGCCGACCGCGAACACGAGCAGAGCTGCGACGCGGGTCGCGACCGCGATGTTTCGGGACGTCCTCACGGCGTGCGTCGAGCCTCATAGCGCGAAGCTCGGTGCTCATACGAGCGAGAACCTCGGCTCGGATGGGGAAATTCCGCGACGCCTGCGTCGATTCGTCGCACCCACCCGCCGCGACGCACGTCGGCCCCGGCGCGACGGCGGCGCGCGGGCCGCCGACCGTTCCGCGCGCGCGGCGAAGGTCGCGTGTGCACGGCGCTTTCCGCGGTCGTGACCGCAGCGGCGGTGCGCTGCGGCCACGCATCCGCAGCGCGCCGCCGCCGTCGCGGACAAGCATTGAATCGTGCTGTGCGGCGCCATGTCGCATCCCCGCCGGGCGACGTGTCGGGTACTGGCGCCCGCAGACCGAGGGCCGGCCGCCCGGACCCGCATGCCGAGGAGATCATGAGACAACGCCGAATCGTTCCCGCCCTCGCCGTCGCGACCTGCGCGCTGCTGCTCGCGGTCGACGCGCACGCCCACGCGACCTACAACCTGTCGGGCTACGGCTCCGGCCTCGCCGGCAGCACCAACGGCGCCGACGGCTCGCCCGCCGCCGTCCCGCCCGCGACGTGGACCAACGGCGGCGTCGCCGAGTATGCCGGCGGCCTGCCCGTGCACTGGTACTCGGGCATGCACAACGCGACCCAGGTGCGCATCATCCAGAGCGGCGGCGCCGGCACTGCACCGTCGGGCAGCCTCGCGCAGCAGGTCGCCGCCTACAACGCGGCCAACGATCCCGACCTGCCGACCGATCGCGTGCTCGCCGTCGGCGGACGCTCGTGGTCGGATCCCGACAACGGGAACCAGGGCTGGGGGCACGGTCTGGATTTCGGCCTGATCCACTACTCGCCGGTCGGCACGATCCTGTCGGGCGGCCCGATCAAGTTCACCGTCACGCTCACCGACGACCCGACCGACTCGCCGGCGGTCCGTCTCGCGTTCGCGCTCTACAAGGGCTGGGACACGAACCCGCTGTCGGTCCGGCACCAGACCTTCACCACGTCGCCGACGCCGGCGAACGATCCGCTCGGCTCGAGCGGCTTGACGCTGGTCGACTTCGCGGTTGCGACGTCTGCCGGTGCCACGCTCAGCCGCTCGTACGAGCTCGACGAGAGCACGGCGGGCGAATACACGCTGGTGATCGGTGCGCTCGACGGCGTCGCGGGCCAGTACGAGGTGGTGCTGACGACCACGCCGTACACCGGTCCGGAGCAGTGCCTCGCCGACCTCGCGACGTGTGAAGCGGATCTCGCGACCAGCGATGCCGATCTGACGCAGTGCCAGGGCGACCTCGCGTCCGCGACCCAGGACGCGGACGGCGACGGCGTGGTCGACGCGAACGACGCGTGCGCGGCGACGCCGGACGGCGCGCTTGTGGACCAGGTCGGCTGCTCGCGCGCGCAGTGCTGCGCCACCGCCGACGCGACGACCACCACCGGCAAGAAGGTCTGCCAGAAGCTCGACTGGCGCAACGACGAGCCCGTGATGAAGCCCGGCCCGAAGGCCGGCGAGGTCGACTGTGTGATCGCGAAGAACGGCAAGGGTACGGCCGACGACGCCTGCGTCCCGGCGCCCTGAGCCGCGGGAGCGCGGCATCCGGGGACGGTCCCCCCGGCTGCCGCGTCGGGACGCTGCGTGCTCGCTCCACGCGGTGCCCCCTCCCCGTCGTGCGCGGCGCCGTCCTGCCCCAGGGCATGACGGCGCCGCGCGCCGCGCTCGCGGCTCTTCTGCCGCGTTCGCTTCACGAAGAGAGATCCATGATCCAGCTCCGCCGTCTGCTCACGCTGCTGCTCGTGTGTACGAGCTTCGTGGCAACGCCCGCGCGCGCCGCGTACGTCAATTTCGAGAGCGGGCAGGTGCGTCCGCTGGCGCTGTCGCCGAGCGGCGCGCGGCTGTTCGCGGTGAACACGCCCGACGCACGTCTCGAGATCTTCGACGTGCGCGACGACGGCCTCGTGCACGCGGGGGCCGTTGCGGTGGGGCTCGAGCCGGTCGCGGTCGCAGCGCGCACCGAGACCGAGGTCTGGGTCGTCAATCACCTGTCCGACAGCGTGAGCGTGGTGGACCTCGCGGGGGATGCGCCGCGCGTGGTGGCGACGCTCCTGGTCGGCGACGAGCCGCGCGACGTCGTGTTCGCCGGGCCGGCTCGAACGCGCGCCTTCGTCACCGCGGCGCACCGCGGCCAGAATCGGCCCGGTGATCCGCAGCTCACCACGCCCGGCGTCGGTCGCGCCGACGTGTGGGTGTTCGACGCGCTCGACCGCGGCGCCGCGCCCGGCGGTACGCCGCTCGGCATCGTCACCCTCTTCGGTGACACGCCGCGCGCGCTGGCGGTGTCGCCGGACGGACGGCGCGTCTACGCGGCCGTCTTCCTCTCGGGCAACGAGACCACCGTCGTCGCCGAGGACGTGGTCTGCGACGGCGGGGCCGTGGCACCGCCGTGCATGATCGACGGCGCCACGATGCCGGGCGGTCTGCCGTCCCCGAACGACGACGCCGGCGGCGTGCGCGGCCCGGAGACCGGGCTCGTGGTCAAGTACGAATGGGCGTCGCAGCACTGGCTCGACGGGCTCGGCCGCGACTGGAGCGGCGGCGTGCGCTTCTCGCTGCCCGACCTCGACGTGTTCGCGATCGGCGCGGACTCGCTCGAGGTGGAGCGCAGCTGGGCGCACGTGGGCACCGTGCTGTTCGGCCTGGCCGTCGATCCGCAGAGCGGCCGCGTCTACGTCGCCAACACCGAAGCGCGCAACGACCTGCGCTTCGAGGGCCCGGGGATCCGCGGCGGCAGCACGGTGCGCGGACGTGCGCACGAGTCCCGCATCACCGTGCTCGACGGTGACGACGTTCGACCGCATCACCTGAACCCGCACATCGACTACGACACCGTGCCCGCACCGGACGGCGTCGCGGAGCGCAGCCTCTCGACCCCGGTCGCGGTCGCGACGAGCAGCGACGGTGCGACGCTCTACGTCGCAGCCTTCGGCTCGGCGAAGGTCGGCATCCTCTCGACCGCGGCGCTCGACGCGGGCGCGCTCGTGCCCGACGCGGCGGACCACGTCACGCTCGCCGGCGGTGGCCCGAGCGGGCTCGTCCTCGACGAGGCGCGGGGCCGGCTCTACGTGCTGACCCGCTTCGACGATGCGGTCTCGGTGATCGACCTCGCGACCCGCAGGGAGACCCAGCACCTGGCGCTGTTCAGCCCCGAGCCCGCGAGCGTCGTCGAAGGGCGACCGCTGCTCTACGATGCACGCGCGACGTCGAGCAACGGCGAGGCGTCGTGCGCCTCGTGCCACGTCTTCGGCGACCTCGACGGCCTCGGCTGGGATCTCGGCGATCCCGACGCGCGCGTCGCACCGAACCCGAACGAGATCCACTTCGGCGACTACCAGGATTTCCACCCGCTCAAGGGCCCGATGACGACGCAGAGCCTGCGTGGTCTCGCCGGACACGGACCGATGCACTGGCGCGGCGACCGTACCGGCGGCTCGCGTCCGGGCGGCGATTCCCACGACGAGGCGCAGGCGTTCCTCCAGTTCAACGTCGCGTTCCCCGGTCTGCTCGGGCGCGCGAGCGAGCTGCCCGAAGGCGACATGACGCGGCTGATGCGCTTCGCGCTGCAGATCGCGTATCCGCCGAACCCGATCCGCGCACTCGACCGCTCGCTCACCCCCGCGCAGGAGCGCGGGCGCGACCTCTACTTCGGGCGCAAGACCGACGGCGACTTCAACTGCCTCGGCTGCCACGCGCTCGCGCCGAGCGTCGGGCTCTTCGGCAGCGACCGCGATCTCGCGCTGCAGGGCGGGCCGCAGCTCTTCAAGATCCCGCACCTGCGCAACCTCTACCAGAAGGTCGGCATGTTCGGCCGTCCCGCGACGGCGCGAGTCCCCGGCGCCGGTGCGGACACCGGCGCGCAGGTGCGCGGCTTCGGTTTCCAGCACGACGGCTCGGTCGACACGCTGGCACGCTTTCATGCGACCAGCGTGTTCACGATGTCCGCGGCCGAGCGCGCCGACATGGAGCAGTTCCTTCTCGCCTACGACTCCAACTCGGCACCGATCGTCGGCCAGCAGGTCACCCTCGCGGGCGCCGATGCGGCCGCGCTCGCGCGCCTGGAACTGCTGCTCGCCCGCGCGCGTGCGGGCGAGTGCGATCTGGCGGCGAAGGGCATTCTCGACGGCGCGTCGCGCGGCTGGCTCCTCGATGCGGACGGCTCGTTCAGGAGCGATCGTGCGAGCGAGCCGCGCGCGCGTGTCGCGCAGTTCCAGGCGCAGGCGCAGGTCGCGGGCCAGGAGCTGACCTTCACCTGCGTGCCGTCGGGCTCGGGCGCGCGTGTTGCGCTCGATCGCGACCAGGACGGCGTCGCGGATCGCGACGAGATCGACGCCGGAACCGACCCGGCCGACCCGCGCGATGCGCCGCCCGTGCCGACGCCGACTCCCGTACCGGAGCAGGATCCGGTGCGCGTGCGCACGAGCGCCCTGCGGCTGCGTCAGAAGCTGCACGGTCCGGATCGCAAGTGGCTGCGCTTCACGTCGCGCACGGCCGGCGATCCCGCGCCGAGCCGTGTCGTCGCACCGGCGGCCGGCGGGATCGCCGATCCGACGCGCGGCGGCGGCGCGCTGATCGTGTACGGCGCCGGCGGCACGACCGACGCGACCACGTACGCGCTCCCGGCGTCGGGATGGCGTCGGCTCGGCACGGCGCTGCGTGCGGGGGGCTTCGTCTATCGCGGCGGTACGGGCGATCCGATCCGATCGGTCGTCGTGCGCGACGACGAGATCGTCGTGCGCGGCGACGGCGCGTACACGCTCGACGAGCCGCGGCAGCGCACCGTCGCCGTGCGATTGCGGCTCGGTGCGCCGTCGAGCGGCACCGCCTGGTGCGCCGCGGCCCCCGCGCAGCAGCGCGGCGAGCGCAGATCGACCCGCGGCACGGACCGTCCGGGCCGCTTCATCGCCGAACCCGACAGCCCGGCGCCGGCCGCGTGCCCAGCCGTTCCGTGAGCCCTTCACCGCTGCGCCGTCGAGCGCAGACGAAGCAGGAGAGATCGACATGAGAATCGTGACCGTCACCTTCACCGCGAGCGCGCTCGCTTGCGTGCTCGCGACGTCCGTCGCGGCGCACGCCGCGCCCGGCGATCACCTCGGCGCGGGCACGCTCGCCTTTGCCGATCCGAACCCTGCGGCCGGCATCTCGTACGAGTGGACGCTGTCGCTGAAGAAGAAGGAGAAGGCGTCCTTCGTCTGGTACGTCGGCGCGAAGAGCTGGAGCGAGCCGAGCAATCCCGACGGGCTCAAGGGCTGGACGCACACCGCGAACTGGGTCGCGATCGAGCTCGCAGAGCCGGCCGTGCTCGCGATCAGCGTCGAGCGCCAGGGCGGTGTCGTCTACAGCGCGGCCGGCGTGCAGGTGCTGGCGCGCGGCGCGCTGGTTCCGGCGCTGTCGCTGTACGCGGGCTGGGACGACACGACCGAGCTCGAGGAGCACAACTTCGACAACGCGGGCAACTTCTGGGCGACGATCGACTACCTCGGCAACCAGCCCAACCCTCCCAACCGCAAGGGGGCCGTCAAGACGCGCATCGCGTACAAGACGAAGAAGCTTCCGGCGGGTCGCTACACGCTGGTGATCGGCGGCAACCCGCCGGGGATCGCGAGCTATCCGGCGGCGGGCTGCGACGCGAGCGACGCGACTTGCTACGACTACACCGGCCCGCACGGCTATCGCGCGACGGTCGAGGCGCGTTGAGACGTGTGCCACGTGCTCGACGCTCGGCAGCGCACGGAGCGCGGGGTGCGCCGTACCGCGCGGCGCGCATTCGTCGCGGCGGCGACGGCGCTCGCGGTGATCGCGCGCATGGGTGGGCACGTCGCCGCAGCCGACGATCCGCCGCGCCCGCCGTCGCTCAAGACGATCGTCGTCCCCGAGCCCACGAACCTCGCGGACTTCGTGCGCGACCGCACGGCCGCGATCGCGCTCGGCAAGGCGCTGTTCTGGGACATGCAGATCGGCAGCGACGGCGTGCAGGCGTGCGCCAGCTGCCACTTCCACGCCGGCGCCGACAGCCGCTCGCGCAACCAGCTGTCGCCAGGCCTGCGCCGCGTGCACGCGGACGGCACGGCCGATCCCGATGCCGCCTTCGCGCCGCCCCGCGCCGTCAATCGTCAGCTGACGGCGGACGACTTCCCGCTGCCGCCGGGAACGAACGACGTCGTCGGCTCGCAGGGATTGCCGCTGCTCGAGTTCGGCGGGCTCGCGCACGACGGCAGCGAGCGGCTGGTCGCGCTGCCCGATCCGGACGGCTTTCGCGCCGCCGGTCTCGACGTGCGGCGCGTCACGTCGCGCAATGCGCCGAGCGTGATCAATGCCGTGTTCAACGACCGCAACTTCTGGGACGGCCGCGCTGCGCGCACGTTCAACGGCGTGAACGGCCTCGGCGACGGAGATCCCGATGCGCGCGTGTACCGCGCCGACGACCCGCGTCGCCCGGTGCCGGTCGCGGTGCGGCTCGCACCGGCGAGCCTCGCCTCGCAGGCGCTGCTGCCGCCGCTGAGCGACGTCGAGATGTCGGGGCAAGGGCGGACGTTTCCCGAGATCGCGGCCAAGCTCGCGCGCGGCACGCGCGACACCGAGCGTCGCGTGCGCAGGCTGCGGCCGCTCGCGAAGCAGCTGGTCGCACCGGGCGACTCGGTGCTCGGACGGCTGAGCGCGTGGCCGCGCCCGGGTCTGCGCGTCAAGCGCTACGAGCAGCTCATCCGGAAGGCGTTCGCGCCACGCTGGTGGCGTTCGCCGAAGCTGATCCGCGTCCTGGCCGACGGGACGACGGAGGTCGTCGATCGTCGCGACGGTCGTCCGGAGACGGCGGAGTACACGCTGCTGCAGCACAACTTCGCGCTCTTCTTCGGCCTCGCGATCCAGCTCTACGAGGCGACGCTGGTCGCGGACGACTCGCCGTGGGACCGCTTCATGGACGGCGATCGCGACGCGATCTCGCCGCTCGCGATCGAGGGAGCAGACGTCTTCCGCAGCCAGACGCGGGGACGGTGCATCAACTGCCACGAAGGCGCCGAGCTGACCGGTGCGTCGGTGCGCCGGGTCGCGGAGAGCCCGACGCGCATCCGCGAGGGGCAGGCGCTCGATCGGGGCTTCAACAACGTCGGCGTGGTCGCGACGCGGGAGGATCCGGGTGTCGGCGGCCGCGATGCGCTCGGTCGCTGGCTGTCGTCGGTGCGACGCCTCGACCCGCCGCCCGCGGAGCCGATCGCGGTGGACGGCGCGATGAAGGTCCCGGGCCTGCGCAACGTCGAGCTGACGGCGCCGTACTTCCACAGCGGCGGCCTGCTGACCCTTCGTCAAGTCCTGGATTTCTACTCGCGCGGCGGCGACGTTCGGCCGCAGCATACGCTGGACGGCGCGCTCGAGATCGCGCCGCTGAACGTGCTCGGAAACACCGAGCACGAGCTGGACGCGCTCGAGGCGTTCCTGCGGGCGCTGACCGACGAGCGCGTCCGCCTGCGGCGGGCGCCGTTCGACCACCCGCAGCTGTTCGTGCCCGACGGGCACGGCGACGACGAGCTCGATCTGCGCGACGACGGGCGCGGCATCGCCGTCGACCGGCTGCGCGAGATCGCCGCCGTGGGGCGCGACGGCGGACCGCCGCTGCCGCGCTTCCTCGAGTAGCGGGTGGTGCGCGCGCGGCGGCCTCCGGTGAGGCCAGCGCGGCGCGGCGACGGTCGAGGGCGGCGATCGCCGAGCGACGAGCGGCGATGACGACGGTCGCCGTGCGACAAGATGACGCATGTCCTGGCAGGGGCAGCTCGCGCTACGGATCGGTCGCGATGGGGCGTCTTGCGTGCAGCGATCGCTCGGCCGTGCGGGGTGGCGCTGTCGCGGCGGCCCACGCTATGCCCTGGATCGATGTCGGGAAGGATCGCAGACGGAGGCCCGCCGCCGTCGGTGCCCGGTGATGCGTCGAGCCGCGCCGTGACCAGCCGCATCAATCTCACCTGGCTCCTCTGGCTGCGTTGGGGGGCCGCCGCGGGCCAGCTCGCGATCATCGCCTTCGCCACGCGGTGGCTCGGTGTCGAGCTGGCGCTGCTGCCGCTGCTCGGGCTGGTCGCGGTCGGCGTCGCGAGCAACGTCGCGTGCGGCCTGTGGCTGCGCACGGCGGACGAGGTTCCCGAGGAGCTGATCGCCGCGCTGATGGCGCTCGACGTCCTCATCTTGACGGGCCTGTTCTACTTCAGCGGCGGTGCATCGAACCCGTTCAGCTCGATCTATCTGGTCAATCTCGCGCTCGCCGCGGTCGTGCTGCGGCCGCTGTGGACCTGGGCGTTGGTCGTGTTGTCGATGGGTTGCTTCGCGGCGCTGTTCTTCTTGCCGCTCGACGGTGGTGCACACGCCGGGCACGCGATGGGCGGCTCGGGCGAGCACCTGCGCATGCATCTCGAAGGCATGTGGGTCGCGTTCGCGCTCGGCGCGAGCTTCATCGTCTACTTCGTGCACCGCGTCGCGCGCGCGCTCGCCGAGCGCGAGCACGAGCTCATGATCGCGCGCGAGGCGACGGCGCGCGCGGAGCGCCTCGCCTCGCTCGCGACGCTCGCCGCCGGCGCCGCACACGAGCTCGCGACGCCGCTGTCGGTGATCGCGGTCGTCACGCGCGAGCTCGAGCGCTCGCTCGCGAAGGCGAGGATCGACGACGGCGCGCGCAGCGACGTCGGGCTGATCCGCGACCAGGTCGAGCGCTGTCGCGAGATCCTGCTGCAGCTCGCCGCCGACGCCGGCGCGAGCACCGGTGAGGATTTCTCCTCGGTCGGCATCGACCGGCTGGTGGAGACGGCGCTGCGCGGCCTCGACGGTACCGCGGTCGAGGTCGTGCTGCCGCAGCACGCGGGTCCGGAGCTCGTGATCCCGGTGCGCGCGGTCGGGCAGGCGGTGCGGGCGCTCGTCAAGAACGCGCTCGAAGCGTCCGTGGGGCGCGGCGCGGTGCGCGTCGCGGCACGGCTCGACGGCACGCGATGGCGGCTCGAGGTTCGCGACCACGGCCATGGCATGAGCGAGGAGGTCCTCGAGCGTGCGATGGAACCCTTCTTCACCACCAAGGCTCCGGGCAAGGGAATGGGCCTCGGGCTCTTTCTGGCACGCGACGTGATCGAGCGCGTCGGCGGCTCGCTGGTGATCCGATCCGAGGCGGGGGTCGGTACCACCGCCGTCGTGTACTTGCCGGCCGGTGCGCAGGCGCGCCCCGAGCGTCCGCTCGCCGCGCGGAGTGCCGCGTGAGCGGGGACGAGACGCACGGCGCGATGCTCGCGGTCGTGGATCCCCTGCCGTCGACGACGTTTCTCATCGTCGACGACGACCGTGTGCTGCGCGACCGTCTGGCGCGCGCCTTTCGCGATCGCGGCCACGAGGTGGAAACCGCCGGCGGCTTCGAGGAGGCGAAGGAGGCCGCGGCGCGCTTCCGTCCGAGGCGTGCGGTGGTCGACCTGCGCATGCCGGACGGCTCCGGCCTCGAGCTGGTGCGCGCCCTGCGCGCGCTCGACGACGGCATCGAGATCGTGGTCTTGACGGGCTACGGAAGCATCGCGACCGCCATCGATGCGATCCGCCTCGGCGCGACCTACTACCTGCACAAGCCCGCCGACGCAGACGACATCCTGGCGGCGTTCTCGCGCGGGGCGGCGCCGCCGCTCGCGACGAGCGAGGTCGAGAGCGCGACGCCGTCGCTCGCCCGCGCCGAGTGGGAGCACATCAACCGCGTGCTCGCCGATTGCGGCGGCAACGTGTCCGCCGCGGCGCGACGACTCGGGCTGCACCGGCGCTCGCTGCAACGCAAGCTGCAGAAGTACCCGCCGAACCAGTGAGCCGAGCGGTCGCTGCGGCGCGCAGTCGCGCGTGTCGCCGACCGACGCGATGCTCGACGCGCACCGGCATCCTCCGCGTGCGGGCACCGCACGGGGTGGACCACGCTCGTTTGCCGTGGCCGGGCCCGCCGGATAACCCGACCCGTCCGGCGCGTCGCCGGGGACGGGAGATCGTGATGGGCGGAGCTGCGCGTTGGACGGGAATCCTGCTGCTGGCCGTGCTGGCGTCGTGTGCGGCGGTGCAGCCGAGCATGAAGGTGAGCGCGGATCGCAACCCCGCGGCGAACTTTGCCGTGTTCGCGACCTACGCGTGGGCGACGCCACCGATGCAGGCGCCGGCGTGGCCGGCGCAGGACGATCGCGTGTCGTTCGACTGGCAGGTGCGCGGTCTCGTCGATCAGCAGATGGCGCGGCTCGGCTACACCTCGGTGCCGGTAGGACGATCTGATCTCGTCCTGTCCTACGGCGTTCGCACCGAGGAGGAGACCATCAACGACAGCTTCAGCGCCTACTCGAAGTACCGCGCCGAGGGCGGAACCCAGAGCCCCGGTACGGCGTGGGTGATGGGCTACGAGCGCGGCACGCTGACCATCGACGCTTACGACGCGCGCTCGCGTCAGCTGGTGTGGTTCGGCCAGGCGTCGGCCGTCGTCAACCCCAGCCTGCGCGCGCAGCGCCTGCCGGAAGCGATCGCCCGGATCTTCGCGACCTTCCCGCCGCGCACCGCGGAGTGATCGGCACGCGGCGCACGCGGTGTCGCCACGAGGGGGCCGCGCTCCCTTCGGTCGGCCGCTCGGCGTCGCCTTCGCAGTGGGGCGGTGCCGGGAGCGATCTTCGCACGTGGTCTGGGCCGATGGTGCTCCCGCGCTGCCTTCGATGTCGCGGCGTTGCTGGCCGAGGTCCGGCCGCGGCTCACTCGCCGCGCGTCAGAACCTCCAGACCAGTGCAGCGCGCAAGCGGAAGTCGGGCACGATCTGGTACGCCGTGTTGTTCTGGACCACCGGCAGATCGGCCGCGATCTCCGCACTGAGCGCGCTCTCCCACGCGAAGTCGATCGCCGGACCGACGTAGAGCGCCGTGATGCCGGTGTCGTCGAGCCTCTGCCCCTTCTGCGTGTCGAGCCCCTTGGTCTCGCCCGACAGCGAGGCGCCCATGCTGAGCGCGTAGTCGTGATCGAGCAGCAGGTAGTAGTTGGGGCCGCCCAGCCAGGTGAGGTCGTTCGCGAACTGGTAGTCGAACGAGCCCTCGGTGGTCGCCTTGTACTGCATCGCCGCGGTCATGAAGAAGCGGTAGTAGCTCCAGTACAGCGTGTAGCCGACGATGCCGTCGACCGAGCCGGAGCCGAAGGCGAGGTCGTGGCCGTGCACGCCCGACTGGTAGGTGCCGTGGTGCTCGCCGCCGTGCTTGACGCTCGCCGGCTCTTCGTCGCCCGGGTCCTCCTCCTCGAGCTCCTCGGCGAGGAAGTCCGCGTTGCCGGTGGGGAGCTTGAGCCCGCCGAGCAGCGTGAAGCGGAAGATCGAGTTGTCCCAGAGCGCATCGTAGGCGAGCAGGTTCGCGACCAGCGCGATGTCGCCGATGCTCGCCCGCGTGCTCTCCTGAATGTCGCCGTCCTCGAGGACGCGGCGCCACGAGCGGTAGAGGATCGGCACGTTCAGCTGCACGCCGATCCACTTGTTGAACTGGTAGCCGCCGAAGAGCTGCGTGTTCGAGCTGTAGAGGTGCTCGCCGTACGGGTTCGGCTGGTCCTTGCCGTTGAGCTGCTCGGAGGTGAAGTGCGTGTACTGCTCGGCGAAGCCGAGGCGGACGCCGGTCTTCTCCTCGGCGACGTCGGTCGCGGAGTAGATCGCGCAGATGTCGCAGGCCTCCGCGGGGCGCGCTGCGATCACCGTGGCAATCGTGAGCAGGAGCAAGCCTGCGGCGGCGGTGCTGCGACGGAGAAGCGCCCGGACGCGGGCAGGGGGCTCGTGCATGCGGGGGTGCTAACGAGTTCCGTCCGCGGCGGGTATGCGACCAAATGTCGCAGACCCGTGGGCGCAGATCTGTCGCGATCGCCTCCGGCATGCGAAGGTCCGTGCTGCCGTCCGCCCCGAGCATCGTCGTGCCCGAGCCCGATTCCAGCCCAACGCGCCCCGCAAGCTCGAGCCGCTTCGCCATGCTGGTGGCGGCCGGCATCTTCCTGAGCCGCATCGCGGGCCTCGTCCGCGACCGGGTGTTCGCACACTACTTCGGCAACTCCGACGCGGCCGACGTCTTCAAGGCGGCCTTCCGCATCCCGAACGTGCTGCAGAACCTGTTCGGCGAAGGGGTGCTGTCGGCGTCGTTCATCCCGGTCTACGCGAACCTGCTGGCGCGCGAGGACCAGGTCGAGGCGCGCCGGACCGCCGGTGCGGTCGCAGCCCTGCTCGCGCTGTCCACCTCGTTGCTGGTGCTGCTCGGCGTGCTCGGGTCGCCGTGGCTGATCGACGCCATCGCGCCCGGCTTCCAGGGCGCGAAGCGCGACATGACGATCCACGTCGTGCGCATCCTCTTCCCGGGCGCCGGGCTGCTGGTCGCGTCGGCGTGGTGCCTCGGCGTGCTGAACAGCCACCGCAAGTTCTTCCTGTCCTACACCGCCCCGGTGCTGTGGAACGTCGCGATGATCGCCGGGATGATCGGCTTCGGCACGGGCCGGACCGCAGACTCGCTGCTGGTCGTGACGGCGTGGGCGTCGGTCTTCGGCAGCCTGCTGCAGGTCGTCGTGCAGCTTCCGATGGTCCTCGAGCTGCTCGGTGGCCTGCATCTCTCGCTCGCGCTCGGCTCGGAGCACGTGCGCACGGTGCTGCGGAACTTCCTGCCGGTGTTCGTGAGCCGGGGCGTGGTGCAAATCAGCGCCTACATCGACGCCTTCCTCGCGAGCTGGCTGCCGACCGGCGCGGTCGCGGCGCTCGCCTACGCGCAGACGCTCTACACGCTGCCGGTGAGCCTGTTCGGCATGTCGGTGTCGGCGGCGGAGCTGCCGCTGATGAGCGGCGCCGTCGGCGACGCGAGCGAGGTCGCGCGGCTCTTGCGCGCGCGCCTCGAGGGCGGGCTCCGGCAGATCGCGTTCTTCGTGATCCCGTCGGTGGTCGGCTTCCTCGCGCTCGGCGACGTGATCGTCGCGCTGATCTACCAGACCGGCCGCTTCGGCCACGACGACGTCCTCTACGTCTGGGGCATCCTCGCCGGCGCGACCGTCGGGCTCCTCGCCTCGACGCTCGGGCGCCTCTATGCGTCGGGCTTCTATGCGCTGCGCGACACGCGCACGCCGCTGCGCTTCGCGATCGTGCGCGTGGTGCTGACGTCGGTGCTCGGCTACGTCGCGGCGCTGCACGCTCCGGGGATGCTTGGCCTCGAGCAGCGCTGGGGTGCTGCAGGGCTCACGATCTCGGCCGGTGTCGCCTCGTGGGTCGAGTTCGCGCTCCTGCAGCGTGCGCTGCGCCGGCGCACCGGGCCCGTCGGCCTCGCCCGCGCGTTCCAGGCGCAGGTGTGGACCGTGTCCGTGCTCGCGGCGGCGGTCGCGCGCGGCCTGCTGCTCCTGCTCGGCACGGA
>JAIEPK010000059.1 GCA_019749875.1 Candidatus Binatia bacterium | reverse complement strand
GCCGCGAGCCGCAGCGCGAGCGCGAGCGCGGCCTGCATGCTGCGTGGATCCGCACCGCCCTTCGCGGCGACGTCGTACGCCGTGCCGTGATCGGGCGACGTGCGGATGAACGGCAATCCGAGCGTGACGTTGACCGCCTCGTGCACGCCGAGCTGCTTGACGGGGATCAATCCCTGATCGTGGTACATCGCGATCACCGCGTCGTTCGCGGGCCCGAGCGCGGAGAACAGCGTGTCGGCCGGCACGGGACCGAACGCGTCGATGCGTGCCGCGCGTGCGCGCGCGATCGCCGGTGCGATCAGCCGCTCCTCCTCGTCGCCGTACGTGCCGCCGTCGCTCGCGTGCGGGTTGAGCGCTGCGACCGCGATGCGCGGCCGCGCGATGCCGAACCAGCGCTCGAGGTGCCACGCGGTGACGCGGATCGTATCCGCGATGCCGTCGCACGTGAGTCGTCGCGGCACGTCGGCGAGTGCCAGGTGCGTCGTCGCGAGCACGATGCGCAGCTGCGGGTGCGCCATCATCAGGCGCACGTGCGCGGCACCGCTCTTCTCGGCGAGGATCTCGGTGTGCCCCGTGGTCGCGAGGCCCGCGCGCGCGAAGCCTTCCTTGTTGATCGGCGCGGTGCAGATCGCGTCGATCGCACCGATGCGCGCGAGCTCGATCGCGGCGAGGAGGCCGTGGTACGCGACGCGCGCGCCCGCATCGCTGGGCTTTCCCGGACGCCGCTCGGCGGCGCGCAGAGGACGCGCGAGCGACGCGTCGGGCGCGAGCAGCGGCAGCAGCAGACGACCGCGGCCAGACGACGGCGGCAGCGCACGTCGCGCGACGTCCGCCAGCGTGCACGGTGCGACGTCGACGCCGAGCCGCAGGCGGCGCGACGTCTCGAGCGTCGCGGCGAGGTCGCCGATCAGGACGACGCGCGGCGGTGCGGCGGCTGTGCCCGCTCCGCTCGCCGCGCCGGAAGCGCGCGCAGCACGTCGCGGAGGCTCACCGGCTGCACCGAGGCCGCGCCCCGGACGCAGCAGCGCGCGCGTCGCGCGCAGCGCGACCTCGGGGCCGACGCCGGCGGGATCGCCGAGCGTGACGGCGAGGACCGTTCCCCGCGGCGCTTGCATGGACCTCGTTCACCCGCGACGCGGGCTACTTGATCACCACCGTGTGTCCCTTGCGGAGGTCTTCGGTCACCCACTGCTGGAACTTGGTCTCGACCGCCTGCGCGTACAGCCGCTCCTTGATCTGCTCCTGCACGGTCTCGAGCGGCACCGCCGTGCCGGCGTGGCGCTTCTCGACGTACAGGATGTGCAAGCCATACGGGCTCTGCACGGGCTGGCTGAACTGTCCCTCGTGCATCGAGAACGCGATCTGCTCGAGCTCGGGCCGCATCTCGCCGCGCTTCAGCGTGCCGAGCATGCCGCCCTGCGCGGCGTCGGGGCCTTCCGACATCGAGCGCGCGACGCTCTCGAACGACTCGCCGCCCTGCAGGCGCGTGTAGGCCTTCTTCGCCTTCTCGCCGAGGATCTGTCCCGCCTGCTGGCCGTCGACGTTCTGCGGGATCGCGAAGAAGATGTGGCGCACGGTGACCACGTCGGCGTCCGAGAACTGCGCCTTGTGCTCGTCGTAGAACTTCTGGATCTCCTCGGGCGTGACGTTCACCTGCGAGCGGACGTTGCGCGCGAGCAGCTGGCTGCGCTGGATCTCCTTGCGGACCTGGATGCGGTAGGTCTCCGGCGTGAGCCCCTGCTGCTCGAGGGCCTTGGCGAGCTTCTCGTCGTCGAGGTTGTTCTGCTTCTTGATCTGCTCGATGTAGGCCGTGACCTCCTCGTTGCCGACGCCGACGCCGAGCTTCTGGCTCTCCATGTCGACGATCATGTCGTTGATCAGGAGGTCGAGGACCTTCTTCCGGTCCTCCGCGCTGACCGTCTCGGGGTTCGCGCCGCGTACGTTGGCGCGAATGAACGTGTCGACCTGGTAGGTCGTGATGGGCTCACCGTCGACCGTCGCGACGATGCGATTGACCACCGCCGCATGCACGTCGCCCGGCGCGGCCGCCAGCAGCGACGCCGCGAGCAAGAGTCCCGAGGCGAGGGCACGCCCGCGGGCAGCAAGGTCTCGATTCACAGCGCTTTTCCTCTCCGATGGGGGTCCGGGGCGGCTGCCCCTCGCAACGCTATACCTGCTGCCGGCGCGGCTGGCTACGGCGCTGGCGTCACGTCAGAGGGTGAACGCGACGTCGTCGACCAAGGCACCCGGGACGCGCGTGCTGCCGACCGAGCGGCCCCCGTAGGTGCCCGGATCGAGGATGGTCTCGCGCTCGCGGGTGAGGCCGATCAGGTTCGCGCCCAGCATCCGGAACAGGGTGTCGTCGAAGCGCAGCACGCCGATCGGCGCGACCCGCTCGCCGCCCTCGACCGCGAAGCAGGCGAAGCGGGTCATGCCGGTCGCCCGGCAGCGGATCCGGTCGGAGTAGTTCAGGTAGTGCAGATTGCTCACGTGGATGCCGCTCCCGAGACGGCGCAGGACGTCGTCGGTCGGCACGTCGCCTGCCGCGACGTCGAGCGACAGCGGCGACTCCTGCGACGTCGCACCGTTGGTCGCGGCGTCGAACTCGACCGCCGAGCGCGGCGACACCAGGCTCGCACGGTACTTCCCGGCCTCGACCAGCGGCACCCGCTCGGGACGGCGAAAGCCCTGCTCCTGGAAGTCGGGTGCGGTGCCCGCGGCGGTGTCCTCGGCGATGGTCACGGTCTCGTGGAAGGCCTCGCCCGCCTCGACCATGCGCAGCAGCGGGCTCGTCTTGGTGCGCAGCGCGCGCAGGCCGAAGCCGCCCCACGAGAGCAGGCCCATCAGCTCCGCGACCGCATCCGGTGCGAGATACACCGGATACCGACCGGGCGGCAGGTGGCGCGTCGGGCGCGCGAGCAGCGCGAGCTCGTCGCAGGCGCGCTCGAGGCGAGCCGAGAATGCGGCCCCGTCCCAGCGCGTGCCGGCGTACGACGCCTTCACCGCGCGATCGGCTTCGAGGTGAAAGCTCCAGTCGAGGTTGAAGCTCGGGCAGACGAACCAGTTGCGCTGTCCGCGCGAGCTCGCGAACGCCTGCACGACCGGACCCGACGCGTAGAGCCCGACCAGGTCGCGTTCGCGCCCGGCCGCCACCAGCCGATCGAGCACCTCGTCGCGCTCGGGCAGCGCGCTCGTCACCACCCGCTCGCTCGACAGGGGCTCGTCGGGCGACAGCAGCCACGGGTCCTCCGGCAGCTCGTCGCGCTGCGCGCGCAGCTCGCGCACCAGCGCCGCGACGCGCTGCCGGTCCGCCCCCGGGTCTCCCGACAGCCTGAGCGTTCCTGCCGCGTGACGCTTTCCTTCGGCGAGATCGAGCGACAGCGTGCGCTGCACGACGCTGCCCGCCTGCCGCACGGCACCGCGGTTCAAGCGCACGAACTCCGAATCTTCGCCGTGCAGGTTGAGCTCGAACGACTCGCCACCGTGCAGCAGCGACTGCGTCGTGCGCGCCAGCGACTCGAAGGAGTCGCGCAGATCGTCAAGCACCGCCGAACACCTCGACGTCGCGGAACAGGCACGGCGGCACCGCGTGTCCGACGCGGATCACCTGGTTGGGCTCGCCCTTGCCGCAGAACGCGGTGCCGAGCGTCTCGACCGTGTCGGGCGCACCGACCATCGCGAGGCTCCGCCAGAAGCCCGCCGAGATGCCGCGGTAGTTGGGCTTCTTCACGACGCCTGTCAGCCGACCGTCCTCGATCAGGCGCGCGCGCTCGCAGCCGAACTGGAACTTGTTGCGCGAGTCGTCGATCGACCACGAGCAGTTGGTCTCCATGAAGACGCCGCGCTCGACCGCCGCGACCATCTCGTCGAGCGAAGCCTCGCCGGGCTCGAGGTTCAGGTTCGCCATGCGGTCGATCGGCGGACGGTTCCAGCTCGTCGCGCGCGCGTTCGCCACACCCGCGAGCCCGCTGCGCGCCTGCGACAGCGCGCCGCCGAGCGGGCGCAGCAGGATGCCGTCGCGGATCAGGTACGTCCGCTCGGCCGGCGTGCCCTCGTCGTCGTAGGCGTAGCTCGCGATCTCGCCGGCGCGCGTCGGATCGAAGGTCACGTTCAGCAGCTCCGAGCCGTAGCGGTAGCTGCCGAACATGTCGGGCGTGACGAAGCTCGTGCCGGCGTAGTTGCGCTCGTCGCCGAGGATGCGGTCGAGCTCGAGCGGGTGGCCGATCGATTCGTGCACCTGCAGGACCATCTGGTCGGGCGCGAGCAGCAGGTCCATCGTGCCGGCCGGACAGTCGGGCGCGGAAAGCAGCTCGAGCGCCTCCGCCGCGAGGCGCGGCGCCGCCGTGGTGAAGCCGATCGCGGCCATGACCTCGAGGCCCCCCTGGCGTCCGGCATGATCACCGAGGCTGCGCGTCTGCGACTCGCCGTCCGCCGCCGCGGTGACGCTCAGCAGCGGCAGCAGCACGTCGAAGCTCTGCTCGATCTCGGTGCCGCTGCTGGTCACGAAGATCGTGCGTGCGGTCGTGCGCCACAGCGCCGCCGACCAGTCGACGATGCGGTGGTCGGTCTTGAGACGCTCGCACTGCGCGCGCAGCAGGTCGATCTTGTCGCGCGGCGAGGTCGCGTCCCACGGCTCGGCGACCGACGTCGTGTACGATCCACGCGTCGGCTCGCGGGCGAGCTGGCGCGGATCGACGACGCTGCGTCCGGCGCTGCTGCGCGCCCACCGGAGCGCCTCGTCGACCGCGCGCGCGAGACCGGACGTGGTCACGTCGCAGGTCCCCGCGTAGCCCATGCCACCGTGTGCGCAGACCGTGACCATCACGCCGAGGTCGAGCCCGGTCCGCGGCGGCTGCACCACACCACGCCGCACGGCGAGATGGTCGTCCCGCTCGCCGACGATGCGCAGCGACCAGAACTCCGCCGCGGGGGCGACGTCGCGGAAGCGACGCAGGATCTCGTGGAAATCGGCGTCCGGATGCATGGTCACCGGGGCAGGGTGACGGCGAAGCCCAGCGCCCGGCCGGCGCGTGCCTGGGCGTCGTCGTTGGTGAGCAGCCGGTCGAACCCTAGCGCCTGCATGATCGCCAGGTGCAGGCGGTCGAGCGTCGGGCAGTAGCCGCTCCGCGGCAGCGCCCGCACGTGCTGCTCGGCCGCATCGATCACCTCGGCGGGCGCCCGGACGACGTCGAAGGGAGCCTGCCGGAGCAGGTCGTCCATTCGCGCGAGCAGCGCCCTCCCGCCGGGGGGCTTCAGGTGACCGCCCGCGACGCGCCAGTGCACCTGTGTCGCGGCCTCGAGCTGCGCGAGGGTCGAGACCGCGACGTGCTCTTCCGATTCGACCATCTCGGCCACACGCCGGGACTCGGCTTCCGGCAACAGCAGCTTCAGCAGACAGCTCGTGTCGAGGTAGAGGCTCATGCCTCGCGGTCCCGGCGCAGCAGCTCGTCGCTCGACGGCCCCGGATCGCGGTCGCGCCAGAACTTCTCTTGCCAGCGGCGGTTCTCCTCCGCATCGAAGCGCTTGCCCCGTGCCCGCGGCCGCGTCTCGTAGGGCAGGATGCGCGCCACCGGCCTGGAATCGCGTGTCACCACGATCTCACCGACGCGGGCGAGCGCCTTCTCGGCCTCCGGCCAGTTCAGGCGGATGTCCCGCACGGTCATCGTCTTCATGGGGAAGGCTCGAGCGTAAACATGTTTCACAGCCGGATCAACGACGTGACGCTTCCTCCGCCGCGCGCCGCGTACGGCGCTCGTCGAGGCCGCCCGCGACGAGGAAGCCCACCGCGATCGCGATCGCCGACACCGCGACGTCGGAGAACGGATCGAAGGTGATGAGGTCGGCGACGCGATCGGTTCCGATCAGGTCCGCCGCGGTCTCGTCACCGATGCGCAGGTCGAGACGGTGCACCAGCGGCACGAACACCAGCGCCTGCTGCAGCAACGACGCGAGCACCGTCGCGAGGATCCCGAGCCACCAGCGCCGTCCGCCGAGCAGCCGGAACGCGCAGTAGCCCGCGATCCCCCAGACGATGCCGTCGATCGCGAACGACGCGACCGCGAGTGCGACGAAGTCGAGCGGCATGACGGTCAGAAGGGCAGCGTGTGGTCCTCGGCCGCGTACGGCGCGCAGGTCGGCGGCTCGTCCGCAACGGCGAGGCCGACCGCCCGCGATGCGGCGAGCGCGACGCAGGCGACGTGGTCGCCGATCCTCGAGCTCACGTTGAAGACCGCGTTGTCGTTGTCGGGCGCCGCAGCGAGCACCTGCGGGTAGCCGCTCTCGGGCGCGATCAGGTAGCCGAGCTGGTCGTTGGCGAGCCCGAAGACGAAGTGCTCGGCCGCGTCGACGTGGCGCTCGAGCGTCTGCTGGATCGCGGGGTAGCCCTCGCCGGGGATGGCGACGAACAAGAGATCGCCGACGCGGGCGGCGCTCACCACCGTGCCGATGGTCTCGGCCTCGAGCCACGGCGCGCGATCGCTGCGCGCGATCTGCGTGCCGAGGAACGACAGCGGGAAGAGCGGATTGGCGTACGGCTCGCGCAGGAAGAGCTGCGCCGACGCGACCTCGCCGCCGGCGTGTCGCGTCAAGCCGCTCGCCGCGGCGAGCACGCGGTCGGTCACCCGGGCCGCGTAGGCCTCGAGGCGCTCGACGTCGGTGTCAGCCGGCACGTCGCCGTCGCGCGGCTGCGTCCGTCCGACGTCGGCGACCATCACCACCGCGGCGTCGATGCCGAAGCGGCGCTCGACCGCGTCGGCGACCACGGCCGGCCAGTCGCCGGACACCAACGTGTTGTCGCCGCCCATCACCGTCGCGTGCGCCGCGTAGTTGACCAGCAGCCCGAACGGCGCGGTCGGATCGCCGCCCGGCGGGACTGCGGCGAGAACGCGCAGCTCGCCGTCGACCACGTCGTTCGGCGGCAGGTCGAACTGGCTGCGGATCAGGTCGGTCGCATCCGTGCTGCCGGTCCACAGCTCGGCGTCGCGCCGCGCCGCGTACGCGTCGAGGATCGCGCCCACGGTCTGGTCGCGCAGGTACTCGAGGTACGCGTCCGGCAGGCCGCCCCACACGCCGGTGGTGTCGGGGCCGGCGTGGCTGTGATCCGAGCCGACGATCACGTGCGTGCGCGGGATCGCCCCACCGGTCGCTTCCTCGACCGCGCGCGCCACGTCGGCGTGGCCGTACGAACCCTGCTTGTACGCCGCGAATGCGCCCTGCGTCTCGTTCTCGGCGAACGCGATCGTGCCGCCCGCGCTGCTGACGACGAAGGCGCGCACGAAGATCGGCGCCAGCACGCCGCTCGAGGGACGCTCCGGGCCGAAGCCGTAGCCGCCGAGGTAGACGCTGCCGTCGGGCGGCGCCGTCGCGGCCGTCGGCGTGATGTCGCGCCGCGCGACCCCGACCTGCAGCGCAGCGCCCGCCTCCGGTTCTCCGGAGTCGGAGCATGCCGCCACAACGGCCATCACCAGCACCCAAGCCGCAGCTCGCATCGCCCGCATCTCCCCCTCCGTTCGCGATCCAGCCTCGGGTCGAGCGTGGTGCTCGATCGTGCGAGGCGCATGCTTGCGGCTCGCACGATCGCGTGCAAGCGACCTCGCATGCCGATCGATCCGCCCGCGACGCACGTGATCTACGACATGGACGGGCTGCTGCTCGACACCGAGCGCTTCTACACCGAGGTCACGCAGGAGATCGTCGGACGCTACGGCAAGACCTTCGACTGGTCCGTCAAGAGCAACATGGTGGGCCGGCCGGCGATCGAGTCGGCACGCTATCTCGTCGCGACGCTCGAGCTGCCGATCACCGCCGAGGACTACCTGCGTGAGCGCGAGGGCATGCTGGAAGCCCTCATGCCGACCGCCGAGCCGATGCCGGGCGCGGTCGAGCTGACGCGCGCGCTCGCCGCGCGCGGCGTGCCGCAGGCAGTCGCGACCAGCACCGGACGCCGTCTGTTCGCGCTCAAGACGCAGCGTCACCGGGACTGGTTCGCGCTCTTCGCCGCCGTCGTGCTGGGCGACGATCCGCGCATCGGACGCGGCAAGCCGGCACCCGACATCTTCCTCCTCGCCGCGCGCGAGCTCGCTGCCGATCCGGCGTCCTGCGTCGTGCTCGAGGACGCGCCGTCGGGGGTCGCCGCGGCGCGCGCGGCCGGCATGCGCGTGATCGCCGTGCCCTACCCCGGCATGGACGCGGCGAAGCTCGCCGATGCGGACGTGGTGCTGCGCTCGCTCACCGACGTCGATCCGGAGCGCCTCGCGCGCGGCCGCTGAGCACGCCTTCACCGGCACCCGTGTGGCGGACGGTCACCCGCGACGGCGCAAGAGCGTCGCGAACGGCCGTGGCGCGCCATCGGTAGGCCTTACAAAACCTTAAGCCGCGCCGCGGCGCGGTCGAAAGGAGGCGCAGTAGGCCGCAACCGGTGAGCACAGAGCATCGTCAGCGCACGGGGGCGCGGGGCGGCGTCAGCCACGTCCGGCGGCGGCTCCCGAGCATCCTCGACACGATGTCGGCGGCTCTGTGCGCGTACGACACCGGGTGGCGCTTCGTCTATCTCAACCCGCAAGCGGAGGTGTTCCTGCAGCGGACGGCGAGCGAGCTGCTGGGCCGTGTCGTCTGGGACGTCTACCCGGAGTCGCGCGGCTCGCAGGTCTGGGATCTGTACCACCTCGCACAGCGCACGCAGCGCACGCAGAGCTTCGAGCAGCACTCGCCCGACCTCGGCCGCTGGTTCGAGCAGCACCTCTTCCCGTCACCCGAGGGCTTGACGGTCTGGGCGCGCGACGTGACCGAGGAGCGCGCCGAGCGGGCGCGCCGCGAGCAGCAGCTCGTGGACAGCGAGCTGCGCTTTCGGGCGCTCATCGAGAACGGCTCGGACGGCGTGATGACCGTCGCCGCGGACGGCACCGTGCTCTACGCGAGCCCGTCGGCGGGGCGCATCGACGACCGCTCGCCCGATCAGCGCGTCGGCCGGAACGTCCTCGACAACGTGCACCCCGACGAGATCGCCGAGATGCGCGCGCAGTTCGAGCGCCTCCTGGCGGCGCCCGGAACGCGCGTCTCGGGACAGCACCGCGTCCGTCACGCCGACGGATCGTGGGTGTGGATCGAGGCGATCGGGCAGAACCTGCTGCACGATCCCGCGATCGGGGCGATCGTGATCAACTTCCGCGACGTCACGCAGCGACGTGCCGCGGCCGAGGCGTACGTCGCGGCCAAGCGCGCGCTCGAGCGCAGCGAGCGCTACTACCGCGCGCTGATCGACAACGGCACCGACCTGATCTCGGTGATCGACGCGCGCGGCGTGCTGGTCTACGCGAGTCCGTCGCACGCGCGCATCCTCGGCTGGGCGCCGGAGGAGATCGTCGGACGCTCCGCATTCAGCATGGTGCATCCCGACGACCGGGCACGCCTGATCGGGCAGTATGCTCTGGGCACGCAGCCGGGTGCGGAGAGCGCGGGCGGCGGGGTGTTTCGCTTCCGCCACCGCGACGGCAGCTGGCGCTTGATCGAGGCGATCGGCCAGCCGCCCGCGCCGGACGCGGGTCTCGAAGGCTTCGTCTTCAACGCCCGCGACGTCACCGAGCGCGCCAGCGCGGAGCAGCGCACGCAGGTGCTGCTCGAGGTCGCGCGCGACATCGGCCAGACGCTCGACGGCGACGCGCTGCTCGCGCGCGTGCAGGAGCACGTGCGCCGCGTGGTGCCGTGCGACGCCGTGGTGACGTTCCGTCGCGATCCGAGCGACGGCATCTTCCGTCTCGGAGCGCACACCGGCCTACCGAGACGGATGCTGGCCACCTACGCGACGCTGGAGCTTCCGGAGGGAAGCTTCACCGGTCGCCATCTCGAGGCCGGGACGCTGCTGGTCAACGACGTGGCGGCCTTCGAGTGGACGCAGTCGATTCCCGAGCCGGGCGCCCGCGTGCGCGCGCTGATGGCGTCTCCGCTGCGCGTCCGCGGCGTGCACGTGCTGACCATGGTCGCGCTGCGCATCGGCGACGAGCAGGCCTTCAGCGAGAACGACCGCGCGCTGCTCACCGGCATCAACGAGCAGCTCGCGCTCGCGCTCGAGCGCGTCGAGCTGCATCGCGTGGAGCGCGAGGAGGCGCGCATCGCGAGCTCGCTCGCACGCATGGGACAGGAGCTGCTCGCGTCGTTCGACACGCCGGTGCTGCTCGACCGCCTGTGCCACGTCACGACCGAGGTCCTCGAGTGCGGCGCGAGCCACACCCTGCTGCGGCGACCCGACGACGGAGCGTACGTCCCGGTCGCGGCGCACGGCATCGGCGCCGCCGCGTGGGAGGCGCTGCGTGCGCTCGAGCTGCCGCGCGATGCGGTGCGCGTGCTGCAGCACCGCCTCGGCGGCGAGACCTTGCACCAGTTCGTCGCGAGCACGAGCGACACCGGCATCGTGGCGCTGCTCGGACTCGAGCCGGGCACGCCCGTGCTGTGCCTCGCGCTCCGGCGCGGTGAGGAGATCGTCGGCTTTCAGACCGCCGCGATGCCGAACGGCGGCAAGCCGTTCGCGACCGTGCAGCTGCGCATCGCGCAGGGCATCGCGCACCTCGCGTCGATGGCGCTCGAGCACGCGCGCATCAACGACCAGCTCGGACACGCCAACAACCTGAAGTCCGAGTTCGTCGCGATGATGTCGCACGAGCTGCGCACGCCGCTGAACCCGATCATCGGCTACGCGGATCTTCTGCTCGACGGCGCGTTCGGATCGCTGAACGACGAGCAGGCCGACGTCCTGCGCCGCATGCAGCGCAGCTCGCACAATCTGCTCAAGCTGATCAACGAGGTGCTCGACCTGAGCCGGCTCGAGGCCGGCCGCGTGACGCTCGACCTGGGCGAGCTGGACCTGCAGCCGCTGCTCGACGAGATCGACGCCGAGACGGTCGAGCTGCGCCGCGCGAGCGGCGTCGCGCTCCGTTTCGACGTCGATCCGACGCTGCCGCGGCTGTGGACCGACGCGACCAAGCTCAAGGTCGTGCTGAAGAACCTGGTGGTGAACGCGCTCAAGTTCACCGCGCGCGGCAGCGTGACCATCGTCGCACGGGTCGACGACGGCGACGTCGTGATCGACGTGCGCGACACCGGCAGCGGGATTCCGCCGGAGAGCCTGGAGCTGATCTTCGAGCCCTTCCGCCAGGCCGAGAGCGCGCTGGTCCGGCAGCAGGGCGGCGTCGGGCTCGGGCTGTACATCGTGTCGCGGCTGCTCGACCTGATCGGCGGCACCATCGCCGTCGAGAGCCGCGTCGGTGTCGGATCGACGTTCCGGATCCGCCTGGCGGACTCCGCGATCCCGCTCGCGGCGGCGCCGTCCGGCGACCGCTCGGAGCTGACCGCGGGCGACGCGAGCGCTGCGGTGATCCGCCGCGACGGCACGATCGTCGCCGTCAACGCCGCCTGGGAGCGCTTGCGCGAGGAGCAGGGCCGGCCGCGCGGTACCGAGGTCGGCGCCAACTACTTCGCCGCCTGCGCGAGCGCACGTGGGCCGGAGGCGGTGACCGCGCTCGAGGCGCGCGTCGGCATCCAGTCGGTGGCCGACGGCATGCGCGAGCGCTTCACGCTCGAGTATCGGCTGCAAACGCCCGACGGCGAGCGCTGGTTCCTCATGACGGCCATGCCGCACCCCGGCCATCCCGGCGAGGTGCTGATCGTGCACGGCGACGTGACGGAGCACCATCGCATGGAGGAGATCACCGCGCGCCACGTGCCGCACGATCCGTTGACCGGGCTGCCGAACCAGCAGCTCTTCTGCGGACACCTCGAGCAGGCGCTCGACCGCGCGCGCCGCGCGCACGTGCAGGTCGGTCTGCTGTACGTCGACCTCGACCATTTCAAACACGTCAATCAGAAGCTGGGACGATCGGTCGGCGACCAGGTGCTGTGCCTCACGGCGCGCCGCCTCGAGGAGGTGCTGCGCACGCCGGAGATCGTGTCGCGGCCGGGCGGCGACGAGTTCCTGATCCTGGCGCCCGGGCTGTCGGGCAGCAACGAGCTGTTCAACGTCGCGACCCGCGTGCTGTCGGTCTTCGCGCTGCCTTTCAACGTCGAGAGCAAGGCCGTGCAGCTGCAGGCGACCATCGGACTCGCGCTGGCCCCCGACGACGCGACCGACGCTCAGACCCTGCTGCAGCGCGCCGACATCGCGCTCTCCGAGGCGAAGCGAATGAGCCGTGGTGCGGCGATCCGTCGCCCGACGGAGTCACCCGCGGCGGCCAACGATCCCCCGCGACGCTGACCACCGCGCACGTGCCTGCACGGAGCGCCTCGTGCCGAAGGCGCTCCGCGCGGATGCCGCAGAGGTGTCGGGCGTCAAGCGTCGCGCAAGAACGCTTTCCGGTAGTGGCGCAGCTCGGCGATGCTCTCGCGGATGTCGGCGAGCGCGGTGTGGTCCTTGCCTTCCTTCTCGAAGCGCACGCCGCGCGGATACCAGCCACGCGTCAGGACCTTGAGCGTCGAGACGTCGACCTGGCGGTAGTGCAGGAAGTGCTCGAAGGCCGGCATGTGGTGCGCGAGGAAGCGCCGATCCACGTGGATCGAGTTGCCGGCGAGGATGCCTTCGCGGAACTTGCAGTGCGTGGCGACCAGCGCGAGCGCCTCGTTCTCGACGTCGGCGAGCGAGGTCTGCGACGCGCGGACCTTCTCGAGCAGGCCGTTCTTCGTGTGCATGTCGCGCACGAAGGGCGACATCCGGTCGAGCACCTCGTCCGGCTGCCAGACCACGCGCTCCAGCTCGGCACGGGGCTCGAGGTCGATGCCGGTGACGACCACCGCCATCTCGATGATCGCACAGCGGTCGACGTCGAGACCGGTCATCTCGAGGTCGACCCAGACCAGCACCGGCGCTTCGTCGCTCATGGTGCGGAGCTAGCGCGCACGATGTGGCGCCGTCAACGTGCGGCCACCCGTGCCCCGAGCACCTGATGCGCGGCTGCCGCCGGACCCGCCCGCTCGACAGGTCCGGCTCCGGTGACGGTTGCCAGTGCGCTCGTCGTCCCCTCGCCCCTCGCTCTCGCTCACCTGCCCGCACCCTCACGATTCGTCAGGCAATGATTTCCGCGACGGGACGTGGTCACCGGCGACACGAGGGGCACTGGTATGACCAGTTGACCAGCAATCCACGCCGCGCTAAGGCCCGAGTCGTGCTGAAGCCGGTTCGCAGGCAATCCGTGTCCGACGCGGTGTTCGACCAGCTGCGCGAGCAGATCGTCAGCGGGACGATGCGCGCCGGCGAGCCGCTGCCGGCGGAACGCGCGCTGTGCGAGACCCTCGGGGTGAACCGCGGCGCCGTCCGCGAGGCGCTCAAGCGGCTCGCGCAGGCCCGGCTGGTGGCCGTCCAGCACGGCGGTGCGTCGCGCGTGCTCGACTTCCGCGCCTCGGCCGGCCTCGAGCTGCTGCCCGACCTGCTGCTCACCGACGCCGGCGGCTTCGATCCGGTGGTCGTCCGCAGCGTGGTCGAGATGCGCTCCGCGCTCGCGCCCGACATCGCGCGCCTCGCGGCGCTGCGCGGTGGTCGCCGGGTCGCGGATGCGCTCGATGCGGTCGTCGCGCGCATGGACGCCGCGGCGGGCGATCTCCCGGCGCTACAGACGGTCGCCGTGCAGTTCTGGTCGACGCTGGTCGACGCGACCGGCAACGTCGCGTACCGGCTCGCCTACAACTCGCTGCGCGACACGT
>JAIEPK010000454.1 GCA_019749875.1 Candidatus Binatia bacterium | reverse complement strand
CCGCGCCGTGCGGCGCGTCGGGCCGCGACACCAGCCGCGCGCCGTAGCGGACGCCGGCACGGTACGCTTGCTGGTCCTCCGCCCCGCCGGCCGCGATCGCATCGCACACGTTGCGCGCGTCGGCGAAGGTGCGACCGCTCGGGTCGAGATCGACGAGGCCGCCCCACAGCTCGGGATGCTCGGTCGCGATCACCCGCCCGAGCCCCCACACGGCTGCCTGCGGCGCGCGTCCCGTCTCGCGCGCGGTGACGCACTGGGCGCCGCGCGTCACGATCCAGAGCCGCGGCGGGTGCGCGCCACCCACGAGCGCGAGCGCCTGCACGACGCCGAGGAGTGCCGCGAGGCAGTCGGCGCCGGCCGCGATCTCGTCCCCTGCCAGGGCAACATCGAGCGGCCAGAGAAAGAGCACGCCGCGACATTCGCCGGCACGCTGCTCGAGCGTGCGTCGCAGGTCGTCCGCTTCGCTCACGCCGCCGTCGCTCACGCCGCACGCACGGCGGTCGCGGCGCGGGATGCGCACGGACGCCTCGCCACGCATCGCGAGCACCTGGGCGACCGCGTCGCCGACACCGCCGGCGTCGAGCAGGATGAGCCATGGCCGCGCGTCCATCGCGGCATCGACCTGCGCGCCGCCGTCCAGAGCCGTGCTCGCACGAGCACAGGGTCCTGGCAGCGCCTGCCAGCGGACGACGTAGCCGCCGGTCGGCGCGCGCTCCGCAGCACGCGCGCTCTCAGACGGCATGGGCGACCTCCGGCTCGTCGAGCGGCGCGACCTCGGTGAGGACGCGCTCGAGCGGGAGACGGAGCGTGCGTCCCGCCATGGGCCGCAGCGGCGCTCGTCCCGTACGAAAGAACCACGCGACGTGCTCGGACGGTGGCAAGTCATAATTTCGCTGCAGCACGTCGGCGCCCCACGCCCCACCCTCGCGGAACGCGGCCGGCAGCTCGCCCGGATAGCGCCCGACGTCGCGGTTGAACACCATGTAGCTGCAGATGGAGAGCGGCTGGACGGCATAGCCGTCGCGGTTCAAGGTCACCCACGTCCGCAGCGTCGCCCGCCCGGCCGACACGTGGCCCGCCGGGTCGGTGGTGTCCACCGTGACGCACCCGAGCGCGGCAGCCGACCGCACCCACGCGCGCACCCGTTTGGCGAAGATGCGCAGGAAGCCGAACTGGTTGAGCGTCCGCTGCACGCGGAAGTCGCGCCGCGCGAGCGCCAGCAGCGCCGCCGTCGCCGGGCCGACGTTCAAGCTCGCCCGGCTCATCCCGTCGCGCGTGCGCGACGCCGCGCGGTTGCTCAGCCGGAAGTACCTGGTGTGGCCGCGGTGGATCGGCTCGGTGCACCACTGCAGGCGCTCCATGTGCGCGACGTAATCGACCAGCTCGTCGTTCGGCGCCACGAGACGGATCGTGACGTTCGGGAAGGCTCGCAGGTCGTCTTCGATCTCGCGCAGCAGCGGCGCGTCGATCGGCCCGCCGCGATACCTCCGCCGGTCGGTGCAGCGATCGAGCAACAGCGACGCGTCACCGCACGGGCCCTGCGCCCGCGCGACGAAGGCGACGCGCGCGGCCGTGTCCGCGAGCTCGAGCTCGATGCGCGCGTCGAGACCTTCGCTGGCCGCGGCGATCACGATCGACTCGAGGTAGCAGCCGAGGGTCAAGTAGGACGCGCGGTTCTCGAAGTTCAGAACGTGACGCGAGCGCGCCGCATCGTGCGACACGGTGAGCCACGCGCCGTCCCAGTGAAAGCGGAATGGCTGGCAGTTCTCGCCGCTCGGCGCCCGCGCGGCGAGCGCGACGATCCTGCGGATCCGTTCAGGCGACACGTCCATGAGGCACTCCTTTCCGATCAGGCTTCGACCGGGGCGCGCACCGCGCGTCCCGCCGCGTCCTCCGCTTCGATCGCGCCACGCACCCGCGCCGGCCACGCGCCGGAGTCGAGCCCCTTCTGGCTCAGGAAGCCGTACGTCCAGCGCTCCAGCCCGAAGCCCATGCAGGCAGTCTCGGCATGCGCTCCGTCGGCGAGGCGGATGTCGTAGACCGAGGCGTAGAAGTCGCGGTGCAGGTTGAACGAGCCGGCGGCGAGGCGGTAGCCGCGCTGCGGCAGGTCGAGCGTCAGCTCGTACTTCACCTCGCCGAGTCGCTGGTAGACGCTCTTGTGGCGGCTCGCGTCGAGGAAGAACGGATCGTTGGCGAGCTCGATCCGTGCGTCGAGGTCGAGCTCGCGACAGAGCGCGATCGCCTGCTCCATCACCGCCATGCGGAGGCGCTCGAGCGCGCTGCCCGTGCCGAAGAAGACCACGTCGCGCACGGAGAAGTCCCACAACCTCTCGAGCGAGCGCACCCGTCCGCCCTCGTAGCGCAGCACGTGGTTCTGCATCGTGAGCGCGACGATCTCGTCGCGCGCGAGCCGACGGCCACGCTGCTGGCCGTAACAAGGCAGGCAGACGGCGGGCTTCAGCGCGTGCGTGGGCGCTGCCAGCCGCGCCTGCATGCCGGCATCCAGCATGCCGTCGCTGCCGCTCGCCTGGGTGGCGAACCATTCGAGCGTCGGCAGGTCCTCCGGCAGATGACTGCAGAAGGTCACGTGCTGCGGGAAGTGCGTGAAGTAGTGCAGCTGCTCGAGGAGATGGAGCGGAACGAGCACCGGATAGTGGTTCTCGTCGGCGCCGTACGAGCGCGCCAGCGCGCGGAACTCGTTCTCGAAGAAGCGGAACAACCGCAGCACGTCGCCGCGCAGCCCGACGAGACCTTCGCCGAGCTCGTAGACGTCGCCCGAGGCGCGCAGGGCATCGTCGACGTCGAAGCACTCGACGTCGCGGGGGGTGTGCGCCAGGAGAACACGCTCGCGCAGGCGCTTCTGCGTCTGCGTCGCCCGCGCGACCACGCTCGCGAGATACTGCATCGCCGCGTCGTCCGCCGCTTCGACGGTCAGCGTGCCGGTCGTGTCGTCGATCGTCGCCGCGCGCAGCTGCGTCTGCGCGACCGCGACGAGGTCGAGGACGCGGTGCCTGGCACGCGCGTCGAGCGCGCTCAGGTCAAAGGCTCGCCGACTGCTCACGGCCGTTCCCCGCACACGCGCCCAGCGCCGACGCGACCCGCGCGCGCGACGACGCCTGGCGTGCGATCATCGTCTCCAGGATCTGCGTGGTGCCCTCGATGAGCTCCATGATCTTCGCGTCGCGGAAGTAGCGCTGCAGCGGCACCTCGGCGCTGCAGCCGAGCGCACCGTGCAGCTGCAAGGCGTCGCTCGCGACGCGGGTCAAGGTGGTCGACGCGAAGTACTTCGCGATCGCCGCCTCCATGCTCGCCGCCGCCGCACCACCGCTCGCGCGCTCGTGGCTCGCGCGCAGGCAGAGCAGGAACGCTGCATCGATCCTCGCGATCATGCGCGTGAGGATCCGCTGCACGAGTTCGAAGTCCTCGATCGCATGCCCGAACTGACGACGCTCGCCGGCATGGCGAAGAGCGGCGTCGAGGCACGCCTGGCCGACTCCAACACACGCCCAGGCGAGATTGACCCGTCCGGCGCAGAGTGCCGTGGTGGCGACGTGCGAGAACCCGGCCCCGACGGCGCCGAGCAGATGGTCCGCGGGCACCGCGCAGCTGTCGAGGTGCAGCTCGGCCAGCATGTAGCCGCGACAGCCGAGGAGGCCGCGGATCGGTTCGATGCGCAGGCCCGGCGCATCGCGCGGCACGAGGAACGTCGCCGGCCCCTCCTCGCAGCGTGCGAGAACCAGAAACACGTCGGCGATCTGGCCGCAGGTGATCCACTTCTTTCGGCCGTCGAGTACGTAGCCGCGACCTGCCGCGCGGGCGCGCGTCCGCACGCTGCTCGCGTCACTGCCGACCTCGGGCTCGGTGATCGCGAGCGCCGCGAGGCGTGCACCTGTTGCGAGCTCCGGCACCCAGCGGCGCCGCTGCAGCGCGGTGCCCCAGCGCTCGAGCGCCTCGGTCACCATCAGGTGCACGTTCACCAGCCCCTCGACCGAGGCGCTCGCGTACGCCAACGCCTCGTGCCGGAGACCATGCGCGATCGGGTCCGGCGGCTCGTCGAACGCGGCACCGCGCAGCATCCCGGCCGACGCCAGGCGGTCGACCAGCGGCCGCGGGATCTCCTCGGTGCGGTCGATCTGCTCCGCGAGCGGCGCCACCTCCTGCATCGCGAAGGCCTGGTACTCCGCTTCGAGCGCGAGTTGCCGTGCCGACAAACCGAGCTCGCGCCGTGACACGCCCTTCGGCCGCACCGTGCTCATCGCAGCTCCATCGCGCTGTCGAGTCGGGCGCGCACGGCAGCGAGCAGCCCCGACTGCGGCGCGCGCACGAAGAAGTGGTCGCCCGGCAGCATCTGCAGCGCGAACTCGGCCTCGGTGTGCAGCGACCACTCCTCGAGCTGGCGGCGGCTCACCGACGGGTCGCGCGTCCCGCCGAACACGGTGATGGGACACCGCAGAGGTGCTCCGGGCGCGAACTCGTGCGTCTCGAAGGCCTCGAGGTCCGCGCGGACCGGCTTCAGGACGCGCTCGAGGAACGCACGGTCGGCGAGGATCTCGGGCGGGATCCCGCCGAGCCGCACCAGCTCGCGAACCAGCGCCTCGCGCTCGAGCTCGTGCAGGCGTCGCGCCGGTCGGCACAGCTGCGGCGGCAGCGTCGCCGAGACGAAGAGGTGCAGCGGCGTACGCCCGCGGCAGCGCAGCGCCTGCGCGACCTCGAAGGCGAGCAGCCCACCGAAGCTGTGGCCGAAGAGAGCGAACGCTCCTGGCCGCTCGGCGAGCCGCTCGGCGAGCTCGCTCGCGAGCGCGGCGAGTCGGGTCACCGGCTCCTCGGCCATGCGCGTGCCGCGCCCCGGCAGCTCGACCGCCACCACCTCGGTGCTCTCGGGGAGCTGCTCGCCCCAGTCACGAAACAGCCACGCTCCGGCCCCGGCGTAGGGAAAGCAGTAGAGCCGGAGCAGCGGCTCCACCCGCGGGCGCGGGACGCGGCACCACCGTTCGGCGTGCAGCGCGAGCGTCACGAGACCATCCCGCGAGCGGCCCCGGCGACGGCGCTCTTCGCCGCCACCAGGCGCGTGATCGCCGCGATCGACTGGAAGTTCTCCATCTCGAGATCCTCGCTCTCGACCGCGATGCCGAACTCGCGCTCGACGAACTCGACCAGCTCCATGGCGAACATCGAGCTGATCAAGCCGAGCGCGAAGACGTCGTCCTCGTCCGCCAGATCGTTGTGCCGCAGCGCCCCGCGCAGGAACGCACCGACCGTATCGCGCACCGTGCCGTCGTTCATTCGATCCTCCCGCTCGCGGCGCCGGCCTGCGCCCGTGCCGCTTGTTGGTAGTGATGGAAGCCCGAGCCGGTCTTGCGGCCGAGCTGGCCGTTGTCGACCATCCAGCGCAGCAGTCGGCAGGGCTCGAACTTGGCGTTGCCGAGCTCGTCGCGCAGCACCTCGAGAGAGAACAGGACGGTATCAAGCCCGATCAGGTCGGCGGTCTCGAGCGGTCCCATCTTGTGCCCGAAGCAGGTGCGGAAGAGACGATCGACGTCCTCGATCGAGGCGACACCCTCCTGAACGAGCTCGATCGCCTCGTTGACCGTCAGCATCATGACCCGGTTGGTGACGAAGCCCGCCGAGTCCGCGACCACGACGCAGTCCTTCCCCATCTGGGAGACCAGCGTGCGCGCCGCCGCGATCGTCTCCGCAGCGGTCGCGGCGCTGCGCACCACCTCGACGACGGGCATCAGGGGCACGGGGTTCATGAAGTGCATCCCGACGACGCGCTCCGCCCGTCGTGTCACGCTCGCGTTGTGGGCGATGGGGATCGCCGAGGTGTTCACGGCGAACACGACCTCGGGGCGGCAGATCTCGTCCAGACGACGATACAGCTGTTGCTTGACAGCACGGTTCTCGGTCACGTTCTCGACCACGAAGTCCGCACGACCGAGCAGTGCGATGTCGGTCGAGCACTCGATCCGGTCGATGATGTCCGCCGCAGCGACCCCGCCGGGCTCGCCCGAGCGCGGGCGCAGCGCATGGAACACGTGCACGCTGCGCGCGATCGATCTGACCGCACCCTGCAGCTGGCTCTGCGCGACGTCCACCAAGAGCACGCGGTGCCCGGTCTCGGCGAGCGCTTGCGCGACACCGCGCCCGATGGTTCCCGCTCCGACGACTCCGACGATTTTGATCGCCACAGATGCCCCCTTCGCTCAGCGTGCGAGCCGCAGCAGGTCGTCGCGAAACGCCTGCGCCAGCTTCTGGATGGTGTCCTCGCGATGCAGCGCGGTGCTGTAGTCCCACTCGATCCGCAGACGGCCCTGGACGAAGGCTGCCGAGACCGCGAGCTTGTGCCGCCGCACCGTACGCGGACCGTAGACCGGCCGGCAGAGGTCCGGCTCGGGCGAGAACAAGAGCGACGCGTGCTCGAGCGGATCGAACTGTCCGACGTAGTCGAACGAGATCTCCGCGTCGCTCGACGCCGGCAACCCTCGGACCACGTCCGCTGGATCGACCAGATGGCGCAGCAGACCGTAACCGATGCCATGGTTCGGCAGCTCGCCCATGCGCTGGCGCACCTGGTCGAGCAGCTCGAACAGGGTCGAGCTCGGCTCGCAGCCGAAGCTCACCGGGCAGAGCGTCGTGAACCAGCCGACCGTCCGCGACAGGTCCACACCGTCCACGACATGCTCGCGTCCGTGCCCGACGAGGTCCACGGTGAGCCGCCGCGAGTCGCTCCAGCGCGCAACGCTGCTCACCAGCGAGGCGAGCAGGACGTGCTCGATCCCGACGCGCTTGTCGCGTGCGCGCAACGACAGGATCTGCTGGGTCTCGTCGGGCTCGAGCGAGCACACGAGCCGGCGGCTCGAGCCCTCCACGGGCGCGTCTCCTCGCACCGCGAAGTCGGTCGGCAGCCCGGCATCACCGTTGCGTGCTTGACGTTTCCAGAACGCGAGCTCCTGCTGCAAGGATCCCGTGCCGGCGGCCTCGGCGAGCCGGTGCGCCCATGACCCGAACGACGTCGTGCGCGGTGGCAAGGTCGGCTCCTCGCCGCGGGCGAGCTGGCCGTAGAGCAGCTCGAGGTCGTACAGGCAGATCGCGGCCGACAGGAAGTCGAACGCGAAGTGGTGCACCGCGAGCATCAATCGCGGCGATGCGTCCGGCCCGAAGTCGAATAGCCGCGCCGCGGCGATCGGGCCATCGGCGAGGTCGAAGCCGCGGCACAGCTCGTCCACCGACGCGGTGATCGCGTCCTGCTGCGCCGCCGCGTCGAGCAGTGCCACGTTCGCCGTCGACAGGATGCTGGCCGACTCCTCGACCGGCGCGATCGACTGCAGCCACGCGTCGCCCACGCGCCGCACCCGCATGCGGAGCGCGTCGTGGTGCCGGACGAGCTGCTGCAGGGCGCGATCGAGCAGGGCCGCGTCGAGCGGCTTGCGCGCCTTCAACGTGAAGACCAGCGCGAAGCGCTCGACGTCGGGCGGCTCCGACGCGAGGAACCAGTGCTGAATCGGGGTGAGCGGGACCGCACCTGCGTGCGGAGCGTCGTCGGCGCGCGGTGCGGCGCACGCATCCGCCGTGGCCGCCGTGGCCGCCAGCTCCGCCACCGTCGGATGGTCGAGCAGGTGGCGCGGGCTCAGGTGGATCCCGGCCTCGCTGGCGCGCGCCACCATGCGGATCGCGAGCACGGAGTCCCCGCCCAGGTCGAAGAAGTCGTCGTCGATGCCGACGCGCTCGACGCCGAGGATCTCTGCCCAGATCGCCGCCAGACGCTCCTCGAGCGGCGTGCGTGGTGCCTCGTAGGTCGTGCGCTCCGGGGTCGCGTCGGCGGCGATCTCGGCGAGTGCCGTGCGATCGAGCTTGCCGCTGCGCGTGAGCGGCAGGCGGTCGAGCACGGCGATCGTGCTCGGCACCATAGAGCTCGGCAGCTTGCTGCGCAGGAACGTCCGCAGCTCCTCGATCGGCGGGCTCGCGCTGCCTTGCGGTACGATGTAGGCGTGGATCCTCTGTGCGTCGCCGCGGCCGCGGTGCACGGCCGTGACGGCCTCACGGACGGACGGATGCCGCGCCAGCATCGCTTCGATCTCGCCCAGCTCGATGCGCATGCCGCGCACCTTCACCTGATGGTCGCGACGACCGACGAACTCGAGCTTGCCGTCGCGCCGGAAGCGCACCACGTCGCCGGTGCGATAGAGCCGCTCGTCGTCGCGCGCGGCGAACGGATTCGCGACGAACCCGGCGGCCGTCAAGTCGGGGCGATTCAGGTAGCCGCGGGCGAGCCCGGCACCGCCGATGTGGAGCTCGCCCGCAGCGCCGATCGGTACCGGGCTGCCGTGCCGATCGAGGACGTAGACCTGCGTGTTGGCGATCGGCGAGCCGATGTTCGCCGTATCGAACTCGGAGCGCAGCGCGACCACGGACGCGATCGTGGTCTCCGTCGGGCCGTAGAAGTCGAACACCCGACGGACGCCGTGCTGGCGATACACGCGACGGACGAGGTCCTGTGAGAGCGGCTCGGCGCCGAGGATCACGGTGCCGAGCGACGCCGGCAGGTCTGCGAGCCGGAGCAGCTCGCTCATGACCGACGGCACGGTGACCATCAGCGTCACCTGGTCGGCGGCAGGCAGGTGCGGCAGCTCGAGCGCGTTGCGCGCCAGGACGACCGCGCCGCCGACCGCGAGCGGCGCGAACAGCTCGAGCACCGAGGGATCGAACGTGATCGAGGTCGCGGCGAGGACGCGCTGCAGCGTGTCGACGCCGAGCAGGTCGATCGCCCACGACAGGTGGTTCAGCACGGCGCGGTGCTCGATCAGCACGCCCTTCGGGCGGCCCGTCGAGCCCGACGTGTAGAGCACGTAGGCGAGGCGTCCACCCTCGTCCGCGGCGCACGGGGCGCCATCCAGCTCGGTCGCGACCGCGGCGTCGGGATCGGCGTCGTCCGAATCGGCGTCGAGCACCAGCGCCGACCGCTCGAGCGGCAGCCGATCGCGGTGCGTGGTCTCGGTGAGCACGAGGCTCGCGCTCGCGTCGTCGAGGATCGCCGCGAGCCGATCGGCCGGGTGGTTCGGATCGAGCGGCAGGTACGCCGCCCCCGCCTTGAGGATCGCGAGCAGCGCGCTCACCATGCGCGGCGAGCGGTCCAGGCAAACCGCGACGATTGCCTGACCTCCGACACCGTGCCGGCGGAGACGGCGCGCGAGCCGGCTCGCGTCCTCGTCCAGCGCCCGATAGCTGATCCGCTCGGCGCCCCAGACCAGCGCCGTCGCGTCGGGCGTGCGCCTGCACTGCGCCTCGACCAGGCGGTGGATGCCCGTATCGGTCGGCAGCGAACGCGCGGTCGCGTTCCACTCGACGACGATCCGCTGCCGCTCGTCGGCGGTGAGCAGCGGCAGCTGCGACAGGCGCTGGTCTGGATCGGCAGCGATGCCGGTGAGCAGCTCCGCATAGTGCGCGAGCATGCGCGCCATGCGCTCACGCTCGAAGAGGTCGGTACTGTACTCGAGCTTGGCGACCGCCCCCGAGCTGCGCCGCTCGACGAGCAGCGACAGATCGGTCATCGCGCCACCGCGCTCGACCTCGACCGGCTCGACGGTCAAGCCGGCCATCTGCGCGACCGGGATCGCCGCATCCACCAGCAGGAACATCGCCTGGTAGAGCGGGCTCCGGCCGAGATCGCGGCGCACGTTGAGCATCCGGACGAGGCGATCGAACGGCAGGTCACGGTGGTCGTACGCGTCGGTCGCACGACGCTGCACACGCGACAGGAGCTCGCGGAACGTCGGATCGCCCGACAGATCGATGCGCAGCGCGAGCGTCTCGACGAAGAAGCCGACCAGCGGCTCGAGCTCGCGACGCACCCGCAGATCGATCGGCGCCCCGATGACGATGTCTTCCTGGTCCGTGTAGCGCAGCAGCAGCGTCGCGAACGCCGCGAGCAGCGTCATGTAGGGCGTGACACCCGCGGCACGGCCGAGCGCGTCGAGCCGTTCGAGGACGTCGCCGGGCAGCGGACGGACCTCGCAGCCACCCTTGCCGCTCGGCAGCTCGGGCCGAGCGTAGTCGGTCGGCAGGTCGAGCGGCGGCGGCGCGTCGGGAAAGACGCCGCGCCAGTACGCGAGCAGGTCTTCCATGCGCCGACCCTCGAGACGGCGGCGGTGCCAGGCCGCGAAGTCGGCATACTGGATCGGCAGCTCGGGCAGCGACACGGTGGTGCCGCGCACGAACGCCTCGTAGAGCGCACCGAGCTCGCGCACGAACGCCGGCACGGACAGGTGGTCGATCACCATGTGGTGCGCGGCCGACACCAGCACGTGCTCGCGAGCGGAGCGCTCGACGAGCAGCACGCGGAACAGCGGCCCCAGCGTCAAGTCGAACGGCCGGCGCGCGAAGTCGTCGGCGATTCGCCGCCATTCCGCGGACCACGCCGCGTCGTCCGCCTCGTGCACCGACAGCTTCTCGGGCTCGATCCGCATCGCGGGCAGGATCTCGAGCGTCGGCGCGCCACCGCGCGCGGGGAAGCGGCTGCGCAGGACCTCCTGGCGGCGGACGAGCTCGCTGAGCGAGCGCTCGAGCGCGCCGACGTCGAGCGCGCCCGTGAGGCGCACGGCCGTCACGTAGTTGTAGGCCGGATTGCCGCGGTCGAGCTGATCGAGGTACCAGAGCCGCTCCTGCGGCGGCGACAGCGGCAGCGCCCGGTCGCGCGGTACGGCGACCAGCGGCTCGGCTTCGTCGCCGGGCCCCTCGCTCGCATCGAGCGCCGCGGCGAGCGTCGCGATCGTCGGTGCCGCGAACAGCGCGTTGACCGTGAGCTCGACGTCGAGCTCCGCGCTCACGCGCGCGAGCAGCTGGGTCGCGAGCAGCGAGTTGCCACCGAGCTCGAGGAAGTCGTCGTGGATGCCGATCTCCTCGAGGCCGAGAACACCCTTCCAGATCTCGGCGAGCGCCGCCTGGCGCTCGTCCTGTGGCGCGACCAGCTCCGTGCCGAGCGCCGGGCGCTGGTGCCGGGGTGCGTCGCCGCCGAGCTGGCCCGCGATGCCCGCGAGCGTCAGCTCCCGCATCTGCTGGGCGAGCGCGTCGACGCTCTGCGTGGAGACCACCACCTGCGGCAGTGCGGCGCCGAGCGCGCGCAGCATCGCCTGCGCCCCGTCCTCGAAGCCGATGCCCCACCGGGCACGGAACTCGCGCATCAGGCGTTGCGCGTGCGGCAGGCTGGCGAGCAGGCCGTCCTGCCACGCGTCCCACTTCCATGCTCCCCACGCGATGCACACCGTGCGTCCGGCGCGACGTCGCGCGCGCTGGCTGGCAAATGCATCGAGGAACGCGTTGGCCGCGCAGTAGTCGACCTGCCCCACGCCGCCCAGCGCCGAGAAGACGGAGCCGAAGAGAAGCAGGAAGTCGAGCGGCTCGTCGCCGAGCACGTCGTCGAGCACCAGGGTCCCGCGAACCTTCGGATGCAGCACGGCCGCCGCCTCGGCGTGGTCCTTGAGCGCGATGAGCCCAGCGCCGGGAACACCCGCGGCATGCAGCACGCCGGCGATCGGACCGAACCTGCGCCGTACGTCGTCGAGTGCGGCGCGCATCGCGTCGGTATCGCCGACGTCGACCGCGACCACGTGCACCTGCGCGCCCGCGCCCTCCATCTCGCGGATCGCTGAAATGCGGCCGCTCGTCGGGTCGTCCTGCGCATGCTGCGCGAGCCACTCGTCCCAGCCCTGCCGTTCGGGGAGAGCCGTGCGCGCGAGCAACGCGATCCGCGCCCGCGCACGGCGCGCGAGGAACCCTGCCATGGCGAGACCGATCCCACCGAGCCCGCCGGTCACCACGTATGTGCCCTCGGTGCGGAGCGGCACGCGCTCGGCGAGCCAGGGCTCGAGACGCAGCGCCTCGAACCCGGGCAGCCAGCGACCGCCGGCGCGGAACGCGACGATCGGTGCGGCAGCGGCCGCGCGCGCTTCCGCGATGAGCGCATGCGCGACAGTGGCCGCGTCGGTCGCGCGGTCGGGCACCGAAGCCAGGTCGACCAGCGTGCTTGCGAGGACCGGGTGCTCCGCCGTGGCGACGCGGCACGGTCCGACCAGCGTTGCGTACGCGGGACGGAGCTCGTCTCCGGGCAGCACCTCCTGGGTGTCGCGCGTGGCGACCACCAGGCGCCGCGCCAGCGTCGCGTCGTCGGCGGCGAGCGCCTGCACCAGCGCCAGGACGTCGTGGAAGCCGAGCGCCTGTGCACGCTCCACGCGCTCGAGCTCCGTATCGTGATCGAGGTCGTCGAGCGTCCACAGGTGATAGAGCTCGGTCGGCGTGCCGCCCTGCTCACGCAGGCTCGCCAGCAGCGCGTCGTGCGACGGGCGTTGCCCGGGTTCCACCTCGAACACGCCTTCGGCGACGGCGCGGAAGCCGACGCCGGGACGCACCAGCGACACCTGTGCTCCCTGCGCGCGCAGCTCGGCGGCGAGCGCGCTGCCGATGCCGAGCGCGTCGGCGAGCACGACGGCGTGCCGATGATCGGACGCCGGGCGACCCGGCGGCAGCGGCGCTTGACGCCACGCCGGCACCGAGAACCAGTCATCGACGGGCTGCGGTGCGCGGCTCGGCGCGGAACCCGGCCGCGCACCCGCCGGAACGCGGAGCCAGTAGGGCTGCCGCTCGAAGGGATAGGTCGGCAGCGCAACGCGGCACCGCTCCGCATCGGCGTGGAAGCCCGACCAGCTCGGCTGGACACCGGCCGACCAGAGCCTGCCGAGCGCGCGCAGCATCGTCTCGACCTCGCCGCGACGCTCGTAGCGCGCCGGCAGCGACGCGATGGCGACCCGTCGTGCCGCGGCCGGCGCGCCCTGCAGCGCGAAGCTGGTGAGCGCGTTCCCCGGGCCGACCTCGAGGAAGATGCGCTCGCCCGCGCAGATCCGCTCGGCTCCCTCGGCGAAGCGGACCGTCGCACAGAGGTGGCGGGCCCAGTACTCGGGCGACGTGGCCTCCTCGTCGGTGATCCAGTCGCCGGTCACGTTCGAGACGAACGGGATCTGCGGCGGACGGCGCTCGAGCGACGCCACCAATTCGGCGAGCGGTGCGGCGACGGGCGCCATCATCGGCGAGTGGAACGCGTGGCTGGTGTCGACGCGCCGGCAGGTGAAGCCTGCGGCGGCGAGCGCCTGCTCGGCGCGCTCGATCGACGGCACGGGCCCGGCCACGACCGAGAGCGACGGGCCGTTGACGGCAGCGAGCGCGATCCCGCCGTCGTCGAGGTCGTCCCGCCACTGGAGGAACGGCGCGAGCTCCGCCGCGGGCGCGTTCACGGCGAGCATCGCGCCGCGCGGCAGCTGGTCGATCAAACGCGCGCGCTCGGCGACCAGGCGTAGCGCGTCGGCCAACGAGAACACGCCGGCCAGGCAGGCCGCGACGAGCTCACCGACGCTGTAGCCGATCAATGCGTCGGGCGAGATCCCCCACGCCATCCAGAGCCGCGCCAGCGCGTAGTCGGCCACGAAGACCGCGGGCTGCGACACGATCGTCTCGTGCAGCCGGTCGGCACCGGCCGCGCGCGCCGGCCCGCGCGCGACCATGCGGCGCAGATCGACGTACGCCGCGGCAGGCGTGCGGTCGTTCGTCGCGCAGGCGGGCGCCGGCTCGGTGTCGGGCCGGAACAGGACGTCGCGCAGGTCGAAGCCGAGGTGCGGCGTCAGCTG